>DATCXZ010000141.1:0-9973 GCA_036570545.1 Kiloniellaceae bacterium
CGAGCCGGACGAAGCTCTTGTCGAGACGGTGCTGGTGAAGCTCTTCATCGACCGGCAGCTCGATGCCGGCGAGGAGGTGGTGCGGTTTCTCATGGCGCGCATGCCGCGCTCGGTCACAGCGGCGCGCCATGTGGCGGCCGCCATCGACCGGGCCGCTCTGACCGCCAGGCGGCGCCAGATCACGCTGCCGCTGGCGCGCGCGGCACTGCACGAGCTCGAAGCCAATGAGGCGGAAGACAGCATAGAGGGAGTCTAGCAATGGATTTGGGTATTCGCGGACGCAAGGCGCTGGTCTGTGCGGCGAGCAAGGGCCTCGGCCGCGCCTGCGCCTTCTCGCTGGCGAAGGAAGGCGTCGACGTCACCATCGTCGCCCGCACGCGCGAGCCGCTCGAGAAGACGGCGGAGGAGATCCGCGCTGCCAGCGGCGTGACGGTGACGGCGGTCGCCACCGACATCACCACGCCGGAGGGCCGGCGTCTGGCGCTGGAGGCTTGCCCGCAGCCCGACATCCTGGTGAACAACGCCGGCGGGCCGCCGCCGGGCGACTTTCGCAACTGGAGCCGCGACGACTGGATCAAGGCGCTGGATGCCAACATGCTGACGCCGATCGAGCTGATCAAGGCGACGGTCGACGGCATGATGGAACGGCGCTTCGGGCGCATCGTGAACATCACCTCGGGCGCGGTGAAGGCGCCGATCGATATCCTCGGGCTCTCGAACGGCGCGCGCGCCGGCCTCACCGGCTTCGTCGCCGGCCTCGCCCGCAAGACGGTGATCGACAACGTCACCATCAACAACCTGCTGCCGGGGCCGTTCGACACCGACCGGCTGCGCCACACGATGACGGCGGCGGCGGAGAAGACCGGGCGCAGCCTGGAGGAGGTGGCCAGGGAGCGCGCCGCCGGCAACCCCGCCGGTCGCTTCGGCGATCCGGTCGAGTTCGGCGAGGCCTGCGCCTTCCTCTGCGGTGCCAACGCCGGTTTCATCACCGGCCAGAACCTGCTGCTGGACGGCGGCGCCTTTCCCGGAACACTATAGATCCAGGCAGGAGCCGCCGCCTGTCACCCGCCGCAGGGGAGGCAGCCATGTTGAAGGTCACCTACATACCGGTGGTCAGCGAGGACTTCGCGGCGCACCTGAGGGAGGAGGCCGCCAAGATCGACGCGGCCGCCCAGGTGAAGGCAGAGTATCCCGACCCGCAGGGCGTCTTGGAGTGGGCGCTCCCCGCGCTGTTCGTCTTCGTGGTCGGCGGCATCTCCACAGCCGTTCTCTCGGAAGCCGGCAAGGATATCTACAAGGGCCTGAAGGCGCTGGTGCTTGAGTCGTACGACGAGGCGTCGAAGTCTCCCTACGAGTGGAAGTCCAGCCGGAAGGAGCCGACCCTGGATGGACTGGATGCGCAACAGGCGGCCCCCGCCGCGCAGCCGCCGTCGCAGCAAGGCCTCTTCTCTCCTCCGGTGAAGCTGATGCTGGAGACGGACGGCCTGGGCGGCCGTCTCAGCTTCGTGTTCTACAGCGATCTGACACCGCAGCAGGTTTCGGACGCCTACGCAGCCATGGGCGAGACGGCGAAGGCAGTTCTGAACTACTGCACCTATCTCTATGCGCAGCTCGCGTCAAAACGAGCGAGGCCTGCGCTCTATCAGAGCACGATGCCGGATAGCATCTGGGAAGAGACGCTCGAGTTCGAGATTTCCGAAGCCGCGGCGCTGCGCCATGCCGTCTTCGTGTTCGATGCCCAGGCCGGCGTCTGGGGCCGCGTGCACTGAGGCCGCCGAGAGGGAAGACTTGGCGGCTAAGGCATTTTTGGGGCGCCGGGGATGGCCGCGGCGTCCCTGCCGTAGCACCGATCACACCAGGGCCAGAGGCCGCTTTGGAAAGATCGGAGAAAAAATGGCCAACAAGATCATCCTGGCGCTCTGCGCCGCGTTCCTGCTGTCGAGCGCGCCGGCGCTCGCCGACGACGACCGGCGCGAGCATCGGCGCGGCGATTCCCACTGGCAGCACGGCCATGATGGAAAGCACGGAAAGCACTGGGACCGGGACCGCGGCAAGCACCACAAGCACTGGAAGAAGCATGGCCGGGGACATGGCAAGCACGGCCGCGCCGTCGTCATCTGGCACGGCCACCGCCACTGGGCGCCGCCGCCCAAGCGACACTTCCACCACTATCCAAAGCCGCGCCATCGCCACTATCGGCAAAGCAGCCACGACAACTGGGCGCTCTATGCCATCCTCGCGCTGCAGCTCGTCGACAGGCTGAACGAAAGCCAGCAGCAGAGCTATGTCTGGGCGCAGCAGCGCGCCGTGGCGGTGCCGATCGGCGAGAGCATCCAGTGGGGGGACAGCGGCGTCTACGGGAGCATAACGCCGATCCGCGACGGCGCCGACGGGAGCGGGCGCTACTGCCGCGAGTTCCAGCACCAGATCACCGTGGGGAGCCGCCTGCAGTCCGGCTACGGCATCGCCTGCCGCCAGCCTGACGGCGCCTGGGAGATCGTTTCCTAGATCGGACTATTGTCGGGTGGAACCGCGGCGCGGTTCCACCCGACAATGTGAATCCGATCTACTTCAAAAGGGTAGAGCAGATCAGGGTCGGTGGATCGCCTCTGGTGATTCCATCCGACCCTGATCTGCTCTAGCAGGCAGCCGGGCCGACATGAAAAACGGCCTTCCCGCGGACCGCGGAGGTCGAGCGGGAAGGCCCGGCTCATGGGGCTGGGTAGGGATTACCCATGGGCCGCAATCAGTGTAGCCGGTCCCCGCGGCAGCCACTTTGAGCTATGTCAAAGAGTCGCTATTTCCCCCTGTCGCCGGGCAGCGACAGCAGGTGCTGGCGTAGCCAGCCTTGCCGGCCTGGCCGCCCGGTCCCATATTCTGCAATAATTTGGTATTAATGAGCATGTTACGATCTTTGCGGGCGCCGCAACGGCGCCGCGGGCGGGGAGAGCATGGCGTGGATCAGAGTGAAGTCGCAGCCCTGGAAATCGAGCCGCTGGCGCGGGAATCCGACCTGCCGCAGGGCGCCGAGGTCGCAGGAATCGATCTTTCGTCTCCGGAGCGCTTCATCAACCGTGAGATTTCCTGGCTCGGCTTCAATGAGCGGGTGCTGGAAGAGGCCTACAACGTCAACCATCCGGTCCTCGAGCGGCTGCGCTTCCTGTCCATCTCGGCCAGCAACCTCGACGAGTTCTTCATGGTGCGCGTGGCCGGCTTGCGCGGCCAGGTGCGCGCCGGCGTCAAGACGGCATCGCCGGAGGGCCTGACGCCGGCCCAGCAGCTCGCCGCCATCAACGAGCGCGTTGCCAAGCTGATGGGCTGGCAACAGGACAAGTGGCTCGATCTCATCGCCGAGCTGCGCGAGGCCGGCATCGCGGTGATCGGCGCCGACGAGGTGACGCCGAGCGAGAAGCGCTGGCTCGATGCCTACTTCACCGCCCATCTCTATCCCGTGCTGACGCCGATCGCCATCGACCCGGCGCACCCCTTTCCGTTCATTCCGAACCGCGGGCTCTGCGTCGTCGTCGAGCTGTTGCGCGGCCAGCACCGCTCTCAGATCAACGGCCTGATCCCGATCCCGGCGCTGGTCGATCGCTTCATCCGCCTGCCGGGCGAGGCCAAGCGCTTCATCCGCCTGGAAGAACTGCTGCGGCTCTACTTCGATGAGCTGTTCCCCGGCTTCCAGGTGAAATCGAGCGGCTCCTTCCGGGTGCTGCGCGACAGCGACGTCGAGGTGGAGGAAGAGGCCGAGGATCTCGTGCGCGAGTTCGAGAGCGCGCTGAAGCGGCGCCGCCGTGGCTCGGTGATCCGGCTGTCGCTCGGCGGCGACATGGCGCCGACCTTGCTCGACTTCGTCGCGCGCGAGCTGCAGGTCGAGACGGAGAACGTTTTCGCGCTCAACGGCATGCTGGGCATGGCCGACATCAAGGAGCTGATCGTCGACGACCGCCCGGACCTGGTGTTCCCGGTCTACAACCCGCGCTTTCCGGAGCGCATCCGCGACTTCGGCGGCGACTGCTTCGCGGCGATCCGCGCCAAGGACTTCGTCGTCCACCATCCCTACGAGAGCTTCGACGTGGTGGTGCAGTTCCTGCGCCAGGCGGCCAACGATCCGGCGGTCGTCGCCATCAAGCAGACGCTCTATCGCACCTCGGAGGACTCGCCCATCGTCAAGGCGCTGGGCGAGGCGGCCGAGGCGGGCAAGTCGGTCACCGCGCTGGTCGAGCTGAGGGCGCGCTTCGACGAGGAGCGCAACATCCGCTGGGCGCGCAACCTGGAGCGCGCCGGCGTGCAGGTCATCTATGGCTTCCTCGAGCTGAAGACGCACGCCAAGATCTCGCTGGTGGCGCGGCGCGAAAGCGATGCGATCCGCACCTACGTTCACTTCGGCACCGGCAACTACCATCCGGTGACCGCCAAGATCTATACCGACATCTCGTTCTTCTCCTGCGACCCGGCGCTGGGGCGCGACGCCACCCGGCTGTTCAACTACATGACCGGCTACGCCACGCCGAAAGCCATGGAGAAGATCGCCTTCGCGCCGCTGACGCTGCGCGAGAAGTTGCTGCAGCTCATCGAGGACGAGATCGGCCACGCGCGGGCCGGGCTGCCGGCGTCGATCTGGGCCAAGCTGAACTCCCTGGTCGATCCGGAGATCATCGATGCCCTCTACAAGGCCTCGCAGGCCGGCGTTGCCATCGACCTGATCGTCCGTGGCATCTGCTGCCTCAGGCCCGGCGTGCCGGGACTGTCCGAGAACATCCGGGTGAAGAGCATCGTCGGACGGTTCCTGGAGCACAGCCGAATCGTTTGCTTCGGCAATGGCAAGTCGCTACCGTCCCGGGACGCCAAGGTCTTCATCTCCTCTGCGGACTGGATGCCCCGCAATCTGGACCGCCGGATCGAGACCTTGATTCCCATCGAGAACGCAACGGTCCACCAGCAGGTCCTCGACCAGATCATGATCGCCAATTTCAACGACGAGGCGCAGAGCTGGGTTCTCGAGCCTGAGGGAACCTTCCGGCGCGTGCGCTCGACGCCGAAGTCGTTCAGCGCGCACACTTACTTCATGACGAATCCCAGCCTGTCCGGCCGCGGCTCGGCCCTGAAGAAGTCGAAGAAGGCGCCCAGGCTGGTACTGAAGAAGTCCTGACCGGCGCATGACAAGGCCGCAGCAGGCAACGCATGCCTACCCGGCCAAGGGCGGTGCGCGGGACGAGCGCGTGGCCGTCGTCGACATCGGCTCCAACTCCATCCGACTGGTGGTATTCGACGGCCTCAAGCGGGCGCCGGCGACGGTGTTCAACGAAAAGGTGCTCTGCGGATTGGGCCGCGGCCTGCACGCGAGCGGCCGCCTGTCGCCGGAAGGCGTCGCGCTGGCGGTGCCGAACCTGGTGCGCTTCACCGCCCTGGCACGGGCCATGGGGGTCGGGCGGATCGACCTCATCGCCACCGCGGCGGTGCGCGAGGCTGACGACGGGCCGGCCTTCTGCAAGACGGTGGAGCGGCTCTGCGGCCATCCCGTGCGCCTGCTGAGCGGGGAGGAGGAGGCGAAGCTGTCCGCCCTCGGCGTCATCGCCGGCAACCCGCGTGCCGACGGCATCATGGGCGATCTCGGCGGCGGCAGCCTGGAACTGGTCGAGGTGACCGGCGGCCGGGTCGGCCATCTGGTCACGCTGCCGCTCGGGCCGCTGCGCCTGATGGAGAGTTGCGGCAGCGACCGCCAGAAGGCCCGCCACCTGATCGACAAGGTGCTGGCGACGGTCGATTGGCTGGGCGCCGGCAAGGGGCGCGCCTTCTATCCGGTCGGCGGCACCTGGCGCAACCTGGCCCGCCTGCACATCGAGCAGTATCGCTATCCGCTGCACGCCATCCACGGCCACACGATCTCCCGCAACGAGGCCATGACCCTCGCACGGCTGGTCAGCCGCCTCGGCAAGTCTTCGCTCGACGGCATCCAGCATGTATCGCGGCGGCGGCGCGAGACGCTGCCGATCGGCTCGCTGATCCTCAATCGCCTGCTGGAACGGATGCAGTGCGCGCAGGTGACCTTTTCGACCCAGGGGCTGCGCGAGGGCTATCTGTTCAATCAACTGCCGCAGGCGGTGCGAGAGGAGGACCCGCTGCTCACGGCGGCGGCCGAGATCGCCGAGCGCGAGTCGCGCTTCAGCGGCCTGGGCGAGAGCCTGATGACCTGGTGCGATCCGCTGTTCGACGACGACAACGAGGAGGAGCGGCGGCTGCGGCTCGCCGCCTGTCATCTCTCCGATTTGACCTGGCGCGAGCACCCGGACTTCCGTGCCATCCAGGCGCTGCGGCGCATCCTGCACTATCCGCTGGTCGGCATCGACCATCCGGGGCGCGCCTTTATCGCCTACACCGTCTTTCTGCGCTATGGCGCGCCGCCCAGTGCCAGGGAGGCCAAGGAAGCGGCAGCGCTGCTCAGCGAGCGCTGGCGTGCGCGCGCCATCCTGCTGGGTGCCGCGCTGCGGCTGTCGTACCGGGTCAGCGCCGCGACCCGCTGGGTGCTCGATCGCAGCGCGCTCGTGGTGGAGGGCAGGCGGCTGACGCTGAAGCTGCCGGACGACGGCTCGGTGCCGGACGGCGAGGCGGTGCAACGCCGCCTGAAGGCGCTGGCCCAGGCAGGCAGCTTCGAGGAGACACGGATCGTCGTCTGAAGGTCGCCGCCGCTAGTCGGCCGCGACCTCGACCTCGCGCTGGACGTCGATCACCGTGACCGTGGCGCCGCCGACCTGGCGCTCGAGCCGGTAGAGGCCGCGATAGCGGCCGGGTGGCCAAGGCTCGCTGCGGCGCTTCCTGCCGATCCAGCGCGATTCGGTGGCGCGGTTTCGTTCCAGCACGCGCTCGGCGCTCATGAAGACGCTGCCGTCAGGACCGATGATCGTCAGGATCTGCCGGTCGCCCTTCAGCACGCCCCAGGAGCCGGTCCAGAACACCAGGGCCGGCGCGCCGGCGGCGATGGCGGCCGGCGCGTCGACGCCGTCCATCACCTCGTGATGGGTCGGCTGGCGGCCGAGGAAGCCGGCCGAGAGCAGCCCGCCGGCGCGGTAGGCAAGCTGCGCCTGGGCCGCCGGCGACCACAGGCTTTCCGCGGCATCGCCGCAGGCGGCCGTGAGTTCCTGGCCGGTGAAGGGGTCGAGCAGCCGGTTGCCGAGAGTGACCGCGAAGTGGAGGTGCGGAAAGTCGGTGTTGCCGGAGAGCCCCACGAGGCCGAGGCGGTCGCCGCGCGCCACGCGCTGGCCGGCGCGCACGGCCACGCTGCCTTTTAGCATGTGGGCGTAGGTCGTGACCCAGCCGTCGCCGTGGCGAACGGCGACCCAGTTGCCGTTGCGTTGATCGACGGTCTTGCCGGGTCCGGCCTCCCGCATCGGCCGGTCGGGCTGGCCGTCGCGGGCGATGAGCACCTCGCCGTCGGCGGCGGCGACCACGGCGACGCCGCGGCGCATCTCGACCAGCGTGGGCAGGCGGATGTCGATGCCGCGGTGGCCGTCATAGCTGAGCGGGCCGCAGGTGTGGTCGCGCCAGCCGGGGCCGGGGTCGTGGTCGATGTAGTTCTGGACGGTGCAGGCGATATCGGCCGGACAGTCGAGCGGCAGGCCAAAGCCACCGCCGGGCGGCGCGGGGACTTCTGCAAGGGCGGGAGCGGACAGGGCGAGCAGAATCGCGGCAATAGCGCCCTGCGTGCTCCTGACTTCGCCGAAGCGCGCACGCATCTCTATCGTTCAGTCAGTCCGTCATCCCGGCCAAGCGAGCGAACGCGAGCGCGAGCCGGGATCCAAGGGCAAGTGACGGAGCGGTCGCCCTGGACCCTCGGGTCAAGCCCGAGGGTGACGATGAAGAGGCGGTGTACGGGTCGGTGCCCGGCGGTCACGCCTCGGCCGCCCCGCCCACCGGCACCACGCGCACCTTGCTGCCGGAGGCGCTGAGCGCCACGGTGCCGTGCTTCAGGGCGAGGGCATCGCGCCCGAAGACCTCGTAGCGCCAGCCGCGCAGCGCCAGCACGTCCGCCTCGTCGCTGGTGGCGATCTGCTCCAGGTCGGCGCTGCTGGCGACGAGCTTCTGGGCGACGTCGTGCTCCTCGCAGCGCAGCTTGAGCATCACCTTAAGAAGATCCATTAATGGGCCGATTCCATTAAGCGTTTCCTGCTTTGGAGGCGGCTTCGGAAGGGCCGAGTCCGGAAGGGCGAGGGCGCCGGCGATGGTCTCGAGAACGGCCTTGCCGATGCGTCCGCGGGCGAGGTCGCGGCTGACGCCGCGCGAGCGCGCGAGCTCCTCCTCGTTGGTCGGACGATGGGCGGCGATGTCGAAAAGCTGCTCGTCGCGCAGCACCCGGCCGCGCGGCACATCGCGCTGCTGGGCCTCCACTTCGCGCCAGGTCGCCAGCGCCTGCAGCACCGCCAGGTAGCGGCGGTCGTTGGAGCGCGTCTTCAGGCGCTTCCAGGCTTCCACCGGCTCCAGGCGGTAGGTCTCCGGCGAGGTGAGGATGGCCATCTCCTCGTCGAGCCAGGAGGCACGGCCGCTCTTCTCCAGGCGGCGGGCCAGCTTCTGATAGACCTTGCGCAGGTGGGTGACGTCGGCCAGCGCATAGACGAGCTGGCGCTCTGCCAGCGGCCGGCGCGACCAGTCGGTGAAGCGCGAGGACTTGTCGATCTGGGCGCCGGTCAGCTTGCGCGCGAGGGTGTCGTAGCCGACCGATTCGCCGAAGCCGCAGACCATTGCCGCCACCTGGGTATCGAAGATCGGCGCCGGCAGGCGGCCGGTCATGTGGAAGAAGATCTCCATGTCCTGGCGCGCCGAGTGCAGCACCTTCACGATGCCCGGGTCGTCGAAAAGGGCGAGGACCGGCGCCAGGTCGAGGCCGGGGGCGAGGGGGTCGACCGCGGCCACGTCGGCTTCCTCCGGCCCGGCGATCTGCAGCAGGCAGAGCTTCGGCCAGTAGGTGGAATCCCGGAGGAATTCGGTATCGACGGTGATGTAGTCGGCTTTGGCTAGGCGGGCGCAGAAAGCCTGGAGTTCTGCGCTGTCGGCAATCAGGTTCATGGCGCCGGTATACACGCTATCGCGGACCCGCGAAAGCGCCGAAGCAAGCGCCCAAGGGCAGCCGGCGGACTTGACAAAGTGCCGGTTTCCCGGCCTCTTGCGCGCTGATTCCTCGGCCCCTGTCACGCCGCTGCCAGAGATTTTCCCGGAAGCTTTCCCGATGCACCCCTACCGTACCCATACCTGCGGCGAGCTGCGCCCAGATCATGCCGGCCAGCGGGTCCGCCTGTCCGGCTGGATCCATCGCAAGCGCGACCACGGCCAACTGCTGTTCGTCGACCTGCGCGACACCTATGGGATCACCCAGTGCGTCATCGACGTGTCGAGCCCGCTGTTCCGCGAGTTGGAGGGCGCGCGCGTCGAGAGCGTCATCACGGTGACCGGGCCGGTGGTGGTGCGCAGCGCGGAGACCGTGAACGCCGCGATGGCGACCGGTTCGGTCGAGCTGCAGGTGGAGGAGGTGGTCGTGCAGTCGCGCGCCGCCGTGCTGCCGCTGCAGGTGAACTCTGAAGAAGACGCCGGCGAGGACACCCGCCTGCGCTATCGCTACCTCGACCTCCGGCGCGAGAAGATGCAGGCGCGCATCCGCCTGCGCGGCCAGGTCATCCAGGCGATCCGCGAGGGCATGGTGGGCCAGGGTTTCCAGGAGTTCCAGACGCCGATCCTCACCGCCAGCAGCCCCGAGGGCGCGCGCGACTACCTGGTGCCGAGCCGCCTGCACCCTGGCAAGTTCTACGCGCTGCCGCAGGCGCCGCAGATGTTCAAGCAGCTTCTGATGATCGCCGGCTTCGACCGCTACTTCCAGATCGCGCCCTGCTTTCGCGACGAGGACAGCCGCGCCGACCGCTCGCCGGGCGAGTTCTACCAGCTCGACTTCGAGATGAGCTTCGTCACCCAGGACGACGTCTTCGCC
>DATCXZ010000142.1:0-10541 GCA_036570545.1 Kiloniellaceae bacterium
GCTCGTCGGCGAGGATGACGCGCGCGCCGCTGCCGGCGGCGGCCAGCGCCGCTGCGATGCCGGCCGGCCCGGCGCCCACCACCAGCACGTCGCAGAAGGCGTGCATCTCCTCGTAGCGATCGGGATCGGGCAGGAAGCTGGCGGCACCGAGGCCGGCCGCCTTGCGGATGAAGTGCTCGTAGAACATCCAGGCCTTGCGCGTCGGCCCCATGAAGGTCTTGTAGTAGAAGCCGGCCGAGAACAGCGGCCCGGCGAGGCCGTTCACCGCCATGAAGTCGAAGGCGAGCGAGGGCCAGCGGTTCTGGCTGGCCGCTTCCAGGCCGTCGTAGAGTTCGGCCACCGTCGCCCGCGTGTTGGGCTCGGCCCGCGCGCCGCTGCGCAGGGTGACCAGCGCGTTGGGCTCCTCGACGCCGGCGGAGAACAGGCCGCGTGGGCGGTGGTACTTGAAGCTGCGACCGTAGAGGTCGACGCCGCTGGCGAGCAGCGCGGAGGCGAGGGTGTCGCCGGTGAAGCCCTGGTAGCGCCGCCCATCGAAGGTGAAGCTGAGCGGCCTGCCGCGGTCGACGAGGCCGCCGCTGTCGAGACGAAAGCCGCTCATGCCACGCCGCGCTCCCGCTTCGGTTCGGCGGCTGCCCAGGGGCCGACGATCTCGGCGCTCTCGATCTTGTGCGTGACGGTGTCGCGCGCGACCTTCAGCCAGAGGCGGCAGCCCTGGCCGTGGTGCCAATGCTCGATGTGCCGGCCGCGCGGGTTGTCGCGGTAGAACACGTAGTCGCACCAGTCGGCGGCGATGGCGGAGCCGGGATCGGGGCGCTCTTTCGTGGCGTCGCCGCCGTAGGTGAACTCGCCGACGTCGCGCGGGCCGCAGTGCGGGCAGGGGATCAGCATGGGCAGGGTCCTTGGCTGGCAGCGGTGCCGATCGGCCCCATGCTTTGAGACGGGGTGCTTCGAGACGCTTCGCTCCTCAGCATGAGGTCGATGTTGAAATGGAGCCTCACCCTGAGGAGCCGCGCAGCGGCGTCTCGAAGGGCGAGGCGGGCAACTGCAGGCATCTCACTCGCTCCTCAATGCAGTTCGGGACGCGGGCCGGCGCCGCGCTCGTCGATGACGCGGCCCTGGCAGAAGCGGTCCAGCGTGAAGGCGGCGTTCAGCGCGTGCGGCGCGTCGTTCGCGATGGTATGGGCGAAGCACCAGCCGGAGGCCGGCGTCGCCTTGAAGCCGCCGTAGCACCAGCCGGCATTGACGTAGAGGCCGGGGATCGGGGACTTGCAGATGATCGGGCTGCCGTCCATCGACATGTCCATGATGCCGCCCCAGGAGCGCAGCAGGCGCAGGCGCGCGAGGTTGGGCAGCATGGTCACCGCGGCGGCGACGACGTGCTTCACGATCGGCAGGTTGCCGCGCTGGGCATAGGAGTTGTAGCCGTCGATGTCGCCGCCGAACACCAGGCCGCCCTTGTCGGACTGCGAGATGTAGAGGTGGCCGGCGCCGAAGGTGACGACGGTGTCGATGAGCGGCTTCAGCGCTTCCGAGACGAAAGCCTGCAGGACGTGGCTTTCGATCGGCAGGTCGCGCAGGCCGGCCTTCTGCAGCACCACCGAGGTGCTGCCGGCGACCGCGACGCCGACCTTGCCGGCACGGATGGTGCCGCGTGTGGTCTCGACGCCGACGATGGCGCCGTTCTCGCGGATGAAGCCGGTGACCTCGCAGTTCTCGATGAGGTCGACGCCCTGGCGGTCGGCGCCGTAGGCATAGCCCCAGGCGACCGCATCGTGCCGCGCGGTGCCGCCGCGCGGCTGCAGCAGGCCGCCTTCGACGGGAAAGCGCGTGCCGCGCGACATGTCGAGGCCCGGAACCATCTTCGCCACCTGCGCGCGGTCGAGCAGCTCGGCATCGAAGCCGGCGAGGCGCATGGCGTTGCCACGCCGCGCGTAGGCGTCCATCTGGCTCGGCGAGTGGGCGAGGTTGAGGACCCCGCGCTGCGAGAACATGACGTTGTAGTTGAGGTCCTGCGACAGCCCCTCCCACAGCTTCATCGAGTGCTCGTAGAAGTGGGTGTTGGGGGGCAGCAGGTAGTTGGAGCGCACGATGGTGGTGTTGCGTCCGATGTTGCCGCTGCCGAGCCAGCCCTTCTCCAGCACGGCGACGTTGGCGATGCCGTGGTTCTTGGCGAGGTAGTAGGCGGTGGCGAGCCCATGCCCGCCGCCGCCGACGATGACTGCGTCGTAGGCCGGCTTGGGCGCCGGCGAGCGCCATACGCGCTCCCACCGGCGGTTGCCGGTGAAGGCATTGGCGAGGAGCGAAAAGGCCGAGTAGCGCGCCATGAAGGAATCCCGCAATGAAGGCCGGAGCATTAGGGCGCAGAGGCGCGGCGGCGTCCAGGGTGGGGCAGGGGCATTGAAGATTTCAATGGAGCGGATCGGTGGGGGTGATGGAGGCCCGCTTCGCAGACGCCATTGGGTCTCGGGGACAAGCTCCGGGACGACAGCGGAGCGCAGGGGATAGCCCCAATCCGACCTTCGCTCGCGTGATGTTCCCTTCCATCACCCCCGCCGATGAGGGGCTATCGATCTCGCCGATTGTGCGCCGGGACCGCATGGCCCGCCTTAGGCTGCTGCCAAACCGCCGTTCCTGGAGGAGTCCCCCATGGCGTTTCCCGACAGCAGCCGCATTGTCGTCATCGGCGCCGGCATCCACGGCCTCTCGACCGCGCTGCACCTGGCCGAGGCGCTGGCGGCGCGCGGCAAGGGCAGCGGCAAGGACGTCCTCGTCATCGACAAGGGCGGCATCGCCGCCGGGGCCAGCGGCATCGCCTGCGGCGTCGTGCGCAACAACTACTTCCAGCCGGCCATGCGCGAGCTCATGGCCCACTCCGTGGCGGTGTGGGAGAGCGACCCCAAGGCCTTTAGCTATCATCCCGTCGGCTACATGCAGATCAGTCCGGAGGTGATGCGCGCCGACGTCGCCTCGATCTACCAGCAGCAGCAGGCGATCGGCTACGAGTCGGTCTTCATCGAGGGTGCCAAGGAAAGCGACCTCTACATGAAGGGGCTGTTCCACGACTGGCAGGCCAAGGGCATCACCTCGGTGCTGCACGAGAAGAAGGGCGGCTACGCCAACAACACCGCCGCGATGTACGGCCTCGCCGGCAAGGCAGAGGCGCTGGGGGTGCGCGTCCTCACGGGCGTCACCGTCACCGGTTTCGATTTCGGCCACAACTCGGAGGCCGTGGCGGCGGTCGAGACCGACCGCGGGCGCATCGCCTGCGAGCAGATCGTGATCGGCACGGGGCCCTGGGTGCGCGACTTCTGGGACATGCTCGACCTGCCCAAGAAGATCGCCGTGAAGGGCCGTGACGGCGTGCTGCACGACGACGTGCCGATGTGGCGCTATTGGCAGCTCGAGGAAGGCGTGCTGGGTGTCGAGCCGGGCCACCTCGTCACCAACGACGGCGCCATGCCGCCGGTCATGCACGTGGACACCGACGCGCCGCTCCATTCCGACGTCGACGGCTCGCTCATCACCGATGAGCTCTGGGGCATCTACTACAAGCCGGACTTCCACTTCAACGGCGTGCAAGGCGGCGCCTCGCCCTACGAGGTGACGACGCCGGTCGACGAGGTTGCCATCGACCCTTACGGCCCCGCCTCGCCGGAATTCGTCTCCTCGCCCGACTTCGCGCACATGTGGTGCTCGGCCCTGGCGCACTGCCACAAGCGCTTCGAGGGCAAGCAGGGACTCTACCGCAAGGAGCCTTCCGGCGGCATCGGCTGCTTCACGCCGGACTCTTTCCCGGTGTTCGACCGCTTTCGCGAGAACGCCTACGTGATCGCGGATTCGAACCACGGCTACAAGATGATCGGCGTCGGCAAGCTGGTGGCCGAGGAGATGCTGAGCGGCGCGACGCCGGCGCTGCTGAAGCCCTTCCGCTTCTCGCGCTATGCCGAGGGCGACCTGCACCCGGTCTCGCACAGCCCGTTTCCCTGGAGCTGAGGGCGCTGCTAGGGGCCGCTAGGGAATGTCGGCGACCGGCAGGTATTCGATCTGAGAGAGCCGCACCTCGCGGGGTACGGCGCCGATGACCCACTCGCATTCGGCCATCCCCAAGACGCCGGTCACGGGGCCGTCGGGTGTCTCCGCCAGCGGCAGCAGAAGGCGTTCGCCGATCGACGTGCGCTCGGCGGCCAGGTAGATCATGCCGGTCATCACCACGATGCAGCGGTCGCGCACGAGGGGCATCCAGCGCTCCTCCACGAAGCGGGCGCGCTCGGGCGGGAGAAAGCCGCTGAACAAGAGTCCCTTCATATTGGCGCGCCCGAACGCAGAGGCGATCTCGGAACCGGCAAGGCGGTAGCGGAAGCCGTCCTGTGCGCTGTAATCGACGAGGAATATCCGGCTGAGCGCCCAGGGAATCTCCGTGGGATCGACATCCCGGCGCGACGGCATCGCGCGGCCGCTGCGCTTCGAGCGCCAATAGCCAAGCAGCCTCAGCAGGTCCGGATTGCGCAGCAGTTGCGAGATGCCGGCTTCTGACGGCGGCCGCGATGCGGTCTTCGATTCAGCCATGGCGGCTGCTCACGCCTCATGCCAAGTGATTGTTCTTGGCCCAGAATAGCCAGGAGCGAAAGACGCGAGCAAGCTTGTTCGAAAACTAACGCTGGAGTTGCCGCGGGAAGGCGGCCGCGCCCTTTCCTATCGACCGTCAGTTGATCGGCCGCACCATAGGGGAGACGGCGACGTTCGTGGTAACGGTGACTCTCCAAGTCAAAAAAGGGGCAATCGGCGCCTTCCGTGAGGCAGTGCTGCAGCAGGCGAGCACTTCCCTGACGAAGGAGCGAGGCGGCCGTTGCTTCGATGTCAGCTTCGACACCGCGTGCCCGGAGCGAATGTTTCCCTACGAGATCTACGACGATGGCGAGACCTTCGACCGCCATCGCGAAACCGGGCACTTCGCAGACTTCGACAGGCAGACTTCGACAGAACGCGACGGAGCGACCGCGCTGCTGGCCGCGAGCAAGACGGTGGCGATCTGGAAACCGCACAGGCTCACGTGAGGGTGCAGGGAACCCTGGAATAATCTATCGCGTTAAATGGTCCTCCTCACCAGGAGGTCCCAACGATGGCAATCCCTTACCCAAGACCGCCCTTTGACCGTTGCAGCAGCATTGACGGGCGGTGCGATGCATAGCCGCACACCGCTCGACCAGCGTCCTCCGGCCGAAGCGCGCGAGTCATCCTCCTCGCTGCTCGATCGACTGAGCTTCGGCGGCTTCATTCTTGCCGCGGTGTTCCTGTGCTTCATCGGGGGCGGGATGGTCGTCCTCGCCGACGTCTTCCCGGCACAGGCCATGAAGGACGCCTATCGCGGCGGCAAGGCCTTCGTCGAGAAGATGCAGATGTCGGAGAGCCCGCTGTTCTCCGATTACTGGAAGCCGGAGCGCACGTCGGAGAAGGGCGTGACGGTGAACGAGGCCGAAGCCTATCCCGGCTATACGCTCTACAGCTCCGGCCACGGCACGGAGGCGTTCCTCATCGCCCTCGACGGCACCGTGGTGCAGAAGTGGGCGCTGCCGTTCAGCGCCATCTACGACCCGGAGCTTTCGTCGATCGAGAACCCGATGCCCGACAGCTTCATGCACTGGAACCGCACCCGGCTGATGCCGAATGGCGACCTGATCGTCCAGTTCGAAACCTACGGCGACACACCCTGGGGCTATGGCATAGCCCGGCTCGACAAGGATTCGAACGTCGTCTGGCGCTATCTCGGTCGCAGCCATCATGACTTCGACATCGCCGAAGACGGCCGCATCTACACGCTGACCCACGAGATGCGCAACAAGCGCTACGACAAGCTCGAGCAGATCACGATCCCGCGGCTCGACGATGCGGTCACCGTGTTGTCGCCGGACGGCGAGGAGCTGAAGACCGTCTTCCTCATGGACATCCTGGCGAAGCCGGAGTACCGGCGCTTGCTGGACCACATAAGCTGGTTCAACAACCACGACTTCATCCACACCAACACCATCGAATACATCGACGCAGAGAAGGCCGCCGTGCTGCCCTTCGCCGAGGAAGGTCAGGTGCTGCTGTCGTTTCGCGATATCGGCACCCTTGCCGTGATCGATCTCGACAGCGAGGAGATCGTCTGGGCGCGCCGCGGCGACTGGGCCGGCCAGCACGACCCGGACATCCTGCCCAACGGCAACATCCTGCTGTTCGACAATCTCGGCAAGCTCGGCCCCGGCGGCCGCTCGCGCATCCTGGAGATCGATCCGCAGACCGGTGCTGAGGTCTGGCGCTACGAGGGCTCGGGCGAGGTCTTCTTCGAGAGCGACGCGCGCGCCTCCCAGGAGCGCCTGCCGAACGGCAACACGCTGATCACCGAAGCAGCCGGCGGGCGCCTGTTCGAGGTGAGCCCCGATGGCCGCATCATATGGGAGTTCATCAACCCGGTGCGCGAAAAGCATCCGGAAACCGATGAGGCAATCATTCCGATCGTTTCCTGGGCCCAGCGCATCTCGCCGGAGACGCTGGACCCCGCGTTCCAGCAGCGGCTCGCCGCGCATCAATAACCGGAAAGGAGTCATTATGACTGGAAGGAAATCGTTTATTGCCGCTCTGGCGGCTGCCGGCTTGGCTTTCGGCGCCACCCCGGCCTTGGCCTACATCGGGCCGGGTGCCGGACTCTCCCTGCTGGGCGCCCTCTGGGGCGTCGTCGCGGCTGTCGCCGCCGCGCTGCTCTTCCTGCTGCTTTGGCCGCTGCGCCGTCTCATGCGGCGGCCGCGTCCGGCCGCAGCGCGGGCGCCCGCCACACAGCGCGCAGCGCACCAGCCGAGAGAGTCCACGCCCGCGCGGGGACGCTGATCCCGCGCCGTTCCCATCACGGAAGCCAAAACCTTGGGACTCTTAGATCTGGCCGGCCCGGTGCTGACGTGGCTCGACCAGGCGGTGGCGCCGGTCGTTCCGGCGGCAGGTCGCCTCGTGCTGTGGGGGCTGGTCGCCTCGGCGCTTTCGATGGCGCTCTATGCCGCGCTCTCGCCGCAGCAGCGTCTGCGCCGCATCCGCGACGAAGCCGTGGAGGCGCGCCACGCGCTGGACCGCCACGAGGGCAGCTTCGAAGAGGCGCGCCCGCTCATGGCCGCGATGTTCGCCACCTCGCTGAAGCAGCTCGCGGTCGTGCTGCTGCCGGCGGTGCTGGCCTCGCTGCCGCTGCTCTTCATGCTGGCCTGGCTGTACGGCGCCTATGGCCACGTGTTGCCCGAGCGGCCGGACGAGGTGAGACTGCGCACCGTGCCCCAGGGCTACACGGCGAGCCTGCGGCTGCCGCAGACGGCGTCCGTGGACACCGTGGCGGTGGGAGGGGCACCGCTGCTGCGGGTGCAGGACGGCACCGGGCGGGTGATCGAGGAGCGCCCCATGAGCGCGCCGGTGACCTCGCTGCACAAGGAGCAGTGGTGGAACGTGCTGATCGCCAACCCGCTCGGCTATCTCGCTGCCGACAGCCCGCTCGAGCTGGTCGAGATCGATCTGCCGCGCCGCGAGGTGCTGCCGTTCGGTCCCTGGTGGCTGCGCACCTGGGAGTTCGTCTTCTTCACCACTTTGGTCGCCGCCTCGCTCGCCATCAAGCTGCTGTTCCGGCTGGTCTGAGATGTCGGCGCCGGCCATCCCCGACACCCGGGCCGCCAAGCCCCGCCTCGACGGCTTTCGCGTCACCCCCTGGGTGCATCACTGCGGGCGCTTCGTCGCGCGCCATCCTCGCCTGTGGATCCGGCTCGCCAACTTCGAGACGCGGGTGAGGGCGGCCGACATCGCGGACAGAGAGATCGTGAAGCCGGTCTTCGTCTGCGGCCTGGCGCGCGCCGGCACCACCATCCTGCTGGAGACCCTGGCCGGTCATCCGGAGCTCGGCAGCCATCGCTACCGCGACGATCCCTTCGTGTTCACGCCGATGCTGTGGGACGCCTTCCTCGCGCGCCTGCCGAACGAGCGCACGACGCCGGCGGAGCGGGCGCACGCCGATGGCATCGTCGTCACCGCGGACAGCCCCGAGGCCTTCGAGGAGATGCTCTGGATGGCCTTCTTCGGCCGGCTGCACGACCCGCACGCGAGCGCGGTGCTGGATGCCGCGACCGACTGCCCCGAGTTCGAGCGGTTCTTCGCCGATCACATGCGCAAGCTGCTGTGGGTGCGCCGACGGCCGCGCTACCTGTCGAAGGCCAACTACAACGTCACGCGCATGGAATACCTGCTGAAGCTGTTCCCCGATGCGCGCTTCGTGCTGCCGCTGCGCGATCCTGCCGCCCACATCGCCTCGCTGATGAAGCAGCAGCGGCTGTTCTGCGAGGGCGAGCGGCGGCACCCGGCGGCCCTCGAGCACATGCGCCGCATCGGGCATTTCGAGTTCGGCATCGACCGCCGTCCGATCAACGTGGGGGACGGCGCGATCGGAGAGGTCCTGCAGGCATTCGAGAGCGGCGACGAGGTGCGCGGCCAGGCGCTCTACTGGGCGAGCCTGCACACCTACCTTGCCGATCGGCTCGCGGCCAATGCGGCCCTGCGCGCCGCGGTGAAGGTGGTCCGCTTCGAGGATCTCTGTCGCGCGCCGCGGGAGACGCTGAGCGCGCTGTTCCAGCACTGCGACCTCCCGGACAGCGGCGTCCCGATCGCCGAGGCGGCGGGCCGCATGCGCATGCCGACCTACTATCGCCCGACCTTCGACGATGCCGAGCGCGCGACCATCGCCGAGCTGACCGGCCCGGCGGCGCGGCGGTTCGGGTATGATGGGAATGGCATGGCCCACGACTCATCGCCGCCACGCACCTCGCAATAGCCATAACCACCGCTGTCGTCCCGGCACTTGTTGCCGGGACCCAATATCCCATGGACGAGCCCTACGGGATTCACACATCTCTATCACCCACACCAGCCGTCACCCCGGCTCGCGCTCGCGTTGCTCGCTTGGCCGGGATGACGATCTCAAAGTGGGCGACAAAGTGGAGAGGTAGCCGGCATGTCAGCTTCGCGTGCCGTTGGCGGGGTGGTACTGGCAGAGCCAGGTTTCGCTCAGCGGCTCGCTGGCCTGCGCCAGGAAGAGGCGCAGCTCGACGGGGTCGTCGCCCTCGGCCTCAAGATCGAAGACGGCACGCCAACGCCGGCTGCCCGGCACCGGCTCGGCAAGCACGCGGGAGATTTCACCGCGCGAGGCCGAGATTTTCGGCTCCGGTGCCTGCTCCCGGGGCAGCTTGCCGAGCCGCCCGCCGTCGAACTCGACGACGAACTTCACCAGCCCCGGCGGACGCGGCTTGCCGGGCTGGCCGCCGCGCCCGATGCGGGTGGCCATCACGCGGGCGCTTTCCGCCGGATAGGGCTCGTCGGCCTGCCAGTGCAGGCGGTAGCGCAGGCGGTAGCGCTTGCCGGCCTCGGCGGCATCGCGCGGTACCCAGAAGGCGACGATGTTGTCGTGGATCTCGTCGTCGGTGGGGATCTCCACCAACTGCACGGAGCCGGCGCCCCAGGGCTCCAGCGGCTCGACCCAGAGGCTCGGGCGGCGCTCGTAATGCACGCCATCGAGATAGTGCTCGAACGCGCGGTCGCGCTGCAGCAGGCCGAAGCCGCGCGGACTGTCGTCGATGAAGGCGGAGGCGGTCACGTGCTCGGGATTGTTGAGTGGCCGCCAGAGCCGCTCGCCGGCGCCGGTCCAGAGCGCGAGCCCGTCGGAATCGTGGACCTCCGGGCGCCAGTCCACGCGGTACGGCCGGCTGCCCTCGGAAAACCAGTACATCGACGTCAGCGGGGCGAGACCGAGGCGCTCGACCGCCCGGCGCAGGAAGAGGTTTTTCTCCACCTCCATTACCACGCCTTCCCTGCGGGCGAGGCTGAAGTGGTAGGCGCCGGCGACGCTGGGCCCGTTCAGCAGGGCGTAGACCGCGACCGGCGAGTCGGCGGTGGCAGGGGCGATGTAGAACTCGGTGAAGTCTGGAAATTCCTCCGCCACCGAAACGGCGACGTTCAGCGCGATGCCGCGGGCCGAGAGTCCGTATTGCTCCAAGGCGCCGATGGCGCGGAAGTAGGACGCGCCCAGGAAGGCGACCCAGTCGTGGGTCTGCCAGTCGCCGTTCGTCGTCGACTCCTGCAGGCGGAAGCCGGCGAAGCCGGAATCCTCCGGCAGCTGGCGGGCGACGGAGTCCGCCGGCATGTCGAAGTAGTCGGGGGAATAAAGAATCTCCCGCGCGGCGCCGTGCTCCAGGGCGTGCATCTTCACCGCCGTGCCGAAGTACCGGCCGAGATGGAAGAAGGTCGCGGGATAGGCGCTGAGCGTGCCGCCGCTGCCTGGTCCGTAGAGCGCCCTTTCCGGGTCGAAGCGGATTTTGCCGTGCGCTTCGTAATCGATCTGCCGGACCAGCTCCGGCGCCGGGCGGTAGGGCGGCCGGTAGGCTTGCCCCGCCATCGCCTCGGCCCGCGCGATCAGCGCCTCGAAGGCGAAGGGGCGCGGCGGCCCGAAGGTCAGGCCGCCGCTGGAGCCCTGCGCCCAGGCCTCGAGC
>DATCXZ010000143.1:0-15700 GCA_036570545.1 Kiloniellaceae bacterium
GGCGTCTTGCGCCGGCGGCAGAGCCAGCACCTCGGCCTCCGGCAGTGCCGGCAGGAACGCCGGCGGCAGGTCGGCCGGGGTGACCTGGGCGAAGGTGGTGCAGACGGGGCAGAGCTCGAGGGGATGGGAGGGATGCTCCGCCGGCTCGCCGGGCGCGTCGCCGCCGTCGGCGGTGCAGAGGACGCCGTAGCCGACGTAGGCGGCCTCGGCAGAGGCCTGTGCCAGCACCGCGACCAGCAGCATGGCGAGGCCATGGCCGAGCAGGCCGGTCGCCGCGAGGCAGCCGGCGGCGAGGCGGAAGAGTCGGGATCCGGGGCTCGGGCGCATGCGGAGCGGAGCTTAAATCAGGCGCTGCGCCGCGGCCAGCACCTCGTCTGCGACACGGCGCCGCCGCCAAGCCCCCCGGAGGGCCGCTACCGCGGGATCAATGGGGGTGGACTCTTCGTCAGGAGAGAGTGTTCAATGGGCGCAACGATAACGGTGGTCCAATCACCGATCCACAGGTGCGGGGAGTTGCGCTCTGACAGGCATTGCGAGCCACGCCAGGGGCTGTGAGGCATGACGGGTGTTGTCCCGTCGGCGGCACTGGCGTTGCCTCCGGGTCGACTGTCTATGCAGATCCCCGATCCCCACCAACTGGCTCTCTGGGGGAGAGCGGGCGCGCGCAGCCGCGATCCACTGCCGCGATCCGCTGCCGCAACGACAATTTCACAGGCTTGAAGAACGGGAGTGAAGGACCGATGAAACTCACGGATGTAAGATCGACTGCGCTCGGCCTTTCGGTGGCGGCGCTGTTGGCCGGCAGCGCCGCGGTCGCGCAGGCGCAGGAGACGTTCATCACCATCGGCACCGGCGGCCAGACCGGCGTCTACTACCAGGTCGGCGGCGCGGTCTGCCGGCTGGTGAACCGCAACACCGCCGAGCACCACATCAAGTGCACCCACACCACCGGCGGCTCCGTCGACAACATCAACGGCATCCGCAACGGCGACCTCAACTTCGGCGTGGCGCAGTCGGACTGGCAGTACCACGCTTACAACGGCACTTCGCCGGAGACCTTCCCGCAGGGCGCGTTCAAGGAGCTGCGCGCGGTGTTCTCGGTGCATCCCGAGCCGTTCACCGTGGTCGCGCGCAAGGATGCCAACATCGAGACCTTCGAGGACCTCAAGGGCAAGCGCGTGAACATCGGCAATCCCGGCTCCGGCCAGCGCGGCACCATGGAAGTGCTGATGGACCGCATGGGCTGGACCAAGGCTGACTTCGCCCTGGCGTCCGAGCTGCAGTCGGCCGAGCAGGCCGCCGCGCTCTGCGACGACAAGATCGACGCCTTCGTGTTCACCGTCGGCCATCCGGCCGGCTCGATCGAAGAGGCGGCGACCACCTGCGATGTGACCTTCGCCACGGTGAAAAATCCGACCATCGACAAGCTGGTGGAGGAGAACCCCTACTACTCCTACGCCACCATACCGGCGGGCATGTACAAGGGCCTCGAGGAAGACGTGACGGTGTTCGGCGTGGGCGCCACTTTCGTCAGCTCGACGAACACCGACGACGAGGTGGTCTACCAGGTGGTCAAGGCGGTGTTCGAGAACTTCGATCGCTTCCGCCGCCTGCATCCCGCCTTCGCCAACCTCAAGAAGGAAGACATGATCACCAAGAACATCTCCGCCCCGCTGCACGACGGCGCGGTGAGGTACTACAAGGAAGCCGGCCTCATGTGAGGCGGCCCAGGGAGCGGTAAAGGGGGGCGGTGTCGCCGGCATCGCCCCCGTTTCCTGATTGCAAAGCGGGGACAGGGGAAGGCAGAGGCATGAGTGAGCAGGATCGGCCGGCCGGCATCGCGTCGCAGGAAGAGCTCCAGGATCTTGTCGCCTCGGTGGATACCGGCGGGCGGGCGCCCGACAGCAAAGGCGTCGCCGTGTTCCTCGCCGCCGTCGCCTTCGTCTGGTCGTGCTTCCAGCTATGGTACGCCTCGCCGATCGGCTACGACCTCGGCTTCGGCGTGTTCAATTCCACCGAGGCGCGCTCGATCCACCTCAGCTTCGCGCTCTTTCTCGGCTTCCTGATGTATCCGGCGCTGCGCCGCTCGCCGCGCCGCCACATCCCGCTGCAGGACTGGGTGCTCGCGGTGGTCGCCGCCTCCTGCAGCTTCTATCTCTATTTCTTCTACCAGGAACTCTCGCAGCGGCCGAACAACCTCAACACCCAGGACATCATCGTCTCCTGCGTCGGCATGGTGCTGCTGCTGGAGGCGACGCGGCGCGCGCTCGGCCCGCCGCTGATGATCATCGCCATTATCTTCCTCGGTTACACCTTCCTCGGCCCCTATGCGCCGGGCATCCTCGCCTGGAAAGGCACCAGCTTCCAGTCGGTCGCCTACCACCAGTGGATCTCCACCTCCGGCGTCTTCGGCATCGCCGTGGGCGTGTCGACCGACATGGTGTTCCTCTTCGTGCTGTTCGGCGCGCTGCTCGACGGCGCGGGGGCGGGCAACTACTTCATCAAGGTCGCCTTCGCGCTGATGGGCCACCTGCGCGGCGGCCCGGCCAAGGCGGCGGTGGCCGCCTCGGCCTCCACGGGCCTCATCTCCGGCTCCTCGATCGCCAACGTCGTCACCACCGGCACCTTCACGATTCCAATGATGAAGCGCGTCGGCCTGAATGCCGAGAAGGCAGGCGCGGTGGAGGTCGCCTCCTCGGTGAACGGCCAGATCATGCCGCCGGTGATGGGCGCGGCCGCCTTCCTGATGGTGGAATACACCGACACGCCCTACGTGGACGTGGTGCGCCATGCCATCCTGCCGGCGGTCATCACCTATATCGCGCTGTTCTACATCGTCCACCTGGAGGCGGTGAAACAGAACCTACCCTCGCTGCCGCGCGCGATCGCCCCAAAGCCCCGTCTGTGGGCGTTGCTGTCCCCGCTCGCCACGCTCGGCGTGATCGGCGCCGTCGCTGGCATCCTCTATGCAGTTTTCGTGTTGTGGATGGCCGTCGAATCGAGCGCGGGACGACTGGGCGTCGTGCTGCTCGCCATCCTGGCGCAGCTCGCGGTCTACTACGGCTTCAGGCGCGCCGCCGGGGGCGAAGTGCGCCGGCACGCGATCTCCATCGGCATGGTGGTTCTGGCCAACATCGTCATCTTCTCGTTCGGGGCTTTCTTCCTCATCGACCTGCTCCGCAGCCTGCCAGAGCCGCTGGGCGCTTACGGCGTCGGTGCGCTGCTCCTTGCCGTCTATGCAGGGCTCATATGGTTCTGCTCGCGCTATCCCGACCTGGAGATGGACGACCCCTCGGCACCCGCGCTCTCGCTTCCCGTGCCAGGACCGACGATCAAGTCGGGCCTGCATTTCCTGCTGCCGGTGGTGCTGCTGATCTGGTGCCTGATGGTCGAGCGCATGTCGCCCAGCCTTTCGGCGTACTGGGCGGTGGTCTTCATGATCTTCATCCTGCTGACGCAGCGTCCGCTGTTCGCCTTTTTCCGCCGGCAGCGGCTGAACGGCACTTTCCGGCAGGGCGTCAACGAGTTCTTCTCCGCGATGGTTACCGGCGCGCGCAACATGATCGGCATCGGCATCGCCACCGCCACCGCCGGCATCATCGTCGGCGCCGTCTCGCAGACCGGCGTCGGTCTCGTCCTGGCGGATCTCGTCGAGATCGTGTCGATGGGCAACATCATGCTCATCCTGATCTTCACAGCGGTGCTGAGCCTGATCCTCGGCATGGGCCTGCCGACCACGGCGAACTACATCGTCGTCTCGTCGCTCATGGCGCCCGTCATCGTCATTCTGGGCGAGCAGGCCGGGCTTATCGTGCCGCTGATCGCGGTGCATCTCTTCGTGTTCTACTTCGGCATCATGGCCGACGTGACGCCGCCGGTCGGCCTCGCCTCCTTCGCCGCCGCGGCGATTTCCGGCGGCGACCCCATGCGCACCGGCCTCGTTGCCTTCTTCTACTCGCTGCGCACGGCGGTGCTGCCCTTCCTCTTCATCTTCAACACGCAGCTCCTGCTGATCGACGTGACCTGGTGGCAGGCCGTCATCGTCTTCGTGACGGCGACGCTGGCCATGCTGATGTTCACAGCCGCGATGCAGGGCTATTTCCTGGCGCGCTCACGCATCTACGAGACCATTGCCCTGCTGCTCGTCGCCTTCACGCTGTTCCGTCCCGGATTCTGGATGGACCTTGCGGTCGCGCCTTACCGCTGGCAGGAGCCGACGACCCTGGTGGAGGCGCTGGGCGCGGCGGAAGTGGGCCAGGAGCTGCGGGTGCGCATCGACGGCCTCAACGATTTCGGCGATCCGATCAGCTTCACCGCGCTGGTGCCCGTCATGGAAGGCGCCACTGGGGAAGAGCGCCTGCAGGCCTTCGGCCTGCTGACCTTCGAGGAAGGCGGCGCGGTCATCGTCGACGGCACGGAATACAATTCGCCCGCGTCGGAAGCCGGCTTCGACTTCGACCAGACGATCACCGAAGTGGGCGTGCCGACCGACCAGCCGCCCAAGGAGCTGATGTGGATTCCGGCCCTGCTGCTGCTCGGCCTGATCGCCTGGGCGCAGCGGCGGCGCTCCAGCCACGAGGCGGCGCGCGCGCTGGCTTGAGCCAGCCCGAGAGGGGGAGGGGAAAGATGTTCAAGCATATCCTGCTGCCGATCGATCTCAGCGAGGCCGCGAGCCAGGACAAGGCGGTCGATGTCGCCGTCGAGCTGGCGCGGTCTTTCGGCAGCCGACTCCACGTCATGACCATCGTTCCGCACTTCGGCGAGGGCTTCGTGTCGTCGTTCTTTCCGACCGACTACCAGGACAAGGCGGTGACGGCGGCAAAGGAGCACCTGCGTGCCTTCGTGCGCGAGCGCATCCCCGACGGGATTCCGGTGCGGCACGTGGTCACCTGCGGCACCATCTACGAGGAGATCCTGGCTTTTGCGAAAGGCCACAGCGTCGATCTCATCATCATGGCCTCGCACCGGCCCGAGCTCAGCGACTATCTGCTCGGGCCCAACGCCGCCCGGGTGACCCGCCATGCCGCCTGCTCGGTCATGGTGGTGCGCGCGTGAGACCCCTTTTTCGGCTGGCGGCGGCGCGCGGCGCTGCCTAGGTTAGCGTTTGCCATGCGAAGCGAGACGAGAATCCGGGATGCCGCGCGCGCCGGCGACTGCGCGCTGGACGGGCTGCCTGCCGAGGCCTTGGAGGCCATGGCCGCGGCCGGCGCCGAGGCGGTGGATGTCCACCGTGTCCTCGCCAAGACGGGGGACAACCTGGTCGGCGAGCTGCTGAAGAACAATGGCACCTTCTACGAGTGGGATCACTATCCCCCCGGCGACGTCTACGACCACGAGACCCACGGCCAGTACTACTATCACGCCCACGCGGCCGACCAGCGCTTCGACGGCGAGCACGGACATTTCCACACCTTCGTACGGCCCAAGGGCATGCCACCGGGGGTGCGGCCCGCGCCGCTGCCCGGCTTCGCCGCGCCGGCAGACCCGAACGACGCGCTGAGCCATCTGGTCGCCATCGCCATGACCCCGGGCGGGCTGCCGTTCCGGCTGTTTACCGTGAACCGCTGGGTGACCGGCGAGGTGTGGTACCGGGCGGACGATGTGATCCGCCTGCTCGACGTCTTCAAGATCGATCACGCCCAGCCGTCGTGGCCGGTGAACCGCTGGATCTCGGCGATGGTCGTCCTGTTCAAGCCGCAGATCGCCGAGCTGCTGCGCGGGCGCGACGCCAGGGTGGCGGCCTGGCAGGACCAGAATCCCGGCGCCGACGTGTTCGAGGATCGCGATCTCGAAGTGACCTCCTATCTGGACATTTCCGTCGAGGCCCAGGTCCGCGCCGTTGCCAACGCCCTGCTGGCCCGCCAGCAGGCGCTCTCCGGCTCCGTGGCAGGGTTAAGCGGCGCTTAACCCTGTTTGCGGCGGCCGCGCTGGCTTGCCGGAGCCTTCTGAATTTTAAGCAGGAATTAACGCCGGCTTCCGATAATCGGCAGCTTGAGGCGCTGTGTGCGCTTGCTGCCTGCGGAACTCCCGCGTTTGTTGCGGCCTGACCGAGAGAGAGATGACAGGAAGCCTTTCCCAGCACGACGTCGTTCGTCTGATGGCGGATCCTTCGCCCGATGTGCGGGCGGAAACGACTGCCAAGATCGCGGCCCAGTACGACCGCAAGTTCCCGCGCATGACCGACGCGGAGCGCCGCCTCGCGGAGGACATCTTCCGCAAGCTGGCCGCCGACGCCGAGCTTCTGGTGCGCGAGGCCCTGTCGGCCAATCTGAAGACCACGGCCGACCTGCCGCACGATCTTGCGCTGGCGCTGGCGCGGGACGTCGACAGCGTCTCCCTGCCGATGCTGAAGTATTCGGAGGTGCTGACCGACGACGACCTCATTGCCATCGTGCGCGGCAAGGATGCCGCTGCCCAGCAGGTCGCCATCGCCCAGCGTCCCACGGTATCCACGGCGGTGGCCGACGCGCTGATCGACACCGGCAACGAGACCGCGGTCGCCCGCCTGGTCGCCAACGAGGGCGCCGACCTCACCGAGGCGGCGCTCGGTCGCGTGATTACCAGCTACCAGGGCAGCGAGGCGGTGGCCGAGTCGATCGCGCGGCGGCCGAACCTGCCGCCGGCGATCTTCGAGCACCTGGTTTCCGCCATGTCGAAGAAGCTGCAAGGCTATCTGGTCAGCAAGCACGACCTGCCGGCCGACGCGGCGGCCAACCTGATCCTGCAGACCCGCGAGCGCGCGACGGTCAGCCTGCTGAGCCGCGGTGCCTCGGGCGCCGACCTTGAGGAACTGGTGTTCCAGATCCACGTGAACGGCCGCCTCACGCCGACGCTCATCATCCGCGCGCTCTGCGTCGGCGACATGGCATTCTTCGAGGCGGCGATGGCGCGCCTCGGCAACGTCCAGCTCAAGAACGCCAAGAAGCTGATCCACGAGGGTGGCGACCTCGGCCTGCGCTCGCTCTACGAGAAGGCCAAAATGCCGGAACGGCTGTTCAGCGCGGTGCGCGCGGCCGTGCAGATCCTCGCGGAGGAGGACTACGACGGCGGACGCAACGACCGCGAACGCTTCGTCTCGCGCATCATCGAGCGCCTGCTGACCCAGTTCGAGGACCCCGCCTCGAAGATGACCCAGGACGACATCGACTATCTGATGGCCAAGCTGCGCCAGCTCGCAGCCTGAGAGTTCGCGGCCTGAGAGTTCGGTAGGGGAGTGCCGAGACGGCGCCGGCCTTTCGAGGCGGCGCCGTCTCCTTTTGCCCTGCTCGAGCCGCCGCCGCGCCGCGCTGCCACTGGAGGGCGGCGGTCGCAGGTCGGCCGCCGGCACCATCTCCACAGCGTATCGCCGGCATTGCAATGCCTTTTGGGAGCCGCTATAACGCCCGCCGCGCCGGGGAGTAGCTCAGCCTGGTAGAGCACTACGTTCGGGACGTAGGGGCCGGAGGTTCGAATCCTCTCTCCCCGACCAATTTTTTCAAAGGCTTAGCGCACCTTTGCTTCTTCGAAGTTGGTCGGTCTAGCACGCAAATAGCACGCAAAAGATGGGGCGCCGGCGGACTCTGCCGCCCTCTTGCGCGCCCAACTCTTCAGACGGCTTTACCCCTGGCGCGCTAGCGCCGCCCCCCCGAGCTGTTGGCCGCCTGCGGCGGCGTCTCGTCCGCCAGCGGCTCGCGCAGGATCTTGGCCGGAGAGAGCGGCCCGGGGTTCTTCGGGTGCCGCAGCCGGCCGACCGCCAGCAGCCCGCGCACGCCCTCCAGCAGCCTGCCAACGTTCCCGGCCTGCGCGCGGCCGGTGGTCTCCGCAGCGGCGTCCTGGCCGGTAACGTGGAAAGGGTCGGCGTGGATCTGCTCGCGGCCGATGCCCGAGCCGGAAATCGCCGCGGTGACGCTGCTCACCATCTCCGGCGGGCCCGCCACGTAGAACCGGGCGCCACGATGCGCCGAGAGATCCTCGAGCAGTGCATCGGCCAGGGTGCCGCGGCGCCGGCCGGTCTCGCCTGCCGGCTCCGACAGCACGGTGTCGACGCGCAGGTTGCCGTAGCGCGAGACCAGCACCTGAAACGCGCGCTCGTCGTAGACGTGGCCCTCGTCGCGCACGCCGAAGTAAAGGTGCACCCGGCGCTCCGGCTGGCGCAGCAGCGCGGTGCGCGCGATCGACTTGGCGGGGGCGAGGCCGGAGCTGCCGGCGATCAGCACCAACGGCCCGTCGTCGTCGGGGCGCAGGTGGGCGCTGCCATAGGGTCCCTCGATCTGCGCGCTGTCGCCCACCTTCAAGCTGTCGGCGATGTGCGTGCTGACGCGCCCGCCGGGGATCAGGCGGATGTGGAATTCCAGCACCTCCTCGCCCGGCATGCTGGCCATGGAGTAGGCGCGTGCCGGCAGGCCGCCGAAGGTCAGGCGGGCGAACTGACCGGCGGCGAACTGCAGCGGTTCCTGCGGCCACAGGTAGAGCCGCTTGATGAGCGGGCTCACCTGCTCGACGTTGGTGACTTCCGCGGCGAGGCGGCGCACCGGCAGCTCGATGCTGGCGGTGCCACCCAGCCAGGCGACGTGCACGTCGCCGCGCGGCCGGGCCCGGCAGGCGAGCACGAAGCCGGACGCCTTCTCGGAAGCGCTGAGCGCTGCGCTGTCGTAGTTCTTCATGGCGACGTCGCCCGACAGCAGCAGGCACTTGCAGGTGCCGCACTCACCGGTGCGACAGCCGTGCGGAAACGGCACCCCGCGATCGAGAGCGGCGTCGAGGATGGTCGCCTTGCCGGTTTCGATGGGGAGAGGCCACTGGCGAATGGTGAGCTTCGGCACCGGTCTTTCTCCCTGGACGACCGTCAGTGCAGACGGATCTGCAGAGGACGCAGATGGAAGGAATGGCGAGTCTGCGTGTGATCGAAGACGGAGACCCAGAGATAGGTGCCGTCGCCGATCGACACGTCGTAGTCGGACGCCGCCGCCAGCGTGCGCTTCACCTCCATGCGCCACCAGCCGTCGCGCCACTCGGCCACCGCCGTGACGTCGCCGCGATCGCCTTCGAAGGGGGCCTCGGTGATGACGCTGGGCATGACGGTGCCGACGGGGAACAGCGCATCCAGCTCCGGCGTCGCCTCCACCATCAGGGCGCGCGGCAGCCACCAGAGGCCCTCGTCGCTGGCTGCCGGGTCGAGGTCGATCGTGCCCATGCGCTCCTGCAGCACCGCCGGCGAGCGCGGCAGCCAGCGCGGCTGCACGGTGCCTTCGTCGAACTTGTCCCAGTTCATCGTGTAGCCGCCGGCCGTCTTGGGGTCCTGGGTGTAGCCGGCGGTGTAGCGGACCGCAGGATTCTCAGGCGGCGCCAGCGGCGGGCCGAAATGATCGTCGTCGATCTGCTCCAGCGGGCCGGTGCGCACCGACTTCCAGTGCCACACGTCGACGAGGGTGCCGTCTGTGGTGTAATGCAGCCCGCGCTCGTTGGGGCCGCCGGGACGCCCGTCCAGCGGCTGCGCCCCCAGGTGCGAGCTGTGCAGCGCCGCCAGATGCGAGTCGCGCGACAGCATGACCGCGAACTTGTCCTCGTAGAATACGTTCTCGTCCTGGCGGGCATAGTCGCTTTGCAGGACGCGCCAGCCGGACTCTGTCTTCTGCAGGGGCAGGTGCTTCTGGCTGCGCGTCGCGTCCGGCCATTCGAACAGCAGGTAGGCAAACTCGCCGTCGTGCAGGCCGCGCACCCGCACCGGCGTGCTGCCTTGCGGCAGGTTCTGCCCGTTGTGCGTCTCGACGGTGGCCGCCGTCGCGGCGCGCCAGGCCTCGTCGTCGGCCTTGCCGTCGAGGCGCGGCGGGGCATCCGTTTTGGCGAGCTCCAGCGCCTGCAGGGTGCCCTGGTCGAGGACGAAGATGCCGGCGGCAAAGGCGCCGGCGGCGCTGAGGGCGACGCCCGCAGCGGCCACGTAGGCGAGGCGCGGGGTGAGAATCTTCAGCAGGCCTCGCCAGCCAGCCATCGCCCACTGGGCGGCGATGTGCAGCACGACGTAGGCCACCAGGCTCCACGCCAGCACGCGATGCAGGGTGAGGAGGGTCTCCTGCGGCAGCGGCACCAGGTTGAAGTACAGCAGGCTGCCCGAGGCCACGGCGGCGGCCACCGCCAGGAACGCGATCCAGTAGATCACGACATTGATCGCCTGCCAGCGGGTGCGCCGGTCGTGCGACGACAGCGCCTGGATACGGCTGCTGTCGAGGGCGACTCGCGGGCCGAGCTGGGCGACCAGCAAAAAGACGACATAGCCGACGCAGGCGGCGCCGAGCGCCCAGGCCGACCAGATATGCAGGATGTAGACGTTGCCCTGGGGCAGGATGTCCGCGAGCGCGCGCGACCACGAAGCCGCCGGAGAGTCGCCGGCAATGCGCAGGCCGGTCGCAAGGTTGACTACGAAAAGGGCGACGATGACCCAGTGGAGCAGGGCGGTCGCGAAGTCGCTCCTCAGCCGCTGACGCGAGCCTCCCTCGGGAGAGATTCCCCCTGCACGCTCTTCTTGCACCGCTCAACCCCCCGCACGTTGACCCCCTGTCAGCGGCCTGCCTGGGCTCTCAGCAGCTCCGGGGTGGTCTTGTCATTCGATGGCTGCGCCTCCGATTCCGCGATCTGGCTGCTCTCTCCCATCGGTTGTGGCAAACAGATGCTGGCAATGGTCCCAACACCCCGCTGACTGCGCAACTTTAGCTCACCCCGATGTAATTCTACTAGCGCTTTCGTCAGGGGGAGCCCCAGCCCGGTCCCCTCGAAGCGTCGGGAGAGGGAGGTATCGATCTGCGTAAATGGCTGAAGGGCAAGCGATATTTCAGCCTCTGTCATGCCGATCCCGTTGTCTTCGACCTGCAGCTCGCAGCCCCCCTCGGGGGTGGTAAGCGCTCGCAGGAGGACGGTGCCGCCGCCGGGCGTGAACTTGATGGCATTAGACAGGAGGTTGAGCAGGATCTGGCGCAGCCGGGTGTCGTCGGCGAACAGCACCGGCACTTGCGTCGGCTCGATCACCAGGCTGACCCCGGCGCCTGCCGCGCGCTCGTCCATCAGCCGGCTGCAGGTCTCGAACAGCGCATCCACCCGGACGGCGTCATGGCGCAGATCCAGCTTGCCGGCCTCGACCTTGGCGAGGTCCAGGATGTCATTGATGATCTCCAGCAGATGCCGGCCGCTCTGGTGAATATCGCGGGTATAGCCGTGGTAGCGGTCGCTGCCGAGCTTGCCGTGCAACTCGTGCAGCATGATCTCGGAAAAACCGATGATGGCGTTGAGCGGCGTGCGCAGCTCGTGACTCATGTTGGCGAGGAACTCGGACTTGGCGCGGTTGGCGGCCTGCGCCTCGTCGCGAGCGGTCGCCAGCTCCAGGCTGCGGCGTGCCTCTTCCTGCTGCAGGCGATGGTTCTCGATCGACTGTTCCTTGAACACCTGGACCGCGCGCGCCATGTCGCCCACCTCGTTGGCGCGCGTGAGATTCGGCACCGCGGCAGTCGTATCGCCAGTGGCAATGCGGCGCATGGCGCCGACGAGGGTGGTGACGGGGCGTGCGATGAGGAAGACCAGGATGTACCAGGTCATGGCGAGAGCGGCGAGGCCGCTGGCAAAGGCCGCGGCCGACCAGCCCGAGAGCTTGCGTTGGATGGCCTTCAGCTCGGCGAAGTTGGCCGCCGAATTCTCGGCGACTCGCTGGCGCATCGCTTCGGTGAACAGGATGAGCGCGGTGCGATAATCGAGCCACTCGTCGTGGTTACGCTCGAGCAGCACCAGCTCCTCGGGGGTCGGGACCGGTCCGATGACGCTGAACAGCGCGCTCATGCGCTCGAGGAAGGCGGGCAGGCCGGCGATCGCGCGCGCCGCCCGCTGCTGGATCTCCTCATCGGCCAGGCCCGACAGGCGATTCTGGACCTTGTTCCAGCCCTCGATGATCCGGCTGCCGCGCTCCGGCACCTCGAAGGCGATGCTCTGGGCGGCATAGATGCCGCCGCTCACGCCGATGATGCGGTAGCTGAGCGCCGCGAGGTCGTCGGACAGCGTGTCAGTGGTCCGCCGCGAGAACTCGTTTTCCTCGACGATCGCGCGCATGAGCGCGTGGTCGCGCTGCAGGGCGTAGGAGAGGACGGCAAACTGCGGCACCAGGACGAAGAGGAACACCGCCAGGGCGATCTGCGCCTGGGTCCTGATGCGGCCAAACCAGGCCAGCCGTCGCGCGTGGCGAAGCACTCGCCAGCCCTCTCCTCGGCGAACAATGCGGCTGTCGCCGCCGGTCAGCGGGCGATGGGGTGGTTCCCTGCAGCCCAGTCGGCGTAGCCGCCGCGCATCCACATGACGTTATTATACCCTGCCTCGGCCGCCTGCCTGGCGGCGTGATAGCTCTTCCAGCCCGTCGACCCGTGGCTGTAGAACACCATCGCTGCGCCCCGGTCGGGGCCGAGGAAGTCGGTGTCCAGCGCTTCGCTGGCGGCATCGTAGTGCGCCGCGGCGCTGACCGCGCTCGGCACGTGGCCGTCGACGTAGGATGCCTTCTTGCGGAGATCGTAGACCGTGACGCCCTGCTTGAGCAGCGGGCGCAGCTCGTCGGGTGTCACCACCCGCACGCCTTCCAACTGTGCAGGTGTCTCCTCCGCGACCGCCTGGGCGGCCGCTTGACTCGTCGCTCCCCCGCTGACGACACCCCCGCCCAGGGCAAGGACGAGCAGTAGTGCCGAAATGACCCAGCGCATGGCACTCACTCCCAGATTGTTAACCATTGCCGCTAATCTACGGATCTGAACCTAACGAGGGATTAACGGCAGCACCTATTCGCCTCCTCGACGAGCCGGCTGCGTAGGGGACCGCCCAAGCCCCCGGCCCTGCTTCAGTGGCGGCCGCGGCGGGCCATGACGCGGTCGAGCAGGCGGGTATCCAGCGTGGTCGGCAGCCCGCTTTCCGGGCTGGTGCCGAGCAGGGCGGTGTCGAAACGCGCCTCGGTCAGTTTCGCCCTGCTGAGGTCGGCGCCGCGCAGATCCGCCATGTGGAAGTCGGCGCGGGACAGGTCGGCCTCGGCGAAGCGGGCGGCGTTCAGCAGGCTGTCGGCGAAGCGGCAGCCGGTCAGGGTGGCGCCCTCGAAGCAGGCCCCGGTGAGGTTGCTGCCCTCGAAGTCGCAGCCGACGAGGTCGGCGCCGCTGAGATCGATGCCCCGCAGGTCCAGCCCGCGGAGGTCGCAGCGCAGCAGCACGGCCCGGCGCCCGTCGATGCGCCCGGCAAGGAAGCGGGCATGGGCCGCCAGCATCGGGTCGAGCTCGGCGCGGGTGACCCGGTTGCCGATGACGACCTTCTGGGGCGGCCGGTCTCTGGTGAGTGTCTCGGAAAGATTGGCCATTACCTATGCCCCTTCTCTCTGCTCTTGGGTCCGGTCAAAAAAAGGGGGTCGAAATTATTCGACCCCCTAATTCTTGAATATGCGATGTCGGTCGGCTTCAAATTACGAGACAAAAGGTGCGATGCGGAGTACTTGGATCAGGATGCGGTATGGGTTTGTCTCTCTGTCCGAACGATGATGAGAGTTTAGCTCCAGCCTGGAAGCTAGTCAACTAGAGAATCCAATTTCTCCAATTAATACTCTATAGAATGACAGAATGCCCTAATTTACTAGGGTAAAAAGCCCTAAGAAGAATGATTCTCCGGATAATCGCCGAATAATTAGGGCATTATGACCAGATAGGCGAGCCTGGTTCGGACAAAATGCCCCAACGATCTTGCCTGACCGGCTAAATTGCCCTAGACTTGCGGCGCAGTGGCGGCGGGGAGGAAGCGCTATGGCCGAAATCGATGAGACAGACGAGGCCGAGGAGGCGATGACCGCGGACCAGCTCCGCGAGTTCTGCACAAGGCTCTACGGCGCCGGGCGCTGGCAGACCGCGCTGTCGCGGGAGCTGAGGGTGAACGACCGCACGGTGCGGCGCTGGGCCTCCGGCCGGGCCCGCATCCCGCACCCGGTGGCGCTCTGCGTGAAGCTGATGGTCTTTCTCGACGAGCTGAGCTGGCTGGGCGAGTGGCGCCAGGCCATCAAGGAAGAGATCTAGCTAGTCCGGCGGCGCAGCGGATTCAGGCAGCGGGCTCAGTACGCCCGGTCGATGCAGAAATCCACCACCTCGAGCAGGGCGGCCTTGGCCGGCCCGTCGGCGAAGCCGTCCAGGGCGCGGCAGGCGGAGGTGGCATGCTGCCGCGCCCGCGCCATGGCGTCGGCAAGGGCATCGTGGCGTTGCAAGCACTCGATGGCCTGCTCGAGATCGCCGTCGCGCTGGTCCTGGTCCTCCAGGCAGCGGCGCCAGAACGCCCGCTCGGCGGCGTCGCCGCGCTGCAGGGCGAGCACCACCGGCAGGGTGATCTTGCCGTCGCGGAAATCGTCGCCCACCGCCTTGCCGAGCTCCGCCTGCAAGGCCGAGTAGTCGAGCACGTCGTCGACGAGTTGGAAGGCGATGCCGAAGCCGCTGCCGAAGCGCTCCAGCGCCGCCTCCTCCGCGGCCGGCCGGTCGGCCACCACGGCGCCGACGCGGCAGGCGGCGGCGAACAGCGCGGCGGTCTTGGCCTCGATCACCTGCATGTAGGTGATCTCGTCGGACGAGGTGTCGTTGGCGGTCATGAGCTGCAGCACCTCGCCCTCGGCGATTACCGCCGAGGCGTTGGAGAGGATGCGCAGCACGTCCAGCGAGCCGTCGGCAACCATGAGCTGGAACGCGCGGCTGAACAGGAAGTCGCCGACCAGCACGCTCGGCTTGTTGCCCCACACCGCGTTGGCGGTGGCAAGGCCGCGGCGCAGGTCGCTGGCGTCGACCACGTCGTCATGCAACAGGGTGGCGGTGTGGATGAACTCGACACAGGCGGCGAGGCCAAGATGGCGCTCGCCCTGGTAGCCGCAGAGCTGGGCAGAGGCCAAGGTCAGCATCGGCCGCAGCCGCTTGCCGCCGGCGGCGACGATGTGGCTGGCGAGCTGCGGGATCAGCGCCACGGGCGACTGCATGTGCTGCACGATGAGGCGGTTGACCGCCTGCAGGTCGTCCGCCACCAGGCGGCTCAACGGCTCGAGCCCGGCCTTCGTCGCGCTCTTCGCCTGCTTGTCGACTTCGGCGGCCAGCGCCACGACAGTCCCCTCACGTTGCCTCGATAGCGCCCGGCGCGCGGCCCAAATCGGCGCGGAGCGGCAGCTCGGCCCCCGTTCGCGTGGCGCGACCAAAAGCGCAGCGGGCGCCAGCTTCTCACGCCGCCCGCGGCGGCCAAGCCATCGGGCAGCATAAGTTGAACCGCCGGGCGGTCAAGCCCGATACCCCCGCTGCGGCGATTGGCCTATAAGGAGGCGATGAGAGAACTGCTGCGCACCAACGACGTGGTCAGGCTGTCCTGGCTGGAGGCCCTGCTGGCGGACGCCGGCGTGCGAACCGTGGTGCTGGATATCCATACCAGTGTCATCGAGGGTTCGCTCGGCATTCTGCCGCGCCGCCTGATGGTGAGCGACGAGGACTACCCCCGCGCGCGCCAAACGCTGCTCGACGCCGGCGAGGGGGCGGAGATGCCGTGACGCTGCTGCCGGCGATCACCGAGGACGCCTTTCTCGGCGGCCGCGTGAAGCTGCGCCAGCCGGAGGTGGGCTATCGCGCCGCCATCGATCCGGTCCTGCTGGCCGCCGCGGTGCCGGCGGTGGCGGGCGAGCGCGTCGCCGACCTTGGCTGCGGCGTGGCGA
>DATCXZ010000144.1:0-8595 GCA_036570545.1 Kiloniellaceae bacterium
CACGGCACGGGCTACCGGAGGAGCGCGCGGTAGCCGCCCTCCATCAGCCCCCGGCCGCGACGGATGGCGCGGCGCACGCGGTCGCGCAGATGGTCGCGCGGGTCGCGCCAATCGGCCTCGACGCACGCCTCGCCGAACAGCGCGAAGGCGATATCCCTCTGGGACGCATCGGCAAGCCAGCCGTCAAGGGCCTGCAGGACCAGGCGCAAGCGCCGCCGGCTGTCGGCATCCGGCAGACGCGGGGGTGGTATGCGGCCAAGTGCAGAGAGATCAATGAAGGCCTGCAAGGCAGCCAGGCGTGCGGGCCGCAGCCGCGGGTCGACCAGCGCCGCGGTCAGGAGGTACACGGGCTCAAGGACACTGGCGCCGGTGACGATCAGCTGCAGGCTGCGGGCCTCCTGGCGGAGCAGCAGGTGCTGCTGTCCGCCGGTGGTGATCAGCAGGCTCGCGTGGCACTGCAGCTCCGAGAGGCGGAACGGACGCGCGGACCGGCAGGGGCGCCGACGGCGGGCAATCACCGGCAGGACATGGGGGCAGGCGCGCGGATCCCACCAGACAGCGGCGTCTGCCGCGCCCTGCTCAGGAGCATCGCTGAAAAAAGACGCCGCAGCGGCTCAGGCCAGCCAGCTCGGCCCCTGCCGTCACGACCACCAGCCCCGGCGCGGGCGTTTCGATGACGGCGTGCGCGGCGGCGTCCGACCAGGCCTGGCGGTAGGCGCGGTTGCGCCTGAGAAACTCCCAGGCCCAGGCGCGGCGGGAGAAGGCCTGGGTCTCCTCGTAGCTGCCGGGCCGGTGCCAGTCGGGCCCGGCCGCGGGGCCGGGGGTATCGCGCATGGGCAAAGCTCCCGCCTTGGCAGCGAGACAAGACCCCAGGCCACCCCCCTTTCCGTCTCAGAGATCCTCTCTCGCTCGATGTTCTCCCTGCGAGGCCACTGCGCTCAGGCAGTGGCCAGGCCAGCCGGCGCGCGGAGCACGGGGCCCTGCAAGCCGCCGCCGCGCCTGACGCGCGCGAGGCTCGCGCGCGAGACCTCGAGCCGGCCGGCCAGCATCAGTGCACCACCGACCGGCGTGGGACGGCCGAGACGCTGCAAGGGCCAGCCCGCGCGGCGCAGGATCCGCTCCATGCGCAGCTCGGTCACGGTGACGATCCCCGTCAGCCGGCGCGACAGGGAGAACTCGATCATGCCGGCGAGGAGTTCATAGGTCGCGCGGGCGAGACCGCGAGCCCTCGAGGAGTCGCCCCACCCGACGTCGAGGGCAAAGCGGCTGCTCTCCCACACCGCCGGATCGGCCGGCACCGCGCCGCCGTCGAGCAGCGCAGTGAAAGTCTCGCTGAGCATAGTGGGGCCGGTCGACGGCAGCAGGCGCACGCAGCCCTGGATGCGGCCACTGTCGTCGGCGCGTTGCAGCAGGTAGACGGGATGGAGCGCATCGAAGACGTCGATCTCCACGCCGCCACTGCTCTCGACGTCCCAGCCGAGGCGCTTCTTGAAGACGCGGTAGCGCAAACGATACATCTGAGCAAGCTCGTCGCTGTACTGCCCATAGCGGTCGGGCGTGACAAGCAGGATCATGGTTGCCTCCTGTGAAGCGGTGTCTTGGCGTATTGAACTAGCGGAGAGCCGCGAACGCACCCTGTGCCGCTGCACAGGGTAGTTCCGTACGCGCTAGCGGAGCAGTGTGGGCTGGGATGCCGCGAGGCGAACCGCCGCCTGGCGCACGGTGCGGACGTCGAGCTTTGCCTTGGCGTTGTCGAGATGAAAAGAGACGGTACGGCGGGAGATACCGAGAATGCAGCCGATCTCCCAGGCGGACTTGCCTTGGGCGGACCACCGGAGGCATTCGAACTCGCGCGGCGACAGCGCCACGCCCTCGACGACGCGCTCGCCGGCAAGCTTTCGCCGGGCGTGCGCGTGGAAAAAGAGCGCCATGAGCTGCAGCACCTCGGCACGCGCCTCGACATTGCGGCGGAAGGCGGGCCGGCGCTCGTCGGCCGCAAAGGTGACGGCGGCGATGACACCCCGATTATCGTGGATCGGAATGGTGAACCCGCAGCGGATGCCGAAGGCCGCCGCCTCGTCCAGCAGCTGCTTCTGCTGGCGCGAGAGCCGCTCGGGCCCACAGCCGAGGCCCCACTCGAAGGGCTGCGGCGTACTTGCGGCCTGGCGGATTACGGGATCGACGCGTTCGTAGCGGCTTGCGAGGTAGTGGCTGGTCCAGGCGACAGGGTAGCTGGAGATGAGTTGAGGCTTGCTGCTGCCGGATCGCGGCGGCAAGGACAGGTAGGCGAAGCAGGGCAGCTCGAAGGCGGCTGCAACGTCCGCCATCGCCCGGTGCAGGTCCAAGGCATCGACGCTTTCGGAGAGACCGTCGATGAACGCCTGGAAGGTGCGATGCAAGGTGCCCTTGCCGACCGACGCCTGGAGATCTCCTTTGCGGGCGCAGCCGTCGGCAAGGCGCCTGGCGCAGCTAGGATCCAGGACTTGCCGACGCGCAGGCGATGGTGCCTTCTCTCAATGCTAACCAAGCACGAAAGCCACTATGCTAGCGGCAAGACGCTGAATACCGGAAATCACAGTTTGGAAAATTTAGCGTATCCCTTCGGTAACGGTGTCGGATGAAGGGCTACAGGCTGGTAACATCGACAGAGCTGGCAATGTACTGTCGTATGCTCAAGTCCGTCACTCCGCGCCTGGCGGCCAGGGTCTTGAGCCGGCTGCGCAGAGCCCTTCCATCCCCGGTGCGCAGCGTGTAAAAGCAGAAGGTCGACCGTGAGCAGCCTGAGCGCCCTTTTCCGACCCACCATGATGAAGACCAGCCTCGATCATCTGCCGCCGCAGAAGCAGCGCGAGTTGGCGCGCGTTCTGGAGATCCTGCACGAGGAATTCGAGGACGCCCTCAAGGGCTCGAGCAGCAACTGGAAGAAGCGCGGCCGCATCCTCAAGGTGATTCTTTTCGGGTCCTATGCCCGGGGCGCCTGGGTGGACGAGCCGCATACCACTAAAGGATACCGCTCAGACTTCGACCTGCTGATCATCGTGAACAACCGGAAGCTCGGCGAGTACGAGCCCTACTGGCACAAGGCGGTGGATCGCTTCCTGCATGACCGGGAAATTAAGACGCCGGTCAGCTTCATCGTGCACAGCCGGCGAGAGGTGAACGAGGCCATCCGCAAGGGGCAGTACTTCTTCACGGACATCCGCAAGGAAGGCATCGTCCTCTACGAGCTGGACGACGAGCCACTTGTCGAGCCGCGGCCTCGCACAGCGAAAGAAGCCTACGCGACGGCGAAGGAGCACTTCGAGGAGAGGCTGCCTTTCGCCGCCTCCATGATGAAGAGCTTCCGACTTCACCTAGATGACAACGAACTCCGTCAGGCGGCCTTCCTACTGCATCAAGCGATTGAGCATGGCTATTCAGGGCTCCTCCTGACCCTGACGAACTACGCCCCGCCTTCGCACAATATCAAGTTCCTGCGCTCGCTCGCTGAAGAGCAGGACCGGAGCCTGGTAGAAGCTTGGCCGCGCGAGCAGTCGACGCAGCGCGCTTGGTTCAACACCCTGGTCGAGGCCTACGTGAAGGCGCGCTACTCCAAGCACTACCGTATTGACCGCGAAGCTCTCCTCTGGCTCGGCGAATGCACCCAGCGCCTCCATCAGCTCGTGGAGGCGTCCTGCCGCAGACAGCTCGCCACGCTCGCGCGCGACGCGGGCGAGACCTGAAGACATCGCAGCGCCGGAGACAGGGGCAGCCGCGTCACGCTGCGGTCACGCCTGGCTTACTCGTGCTGCCGCATGCGATCGAACACCAGCGCAGGCGCACGGTCGAAAGCGACAGGATGCGCCGGGTGGACCCGCGCCCGTTGCCAGCTGAAGAACCCCGGCCGGTACCGCGCGATGCCGGGCGTCTCGACCATGAGGGGCGTGGCGATGCCGTCGAACGACAGCTTGAAATGATAGCCTGACTTGACGACCAGAAAGTCCTGGGCAGCAATGTCGATGCCCTGGCTCTCGAAGGCAGCAGGGTCCTGTGTCGGTCCTGGCAGACTAGTCAGGATGACGGAGAGGGAGCCGACCCGGACCACCGCGGTCGCGCCGAGCGACGCAACCTCGCCGGCTTGGTAGGGACCCTTCATGATGAAGCGGCCGTCGGTTGCCGACACCACGTCTCCGGTGATCTCCAGCGGCACGAAGCCCGGCGTGAACCGTCCGCCGACGGCCAGGGTGATGCGGCGGCCGACGCCTGCCGCGATCGCCTTTGCGGCAGCCTCGGGGTCGGTGACGGGAACCGCTCCCAGCAGCCGGTCCGGGTGCGCAAGCGCTGCCGCCAGGATGGCCGTGCTGTCGCCGGGCGCGCCGGCGAGCACCCGGTCGCCCATGTCAGCGATCGCGAAGGGACGGGCGGCCGGCTGCGCCGCCACGAGATCGAGGGCCGCAGCGATGTCCGGCAGCTGATCGCGGAAGCGGTCGCGCCAGGACCACAGAAGCTCTCCCAGGGCCTCGGCGATCCGCTGGCCGGGGGCCGCCTCTCCGTCCGTCAGCGCCAGCACCGCCTGCCCCATGCCGGCGTCGTCGGCGAATGGAAAGACGTTGAGGATGGAGACGTCCCAGAGGGCGGGCTCCGCGGCGAGAGCCTGGCGCGCCCGGCCATGGATCTCGGCCAGGGGCCCGCTGGCGGTCTCCGCGGCCCCGGTGAGGATCACCGGCACCTTCACCAGGCTGGTCACGGGTCGCAGCCGGCCCTCCAGCATGGCGTGCAGGCAGTCCACGACCCGCTCGCCGCACTGAAAGAGATCGGCGTGGGGGTTCTCCTTGCAGGCGATGCAGATGTCGACGGCCTCGAGCATGGCCGGCGTCACGTGGCCGTGCAGATCCAGCCCGATGCCGATGGGAACCGCCGGTCCGACCGCTGCCCGGAGGTCGGTCAGCAGGTCCCCTTCAGCATCCGCGAGCGCGTCGGTCGCCATCGCCCCGTGCAGCTCCAGGGCCACGGCCTCGCAAGCGCTCTCGCCGGCCGCTGCGATCAGCTCATCCTTGAGAGCAAGGTAGCAGCGATGGTCGACGAGGCCGCCGGGCGCGGCAACGGCCGAGACCGACGGCACGACGACGTCCTGCAGGTCGCCAAGGCGCCGGGCGATTCCCGCCAGGATGGACGTCGACCCGCCCAGGTCGGAGAGCAGCGCCGGCCCGCGCTGCACGCGAAAGCCCGCCTCGTCGGTCGGGCGCGGATTGAAGCTGTGGGATTCATGGAAAAGACGGCCGATGAGGATCCGTCGGCGACGCACGCTCATGCTGCTCGACACCTTCCGCAATCATGGCACCTGCTGCCCCAACCCGCCCGGCCGGCGGCGGAAGACTCCCGGGCTCTCCGCTGTTGCAGCGAGCGTCGAGGCGACCTTTGCCTGCGCCACCGGCCTGCAGTTCCAGGCCTCTTGGCCGCCGCGCGCCGCGCTACTGCTTCACCAGGCCGATCTTCGGCAGCTCACGGGCCATGGCCGCGAAGCCCTCGCGCAGAAAGGCCTCGTATTCCCGCGATGTCATGTAGACCGGCTCCATGCCGAGCTCCTTCATGGTGCTTTGGACGCTTTCATCCTGCAGCGCGGCGGCGAAGGCCTTCTCCAGCACTGCGATGACCGCGTCGGGGGTGCCGGCCGGCGCGGCGAGGCCGGCATAGCTCTCCACCTGCACATCGTAGCCTTGCTCGATCAGGGTCGGCACATCCGGCAGCTCGTACCAGCGCACGGAGCTGGCCGAGGCCAGGAGGCGCAGCTGTCCCGTCTTCACGTGCGGCGTGATGTCGATGGGATTGCCGATCAGCACGTCGACGAAGCCGCCCATGATGGCCGTCGCGGCTTCCTGGCCGGACTTGTAGCGGATCCACTTGAACTGGGCGCCGGTCGTGTTGCCGAGGCGGACCATGGTGATGGCGCCAAGGGCATCGGTGGCGGCATAGTTCAGCTCCTTGCCGCTGCGGCCGGCGTCGATGAGGTCCGCCATGCTCTCGAAGGGTGAGTCGACCGCCACGGCGATGCCCGAGCGGTAGCGCGCGTGGCCCATGATGAAGCGGAAGTCGTCGAGGCTGTAGGGCACCTCCTGCAGCTGCGGGGCCACGGCGAGGGGCGAAAAGCTGGCAACGCCGATGGTGTATCCGTCCGGTTTCGCGGTTGCGACGAAGGTCGGGCCCACCGTTCCGGACCCGCCGGCCCGGTTCACGATGCGCAGCGGCTGGCCCAGGATCTTGGCGGCCGCATCGGCGAGCACCCGGGTCGACAGATCTGTGCCGCCGCCGGCGCCGTAATTCACGATCACCTCGATCTCCCGCTCAGGAAAGGCCTGCGCCCCGGGCGCGCCTGCGACCGTTGCGACGGCGGCTGCCAGCAGGGCACCGGCGAGATACGCTTTCATGTCCTTCATTCTCCTGTCCTCCCTTGTCGTGGCTCTCGTTGACGAATGCTGCGGGCGCCCGGCTGCTGCCCTATGGCTTCCGCAGCAGGCACGGCCGGCACTCAGAAAAAGTCGAGAAGGCTCGGCAGCCGGATGCGAAAGGCGTGCTCGAGGCAGAGATAGATCAGCAGCGGCGCGGCGAGCGCGGCGACGACGGCGGCGCGGTTGCGCTCCTGCAGCAGCCAGGCATAGCTGAAGACGAGAAAGGCGCCGCCGAGCACGAAGCCGACCAGCAGGATGAGGCCGTAGCCGGCCCACATGATCGCCAGAAGCGCCGCGGTGCGCGCGAGCTGTGCGGACTCCAGGGTCAGCGCCGCGCCCCGGCCCCGCGCCAGGGTAATGGCGACCTGCAGGCCAAGCAAAACGACGCCGACGACCAGCAGAGTCCGGGGATAGACCTCAGCGGGGAAATCGCCCTGGATCTCCTTGGGGATCTCGTGGGGGACGACGAGAAGCACGGCGAGGAGGACGAGCAGGACTCCGAATCCCAAGAAGTCTCGCAGGCGCTCGGAGACTTGCATCATGGCGTGATCTCTCTCCGGCATCTCAGCCGAACCGGCGCTGGCGCGCGCGCTGCTTCTGCACGGTGATCCAGATCACCAGCACCAGCGCGAGCGCCCAAAGCATGTTTGCCAGGGCACTCTCGAGGAAGATGCCGTAGGAGCCGTCCGAGAGCTGCATGGCGCGACGAAAGTTATCCTCCAGCAGCGGCCCCAGGATGAAGCCCACCAGGAAGGTGGTCCGCGGTATCTCGAGCTTGATCATGAGGTAGCCGATGCCGGCGAAGGCGAAGGCCAGCCCCACGTCGAAGAGGCTCTGGTGATAGGCATAGGCGCCGATCACCGCAAAGAGGAAGACCACGGGAAACAGCAGGCCGACCCTGACGCTGGCCAGGCGCGAGAAAACCGGGATGAGGCCGAGCCCGAGGCCGAGGAGCATCACGTTGGCCAGTATCAGGCCGATGTAGATGGCGTAGACCACCTCCGGCGCCTCCTGGAAGATCAGCGGGCCCGGCGTCAGGCCGTGGAGCAGAAAGGCGCCCATGAGGATGGCGGCCTCGAGATCGCCGGGAACACCCAGGCCAAGCAGCGGGATGAGGTTGGCGCCGCTGACGGCGTTGTTGCCCGACTCGGCGCCAGCGATGCCCTCGACCGAACCCTTGCCGAACAGCTCGGGCCTCTTCGCCAGGCGCCACGCGGCGTCGTAGCCCAGGAAGGCGCCCAGTGTCGGCCCCAGCCCCGGGATGATGCCCACCAACGTGCCGATCACCGAGCCGCCTGCGACCGGCGCCACCATGAGCCGCGCGTCCTCCCGCGTCACGCGGCTGTCGTCGCGGCCGGCCGGCTTTGGCAGATGGACGACGGAAGCTTCGCGGCGGGTCTCCATCTGGCGCAGCAGCTCCGACATGGTGACCAGCCCGATCAGCATCGCCACCAGTGGGACGCCGCCGTAGAGATCGATGACGCCGAAGGTGAAGCGCGGCATGCCGGTGGTGGGGTCGAGGCCGATGAGGGCGACGCAGAGCCCGCCGACCGCGGCAATGAGCCCCTTGAGGAGCGAGCTTCCCGACGCCGAGGCGATGATGGTGAGGGCGATGACGGCGATGGCGGTGTACTCGACCGGCCCGAACTGCAGCGCCACGCGGGCCAGGTGTGCCGCGCTCAGGATCAGCACGATATCGCTGAAGGTGTCGCCGATGACCGAGGCGAAGAGCGAGACCTTGAGAGCCTTGCGGGCCTTGCCCTGGCGGGCGAGCGCATGCCCGTCCTCGACCGTCGCCAGCGCCGAGGAGGTGCCGGGCGCCTTCAGCAGGATGGCCGAGATGGAGCCGCCGTAGATTCCGCCCTTGTAGGCGCCCATCATCATGAGGACCGCCGCGCTCGGGTCCATGGTGAGCGTGAAGGGTATGACGAGGGTGATTCCCATGGTCGCCGTCAGCCCCGGAATGGCGCCCAGGACGATTCCGGCGGCAACGCCCGACAACAGAAAGGCGATGTTGAGTGGCGTGAAGACATCCGCGACCGCGACCTGAAGGATCTCCATCATGGGCGAAGCCTTCCGCCGGGCCGGACCACGGGCGCGCCGCACCGGGCTGTGGCGCCATGGTTGCCGGCTGCCGCGCCAGAGCCGGAGGCCGCTTCGCCTCGCCCTG
>DATCXZ010000145.1:0-12712 GCA_036570545.1 Kiloniellaceae bacterium
CTTGCAGGGCCGGAAGCCGGCCGCTTCCGCCTCGACGGCCGTCCGGTAGAAGCGGACGTTCTCGCGCCGCGGCTTGCGCGCGGAACAGGTCGGCCGGCAGTAGATGCCGGTGCTGGTCACCGCGGTGACGAAGCGGCCGTCGGCTGCCGGGTCGCGTCCGATGAAGGCTTCCCAGCGCGCGTCCGCCGAAGCGAAGGGGGTCGCGGGCTCGGTCATGGCTTGAAGCATCATAGCATCCATCCTTGAACGGTTGTGCTGTCGGGTTGTTCCCCATACTGCGCGCCCGGCGCCGCCATCTCACTCCGAAGCTTGCGCTGGAATTTTGTGGCTCCCGACAAGGAATTGCGCGGCAACAAGCGGGGTGCCGACGGCTGCTGCGGCGGCCAGTCTCGGCGCCTTCATCCACTGTGATAAGGAACGCCGCCATGAACAGCCTCACCGGCAAGGTCGCCATCGTCACCGGAGCCAGCTCCGGCATCGGACGCGCCACCGCCAAGCTCTTTGCCGAAGAAGGCGCCAACGTGGTCGTCGCCGCGCGCGGCCGGCCGGGACTCGACAAGCTGGTCGAGGAGATAGAAGGAGCCGGCGGCCAGGCCGTGGCAGTCGCCGGCGACGTGCGCGACGAAGCGCTCGCCAAGGCTCTGGTCGACACCGCGCGGGACCGCTTCGGCGGCCTCGACATCGCGGTGAACAACGCCGGCACCCTGGGCGAGATGGCGCCGGTCGCAGAACTCTCCACCGCCGGCTGGCGCGAGAGCATCGACGCCAACCTGACCAGCGCCTTTCTCGGCGCCAAGCATCAGGTGCCGGCGATGGTCGCCCGCGGCGGCGGCTCGCTGATCTTCACCTCGACCTTCGTTGGCACCAGTGTCGGATTCCCGGGGATGGGCGCCTACGCTGCCGGCAAGGCGGGCGTGATCGGCCTCGTCAAGGTGATCGCTGCCGAATATGGCCCCCAGGGCGTGCGTGCCAATGCCGTGCTGCCCGGCGGCACCGACACGCCGATGGGGCGGGTCGTGCTCACCTCGCCGGAAATGCGAACCTTTGTCGAGAACATGCACGCGCTGAAGCGCATGGCCGAGCCGGAGGAGATCGCACGCTCGATCCTGCATCTCGCTTCCGATGCCGCGAGCTTCATCACCGGCACCGCCTTCCTCGTCGACGGCGGCGTCTCGATCTGCCGGACGTGAAGCGCTTCAGTCGGCACCAGATCGGATCGGCAAGAAAAGCGGAACCTTTTTGAGATCCGCTGCATCCAATGGTCAGTAGTGGGGATAGAATGAGGCGATGAGGCAGGCATGGGAACGGTGACAGCGGCGATGCAGAGCCCCCTTCCCCACGCAGCGACGCCCCAGGGCGACGACGCCCTGGTGGCGGCAGCGCGCGGCGGCGACAGCGCGGCCTTCGAGGCCATCATGCGCCGTCACAACCGGACGATGTTCCGCACCGCGCGCGCCATCCTGCAGAACGAGGCCGATGCCGAGGAGGTGGTGCAGGAGGCCTATCTGAAAGCCTTCCTGCACCTCGACGGCTTCGCCGGCGCGTCGCGGCTGTCCACCTGGCTGGTGAAGATCGCGGTGAACGAGGCGCTCGCCCGGCTGCGCCGTCGCATGCCGGACGGCGCCCCCGAGCATCCGGCGGAGAACAGCATGACCACAGAAATCAGCCCGGAAGCCGCCGCCGCGCAGGGTGAGATCCGGCACCTGCTGGAAGCCGCCATCGACGCCCTGCCGCAGGCACAGCGCACCGTCTTCATGCTGCGCACGGTGGAGGAGTTCAGTACCGAGGACACCGCTGCCTGCCTCGGCATTCCGCCGGAGACCGTGAAGACCCGTCTGCACCGCGCCAAGCAGCACCTGCGCCGCCGCCTCCAGCATCGCGTCGCCACGGCCCTCACCGATACCTTCCCCTTCGCCGGCGCGCGCTGCGACCGCGTGGTCGCGACGGTGCTGGACCGGCTCGACCCCTCGCCGCCCGGCTAGCAACCCCAGTCTCCGATTTTTCGGTTTTCCCGCCCGCGCATCGGTGCCCGGGCACCGGCGAAGCTTTGCCCCTACCTACCATAAACCAGGAGAGAAAAATGTCCGAAACCACCATCCTGCTGCCCCGACGGTCCTTCCTTAGCGCCGCCGGCCACACCACCCTGTCCGCCGGTGCCGTGCTGCTGCTCGCCGGCTGCGGCACGCAGCAATCCGCCCATGCCGCTGACCCGGCGGCCGACGCGGATATCCTGAACTCGGCACTCGGCGCCGAGCAGGAGGCCATCGCCGCCTATCAGGTCGGCGCCGAGAGCGGACTGCTGACGAAGCCTGTGCTCGACCTCGCGGTCCAGTTCCAGGGCCACCACAAGGAGCACGCCGACGTGCTAGCCAAGACGGTGCGCGATCTCGGCGGCCAGCCGGTGGAGCCGCTGGCGGCCTATGAGTTCCCGACCGACAAGCTGAAGAGCGAGGCGGACGTGCTGCGCTTTGCCGCCGGGCTGGAGAAGGGTGCCGTCAGCGCCTACCTCGGCGCCGTGCCGCTGTTCGCCGACCGCGAGCTGGCCAAGGCCGCGGCCAGCATCCTCGGCGACGAGGCCATGCACTGGGCGGTGCTGCGTCACGCCGTCGGCGAGAACCCGGTTCCCGTCGCCTTCGTGTCGTGAAGATCCTGTCGGGCGTGCTGCTGCCGGCCCTGCTGGCGGCAGCCGCCGCGGCGGTGGCTGCGGCGACCCCTTCTTCTTCTCAAGGCGGCGACACGTTGGGCGATCCTGGGCGCGGCGCCGCCATCTACGAGCGCTGCCAGGCCTGCCATTCGCTCGAGCGCAACCGCACAGGGCCGAAGCACTGCGGCCTCATCGGCCGCCCGGCCGGCACCGTCGACGGCTTCCGGGGCTACTCGGCGGCCCTGCGCGAGTCCGGCATCGTGTGGGACCGGGAAAGCCTCGACCGTTTCCTGGCCGATCCGCGGGGCACCGTGCCGGGCACCCGCATGGGCTATGCCGGCGTCAAAGATCCCGGCGAACGCGCAGACCTCATTGCCTTTCTCGCAGCCGCGGGGCCTTGCGGGGAGTGAGGGGTCTTCCCCCGCCCGCACCTTACCAGCATGCGAGCTCGAGAAAAGGTACAGGGGCCTATGGCGCCGCCTGGCTCCTGGCCCAACCACGGTTCCCGGCGCGCGCTCCTCCAATAACGGAAAGCGGCGGTCGCTTGGCCGGGATGACAATCTGAGTGGCGACAATTTGGCTGTACAACGCTCGACGAGGCTGTCTTTGCTTCACCGCGAAACAACTCTGCAGGGACTGCCCGCCATGCTCGCCGTCAACCCCGAGCTTTTTGCCGGCTTCATCGTTGCCGTCGTCGTCCTCATCCTCATGCCGGGGCCGATCGTCACCCTGGTGGTCGCCAACTCGCTGGCCCATGGGCAGCGCATCGGGCTCGCCACCGTGGCCGGCTCCAGCAGCGGCAACGCGGTGCTGGTGGCCGCCGGGGCGCTCGGCCTCACCACCCTCCTGGCGCTGGCCGCCGAGCTCTTCGAGGTGCTGCGCTGGGCTGGCGTCGCCTATCTCGTCTACCTGGGCGTCAAGCAGTGGCGCCAAGCCTTCACGGCGGGGAAAATGGCGGAGATGCCGGCCATGCGCTCTCGGCGCGGTGTGTTCTGGCAGGGCGCGCTGGTGGCGATCACCAACCCCAAGACGATCTTCTTCTACGCCGCCTTCTTCCCGCAGTTCATCGACCCCCAGATGGCGGTCGGCCCACAGCTCGTCGCCATGTCCATTGCCATGGTGGCGATCGCGACGACGCTCGACAGCCTCTATGCGGTGCTGGCCGGGCGGGTGCGGGGCGTTTTCGCCTCGGCCAGGGCGAACCGGGTGCGCCACGGCATCACCGGCACGCTGCTGCTCGGCACCGGGCTGGGCCTGGCACTGGCGCGCCGTTAGGATCTTCGCTTGGAAATCCGCTGGCGCCGCCCCACGTCTGACGTTTAAGGTCTGAGCCCATGAAAACATTCTTCTTCGTGCTGGTGCTGATCGCCATGTTCGTCACGCTGGGCGTGCTGGCCACCGGCATCATCGGCATGGCGCGCGGCGGCGAGTTCAACGCCAAGTACGGCAACAAGCTGATGCGGGCGCGCGTCATTGCCCAGGGCGTCGCTCTCGCGCTTTTCGCGCTCGCCGTGCTGGTCGGCACCCAGGACTGAACTGCAAGGCGGCAAGGGGGAGCGACGTCGGCGTCATGGTGAAGCTCACGCGCATCTACACACGCGGCGGCGACAAGGGTAAGACCTCGCTCGGCGGCGGCGAGCGCGTGGCCAAGCACCATCCGCGCGTCGCCGCTTACGGCACGGTGGACGAGGCCAACGCCGCCGTCGGCCTCGCGCGCCTGCACACCGCCGCGCTCGACGACACCGCGCTCGACGACCGGGAGATCGACGCCATCCTCGGGCGCATCCAGAACGACCTCTTCGACCTCGGCGCCGACCTGGCGACGCCGGAGGTGGAGAACCCGAAGTACCCGCCGCTGCGCATCGTGGCCGAGCAGGTCGAGCGCCTGGAGGGCGAGATCGACCGGCTGAACGCCGATCTCGCCCCGCTGAACTCCTTCGTGCTGCCGGGCGGCAGCCCGGCCTCGGCCTACCTGCACCTCGCCCGCACCATGGCACGCCGGGCCGAGCGCGAGGTCACGCTGCTGGCGGAGAGCGATGCGATCAACCCCGAGGCCGTGCGCTACGTCAACCGGCTCTCCGATCTCCTCTTCGTCATGAGCCGCTACCTGAACGGGCGCGGGGCCGGGGACGTGCTCTGGGAACCGGGCGCCACCAGGGACGCAAATCGGCAGAAACCCTAGCCATCCGGGCCGCCGGTGGCGTTGACAGCATTCTGTCATACTCCTATTGTGCGGCTGCGAGATAGGCAGCCGGATTTTCCATATGTCCGCCGCCCGCAGACATCGCGCGTCGCTTCTGTGCGATTGCGGGCGGAGGATTCTTTGACAGCTCCAACGACACGGGTTCAACGACAAGGGATGGTCGCAGGATTGCGATGAAGGTTCTCGTACCGATCAAGCGCGTCATCGACGCCAACGTGAAGGTCCGCGTGAAGGCGGACAGGACCGGGGTGGAAACGGCCAATGTGAAGATGGCCATGAACCCCTTCTGCGAAATCGCCGTCGAGCAGGCGGTGCGCCTGAAGGAAGCGGGCACGGCGAGCGAGGTCATCGTGGTCTCGGCCGGCGCGGCCCAGGCGCAGGAAACCCTGCGCACCGGGCTCGCCATGGGCGCCGACCGCGGCATCCTCATCCAGTGCGAGCGCGACCCGGAGCCGCTGGCTGTCGCCAAGCTGTTGAAGGCGGTGGTCGAGAAGGAAGGGCCGGAGCTGGTCATCCTCGGCAAGCAAGCGGTCGACAACGACAATAACCAGACCGGACAGATGCTGGCGGCGCTGCTCGGCTGGCCGCAGGGCACCTTCATCTCCAAGATCGAGAAGACCGACGGGACGCTGGCGATCACCCGGGAGGTGGACGGCGGCCTCGAGAAGCTCGAGCTGAAGCTGCCGGCGGTGGTCACCACCGACCTGCGCCTCAACGAGCCGCGCTATGCCTCGCTGCCCAACATCATGAAGGCGAAGAAAAAGCCGATCGATACCCTGACGCCTGATGATCTCGGCGTCGACGTGACGCCGCGCCTCACCATCGTCGCGGTGAACGAGCCGCCGGCGCGCAAGGCCGGCGTGAAGGTCGCCTCGGTCGCCGAGCTGGTCGACAAGCTGCGTAACGAAGCCAAGGTGATCTGATGTCCACGCTGATCGTCGCCGAGCACGACAACACCGCCCTGAAGCCGGCCACGCTGAACGCGGTCACCGCGGCGGGGCAGCTACCGGGCGAAACCCACATCCTCATCGCCGGTGCCGGCTGCGATGCCGCCGCGCAGGCCGCGGCCAAGATCGCCGGCGTCACCAAGGTGCTGAAGGCCGACGACGCGGCCTACGCGCACGGCCTTGCAGAGAATCTGGCGCCCTTGGTGGCCAAGCTCGCCACCGGCTACAGCCACGTCATTTCCGCAGCGACCACCTTCGGCAAGAACGTCATGCCGCGCGCCGCCGCCCTGCTGGACGTGCAGCAGGTTTCCGACGTTGCCGCCATCGAAGGCGAGGACACCTTCGTGCGGCCAATCTATGCCGGCAACGCGCTGGCGACCGTGAAATCGGGCGACAAGGTGAAGGTGCTGACCATTCGCGCGACGGCCTTCGACGCCGCCGCGGCCGAAGGCGGCTCGGCCGCCGTCGAGGCGGTCGAGGGCGGCGGCGACACCGGCCTCGCGACGTTCAAGGGCCAGGAGCTCACCAAGTCGGAGCGCCCGGAGCTGACAACCGCGAGCATCGTCATCTCGGGCGGCCGCGGCATGCAGAGCGGCGATAATTTCGTCATGCTGGAGCGCATCGCCGACAAGCTGGGCGCCGCCGTCGGCGCCTCGCGCGCCGCGGTCGACGCCGGCTTCGTGCCCAACGACTACCAGGTCGGCCAGACCGGCAAAGTGGTGGCACCCGACCTCTACATCGCCGTCGGTATCTCCGGAGCCATCCAGCATCTCGCCGGCATGAAGGATTCGAAGGTCATCGTCGCCATCAACAAGGACGAGGAGGCGCCGATCTTCCAGGTTGCCGACTACGGCCTCGTGGCCGACCTCTTCGTGGCGATTCCCGAGTTGGAGAAGGAACTGGGCTGAGCCGCATCCGCGGCCGCCCGTCGTGGGGACGGCGCCGCGCCCGGCTTCATTGAATGAAGGCATCTTGGACCACATGGCACAGCAGGACGCGCCCGCCGAGGGCCTGACTACGATCAAGTCCATCGGCGTCATCGGCGCCGGACAGATGGGCAGCGGCATCGCGCATGTCTGTGCGCTGGCCGGCTACGACGTGAGGCTTTCCGACGTCTCCGCCGAGCAGGCGAAGAAGGCGCTCGATGTCATCGCCAAGAACATGGACCGCCAAGTCAAGCGAGGGAAGATCGGCGAGGCCGAAAAGCAGGCGGCTCTGAAGCGCATCTCTTCCGGCACCGGCCTTGAGATGTTCGCCGACAGCGACATCGTCATCGAGGCGGCCAGCGAGAACGAAGAGATCAAGCGCGCCATCTTCAAGACGCTCTGCCCGCAGCTGAAGCCGTCGGCGCTCATCTGCTCCAACACCTCGTCGATCTCGATCACGCGGCTCGCCGCGGTCACCGACCGGCCGGCGAAGTTCATGGGCATGCACTTCATGAACCCGGTGCCGCTGATGCAGCTCGTCGAGCTGATCCGCGGCATCGCCACCGACGAGCCGACCTTCGAGACGGTGCGCCAGCTTTCCGAGAAGCTCGGCAAGACCACCGCGACGGCGGAAGACTTCCCGGCTTTCATCGTGAACCGCATCCTGCTGCCGATGATCAACGAGGCGGTCTACACGCTCTACGAGGGCGTCGGCTCGGTGAGCTCCATCGATACCGCCATGAGGCTCGGCGCCAATCATCCGATGGGCCCGCTGGAGCTGGCCGACTTCATCGGCCTCGACACCTGCCTGTCCATCATGTCCGTGCTCTACGACGGCCTCGCGGACAGCAAGTACCGCCCCTGCCCGCTGCTGGTGAAGTACGTCGAGGCGGGTTGGATCGGCAAGAAAGTCGGCCGCGGCTTCTACGACTACTCCAGCGAGACGCCCGTCCCGACACGATAGGGCGGGCTACACGGCGGCCTGGGTACATCACCGCCGCACGAATTCGAACGTCTCGCCGTCGTCGTTCTCGTATTTCACCTTCAGGAGCTCGCCGGTCGGGCCGTACCAGAGGTCGCGGTCGATCTCGCCGGAGAGCTTGTAGTGCTCCGCCTCGACCGGCTCTCCCTTGGCCTCGATGGTCTCGGTGCCCATGAGGTCGCTGCGCACGCGGTAGACCTTGTCGCTGGCGGCGGAGAACAGCTTGCCGGCGACCAGGCGATCCTTGCTCCACAGGCTGTCTACGGCGACAGTGCCTGTCAGCTCTTCCTGGTTGCCGTTGATGGTGCGGCTGTAGTGGCCTTCCTTGCGCACGATGGAGATCTCGTATTCGGTGCCGTCGTCGTTGGTCATGCCGGCCAGCGATTCCAGCTCTCCGTCGCGCCAGCGCTCGACGCGCTTGTGCTCGTAGCGGAACACCGTGACGAAGGCGAAGTCCACCGTCATGTCGGTCTCCACCGACACCTTCAGGGCGCCGTCCTCCTGCTCGAAGACCAGGCGATGCTCGCCGATCTTGCTGCCGTCGCGCAGCACGTCGAAAAGCATGGGCTCCTCGGCGGCGGCGGCCGCGGCAAGGCAGACGCAAGCGGCCGCTCCCAGCAGCGGTGCCATGAGCAACAGCCCCCGGAGGCGGCTCAGCATAGGTGAAACGGCGGAACCCATGGGGCCATGCCCTCCTTGGCGGTGAGAGCGAAGCAGAGGTCTGCGACCCTCTATCTTGGCGACAGCGCTGGGGGCCGACAAGTGTTGCGTGTTAATGAGGAGGTGGCCGCAGAATCTCAACCGGAGGTATGCGTCAGGTCCGGCGCCTCGTCGAGGTAGTGGCGCAGGAAGTCGAGGGCCGCAGGCGAATCCCACTCCGCGGGGCCTACAAGGCCAGCCAGCACACGGCCGTCGCGGCCGATGACGAAGGTGGTCGGCAGGCCCTTGAGAGCAAAGCCGCGCCCCAACTCGCCCTTGGCGTCCAGGTAGATCGGCAAGTGCTGGAGATCGAGGCGCGCGAGGAAAGGATCGACCACCGCCTCGCCGCCGCGGTCCTGCGAGATCGCCAGGACCGCGAGCCCCCCGTCCGCCAGGGCCAGATGCAGGCGCTCCAGCGCCGGCATCTCCTGCACGCAGGGGACGCACCAGGTGGCCCAGAAGTTGACCAGCAACACCTGCCCGCGGAAGTCGGCGAAGGCGGTGGCGGCGCCGTCAAGGGTCTGGAACGGCACGCTCGGCGCTGGCACCGGCGGGTCCGAGAAGGTAAAGTTGCGGCCGAACGGGCCCTCTGGGGCCGAGGGCGTGCCGCCGGACGCCGCCTGCTGCCCCCCGGCCGATGCGGGAGACGCCAGGGCGAGGATCAGCGCGACAAGCCCGGCGGCCGCAAGGGTTTTTCTTATGACCCGGATCACAGCCAACATGAACGCGGGAAGCCTCCGCAAAGGCCGATGAACGCCAAGACGCAAAAGCTGCCTCCTGAAGGTGAAACGAGCGACCGCGCGACCGCGGACGCCGGGGCCAATACCATGTGGGGCGGGCGCTTCGCCAGCGGCCCGGCGGCGGTGATGGAGCGCATCAATGCCTCCATCGGCTTCGACCGTCGACTCTACGCCCAAGACATCGCCGGGTCCAAGGCGCACTGCACCATGCTGGTGCACCAGCGCATCATCGCCCAGGAGGACGGCGCCGCCATTCTCGGCGGCCTCGACACCGTCCTCTCCGAGATCGAAGCGGGCAAGTTCGAGTTCAAGACCAGCCTGGAAGACATCCACATGAACGTGGAGGCGCGCCTTGCCGAGCTGATCGGCGAGCCCGCCGGCCGGCTGCACACGGCGCGCTCGCGCAACGACCAGGTGGCGACCGACGTGCGGCTGTGGACGCGCGACGCGGTCGACCGCCTGGATATTATGCTGCGCGACCTGCAGGCGGCCCTCATCGCCCAGGCCGAGGCCGAGGCGGACACGGTGATGCCGGGCTACACGCATCTGCAGGCAGCCCAGCCGGTCACCTTCGGACACCACATGCTGGCCTACGTCGAGATGCTGGGACGCGACCGCGGCCGGCTCGCCGACTGCCGCCGCCGCATGAACGAATCGCCGCTGGGCGCGGCAGCGCTGGCCGGCACCTCGTTCGACATCGACCGGCGGGCGACCGCGGCTGCGCTCGGCTTCGACCGCCCGATGGCCAACTCCATCGACGCCGTCTCCGACCGCGACTACGTGCTCGAGTATCTCGCCGCCGGCGCGATCGTGGCGTTGCACCTGTCGCGCCTCGCCGAAGAGATCGTGTTGTGGTGCTCGGCCGGCTTCCGCTTCGTCACGCTGTCGGATGCCTTCACCACCGGCAGCTCGATCATGCCGCAGAAGCGCAACCCCGACGCCGCCGAGCTGATCCGCGGCAAGGCAGGGCGGGTGATCGGCGCGCTCAACGCGCTGCTCATCGTCATGAAGGGGCTGCCGCTGTCTTATGGCAAGGACATGCAGGAAGACAAGGAACCGCTGTTCGATGCCGCCGACACGCTGGAGCTGGTGGTCACCGCGATGACCGGCATGGTAACCGACATGCGGGCCAACCGCGCGGCGTTGAAGGCGGCGACCGCTGCGGGCTTCCTCACCGCCACCGACCTCGCGGACTGGCTGGTCAGGGTGCTCGGCATGCCGTTCCGTCGTGCCCACCACGTGACCGGCAGCATCGTGAAGCTGGCGGAGGAGCGCGGCTGCGGCCTTGCCGACCTGCCGCTCGACGCCATGCAGGCCATCGAGCCGGGCATCACCGAGGATATCTTCTCCGTGCTTTCCGTCGAGAATGCCGTCGCCAGCCGCGTGAGCGATGGCGGCACCGCGCCCGAGCAGGTGCGCCAGGCCGTCGCCGCTGCCAAGGAGCGCTTCCTATGACCGCCAGCCTCCCGCGCCTGCTGCTGACCGCCGCCGTCTCGGCGGGCCTCCTGTTCGGCCTTGCGGCCTGCGGCAAGAAGGGCGCGCCGAAGCCGCCGGCCGGCGAGGAGAGCCAGTACCAATACCCGCACCACTATCCGGCGCCGGAGACCGTCGTGCCCAACGGCAGCGCCCCCTCCGAGGACGCGGCGGACCCGCTGTCGATCTTCGATAGCGAGAAGCGCAGCAGGACCACGACCTATTGATGCGAACCCGATGAGCAATCGTTACTTCCGCTACCGCGACGGTCGGCTGCATGCCTCCGGGGTGCCGCTCGATGCGCTGGCCGCCGAGGTCGGCACTCCGTTCTACTGCTACGACGCCGACGCCCTGGAGCACGGCTACCGCCACTTCGCCGCGGCGATCGCCGACCTGCCGGCGACCATCTGCTATGCGCTGAAGGCCAACTCCAACCAGGCGGTCATCGCCACCTTCGCCGCGCTCGGTGCCGGCGCCGACGTGGTCTCTGAGGGTGAGCTGCGGCGGGCGCTGGCCGCCGGCGTGCCGGCCGGCAAGATCGTCTTCGCCGGAGTCGGCAAGACGGCGCGCGAGCTGGCCGCCGGGCTCGACGCCGGCATCCTGCAGTTCAACGTGGAATCCCTCTCTGAGCTGAAGCTGCTCTCCGAGGTCGCGGTGGCGCGCGGCACGACGGCGCCGGTCGCTCTCCGCGTGAACCCCGACGTCGACGCCGGCACCCACGCCAAGATCACCACCGGACGTGCCGACACCAAGTTCGGCATCGAGGCCGCGGCGGCACGCGACTTCCTGCTCGCCAACCGCAGCATCCCCGGCATCCGCGTCGAAGGGCTGGCGGTTCACATCGGCTCGCAGCTTACCGAGATCGCACCCTACCGCCTCGCCTTCGAGCGCCTGATCGCGCTCTACAAGGAACTGCGCGCGGCGGGGGTGCCGCTGAAGCGTCTCGACTTCGGTGGCGGCATCGGCATCAGCTACCGCCACGAGCCCCTGACGGGCGCGGCCGGCGGCGAGGCGGTCGGCGAGGCCGACGCCCGGGTCACCGCCTATGCCGAGATGGTGCGCGAGCTGGTGCAGGGGCCGGAAGGGCCCCTCGACGCGGAGTTGCTGTTCGAGCCGGGCCGCCTCCTGGTCGGCAATGCCGGCGTGCTGGTGACGCGCGTGCTCTACGTGAAGGACAACGGCCCGCGCCGCTTCGTCATCGTCGACGCGGCGATGAACGACCTCATCCGCCCGTCGCTCTACGACGCCTGGCACGAGATCGTCCCGCTGGCCCAGCCCGCGGCGGAGGCCGCGCTGCGCCCGGTCGACGTGGTCGGCCCGATCTGCGAGTCGTCCGACACCTTCGCCCGCCAGCGGTCGCTGCCGCCGGTCGCCGAGGGCGACCTGCTCGCCTTCTCCTCGGCCGGCGCTTACAGCTTCGTGATGGCTTCGACGTACAATTCCCGGCCTCTCGTGCCGGAGGTCATGGTCCGCGGTGACCGCCACGCGGTAGTGCGCCCACGCATGAACTATGAGACAATGATCGGACAGGATTGTCTGCCCGACTGGCTGGAGCAAGACAGCAGTCCTACGCCGCGAAAAGCTGGCCAGGCACGCGGCGCGGCCTAATTTTGTCGTCAGGTGCCATTACAAGGCACCATTAAGATCGTGGTACGAGGGGCAAGTTCACAGCCTGCGGCTTCGGAGGCGTCACCGCAGGCGCCTGTGCGAAGGACAGAAGGCACGCATGAGCGAGACCGGGCAGCAGCGCCCCACCTCCAGGCCCCGTGCGGGTGGCCCCGACGCCCGCCGGCCCGGCCCCCCGTCCCCCCAGGGATCCCCGCAGGGCGAACCGCGGCAGTCAGCGACCCGCTTTGCCATGCTGCTCGCCCTGGCACGGGGCGCCGTCGCCTGGGAGAACATCTGGCCCGCCGTCTGGCCGCTGCTCGGCGTTCTCGGCGCCTTCCTCGCCGTCGCCCTCTCCGGCCTGCTGCCGGCGCTCAACGGCTGGCTCCACAGCGCCGTCCTGGTCGCCTTCGCCGTGGCCTTCGTCGCCGCCCTGGTGCTTGCGGCGCGGCGCATCACCCTGCCCGACGAACAGGCTGGCAAGCGCCGGCTG
>DATCXZ010000146.1:0-2139 GCA_036570545.1 Kiloniellaceae bacterium
CGGCGCGAGGCGGGCGCCCTTGGGGCCGAGGGTGGCGAGCGGGTCGCGGATCAGCCCGGCCGGCAGCCAGCGCCAGGGCTTGCCGACGGAGACGCGCTTGACCTCCGGCGTGAGGCCGAGCGCCTCGGCGAGGCCGAGGCACTGGATTTCCATGCCGGCCTTGCCGTCGGTGACCACCCAGCAGGCCAGTCCTGCAAGCGGGCCTGCAAGCGGGCCGTCGGCAGTGGCGGGATCGGCCTGGGATGAAGGGTCGGAGCGGTCCATCGCGGGCCGGACTATGAGCATGACGTTCCGCGCGCGCAAGACCCCCGCGCCGCCGCCAGCAGTGTCCCGCCGCGCCGGTTTTGCACAGGGCAGGGGCTTGCCAGCGATGGCAGCTGGGTAATAATGTTACCCGGTAATCGCGTCTCAGGGCGCGATCTTGTCTTACCGTTGCCGAGGGGCCGATGCGCCGGGTCAAATTGGACCGAATCGACCTGCAGATCCTGCAGGACCTCCAGGAGGATGGGCGGATCACCAACGTGGAGTTGGCGCGCCGCGCCGGCATCTCCGCGCCGCCCTGCCTCAGGCGCGTGCGCGCCCTGGAGGAGGCCGGCTACATCAAGGGCTACCACGCCGAGCTCGACGCCGAGGCGCTCGGCTTCGAGGTCACCTTCTTCGCCCTGGTCGGCCTCAACAGCCAGTCCGAGGCCGTGCTGAACGGTTTCGAGGCCCTGGTCGGCGGCTGGCCGGAGGTACGCGAGTGCCACATGGCGCGCGGCCCTGACGACTTCGTGCTCCACCTCGTGGCGCGCAACACGGCGCACGAGAACGAGCTGACCCAGCGCCTGACCTCGGCCGCCCACGTGGTGACGGTGAAGACGATCCAGGTCATCCGCACCGCCAAGTCCATCCCCGGCGTGCCCATCGACATCGCCCAGGGCGTCGAGCCGGCCAGCCACGACTAGATCGGATCATTGTCAGGTGGAACCGCGGCGCGGACCCACCTGACAATGCGAATCCGATCTACTTCAAAAGGGTAGAGCAGAGAGGTTCGGACCGGCGTTTCGGCCTTCGCGGAAGGCTTCCCGCGCGGAGCGCCGGTGCTATGATCGTGTGCCAAAGAACCTGGCGACGAACAACGGGGCGGTGGCGCCCGCGCGGGCGCCCGCTCCCGAGGGAAGCAGCAAACAACGACGGTGCGGTGCTGGATGCTTGGCCGTCGCTGGCCTACAAGGCGATCCCAGTGCCGCGCACATCATGCGGAAAGGAAATTTCTCATGTCTGTCTCTACGCGTAAGCACACGGCCCCGGCGGGCGGGAAGGTTGCAGCGGTGGCTGTGGCCTCGCTCTTCGCGGCCACCGCGCTGGCCGGGAGCGCGCTGGCGCAGGAGGTGAAGATCGGCCTGGTCGGTGGCATCTCCGGCCCGATCGCGGCGCTGGCGCCGCCGATGATCCAGGCCTCGAAGCTGGCGGTCGAGCACGTGAACGCCCAGGGCGGTCTGCTCGGCGGCAAGAAGCTGGTCGCCGTGGTCGGCGATTCGGCCTGCAGCCAGCAGGGTGGCACCGACGCCGCCGCCAAGGTGGTGAACGTCGAGCAGGTAGTCGCCATGGTCGGCCCCTTTTGCTCCGGCGAAACTCTGGCCGCCGCCAACACGGTCAACATCCCGGCCGGCGTCGTGATGATCTCCCCCTCGGCGACCTCGCCGGAACTGACCACCCTGAAAGACAACGACCTGGTCTTCCGCACCGCCCCCTCGGACAGCTTCCAGGGCCAGGCGCTGGCCCGCAAGCTGCTGGCCGACGGTACCGAGAAGGTGGCGGTGGCCTATCTGAACAACGACTACGGCAAGGGTTTCGCCGATGCCTTCCGCAGCGAGTTCGAGGCCAAGGGCGGCGAGATCGCCGGCTTCTCCGCACACGAGGACGGCAAGGCCTCCTACCGCTCTGAGCTCGCCGAGCTCGCTGGCCGGGGTGCCGATACGCTGGTGCTCATCGACTATGGGGACGGCGCCGGCATGACCATCCTGCGCCAGGCGCTGGAGAACGGCTTCTTCGAGAAGTTCGTCGGCGGTGACGGCATGAAGACCGATGCCCTGATCGACGCGCTGGGTGCCGACAACCTCGAGGGCTTCACGACCTCGGCGCCGGTCGGTGCCG
>DATCXZ010000147.1:0-29502 GCA_036570545.1 Kiloniellaceae bacterium
CGACCGGCTGGCGCAGCACGTCGCGGCAAACCGCCGCCAGCCAGCCCGGACTCTCGACCATCACCGCCCGGTAGCGGCCCTGAAAGACATGGCCGCCGATCCCATGGCGGCGGTTGAAAGCCTGGGTATAGCGGCCGTTGAGCTGGCGCATGCCGCGGGCGAGTGTCGGCTGCCGCGTCTCCACCACCAGATGGTAGCGGTCCGGCAACAGGCAATAGCCAAAGCAGCGCCAGTCGAAGCGCGTGCAGCTTTCGCCCAGAATCTCGAGGAACAGCAGGGAGTCCTCCGCGCCGCGGAACACCGGCTGGCCGCCGTTGCCGAGGGCCGTCAGATGATAGGCCGCGCCGGGAAGCTCGAGGCGAAGAGGCCGTGCCATGCTCAGATCCTAGCCACTCCTCCAGCAACTTCCAAGACCTGACCCCTATCGCAGAGAAATAACGGGCGCGCAACACCGCTCGGCACCGCGCGCCGGCGTCAGAACATCGCGACGCCACTGGAAAATGCAGGATCAAGAAGGGCGGCAGGGCGCCGGATCGGCTCCGGCGCCCCGCCAGTCCAGGGACTGGGTGGATCCCTGGTGTTCCGGAGGACTGGGAGATGGGGTTCGCCCTCCGGAACGGGGCAGGTCAATGCGCGCGAAGCTAGGCACCCGATGTTTCTGCCCGATGTCTCGGCACCGGCTTTTTTGTTTCTTTCGCTTCCACCGCAGCGGCCCCGCAGGGCGCGCCGGCACTGGGAGCTGGGGCAAGGCCGGCAAGCTGGATGGCGTGCAGCCGCCGGAAGGCGCCCTCCGGCCGCCCCAGCAACTCGGCATGGGTGCCCTGCTCCACCACGCTACCAGCCTCGAACACCAGGATTCGGTCGACCGCCCGCACGGTGGAAAGCCGGTGCGCGATGACGATCGTGGTGCGGCCCTCCATGAGTTCCTCGATGGCCGACTGGATCTGCACCTCGGTGAAAGAGTCGAGGCTGCTGGTCGCCTCGTCGAGCACCAGCACCGGGGCGTCGGCCAGGAAGGCGCGGGCGATGGCGATGCGCTGGCGCTCGCCGCCGGAGAGCTTCACGCCGCGCTCGCCGACCAGGGTGTCGTAGCCTTCCGGCAGAGCCATGATGAAGTCGTGCGCGTGGGCACGCTTCGCCGCCGCCACGATCTCTTCGCGGCTTGCCTCCGGGCGGCCGTAGGCGATGTTCTCCGCCAGCGAGCGGTGGAACAGCGCCGGGTCCTGCGGCACCAGGGCGACCGCCCGCCGCAGGCTCTCGAGCGTCACCCCGGCGATGTCCTGGCCGTCGATCAGGATGCGCCCGGCATCGAGGTCGTAGAGCCGCTGCAGCAGCTTCACGAAGGTCGACTTGCCGCTGCCCGACGGGCCCACCAGCGCGACCCGTTCGCCCGCGGCGATCGCCAGCGAGAAGTCGGCATAGAGGGGCTTGCGCTGATTGCCATAGGTGAAGGTCACGCGCTCCATCTCGATGCGCCCGCCGGTCGGCTGCAGGGGCACAGCCCCCAACCGCTCGACGATCTTCGGCACCCGCCGCTGAAACAGCACGAGATCCTCCAACTCGTTCACCGCCTGCTGCAGATTGCGCACATGGGCTCCGACCTCGCGCAGATAGCCGTTGACCACGAAGTAGCTGGTCATCACGAAGGCGACGTCGCCCGGCGAGGCCCGTCCCTGCACCCACTGCCAGAGCGCCAGCGTCAGCAGGCCGGCGAGCAGCAGCAGGGTCATGAAGGACTGCGCGGCGCTGCCGTTGATCTCGCGGCGCCAGGCGTGCCGCGCCCGCTGGTGCCAGTGGTCGGCGATGCCGAGGAAGCGCCTATCTTCGCGCAACTCGGCGCCGAAGGTCTTCACCGTCGGATTGCAGGTCACCGCATCGGCCAGCGCGGCGCCCATCGCCGCGTCGGCCGCGTTCATCGCCACGTTGGCCGGCGCAATGTAACGCGTCGCCAGCAGCACGCTGACGGTGACGTAGACCGCGACCGCCGCGACCACGTAGACGCCCATCAGCGGCCAGCGCGCGAAGAGGTTGGCGGCGACGCCGGCCAGGATGACCGCAGCCGGTAGGAAGCCCACGTAGAAGGTGTCGGCGAAGAGGTCGTAGGCCCACATGCCGCGCGAGATCTTGCGCACCGTCGAGCCGGCGAAGCTGTTGGCGTGCCAGTCGGCGCTGAAGCGCTGCACCCGCTCGAAGGCATCGCAGGCGATGCGCCGCATGGTGAGCGTGGCAAGCGGAATCCAGAAGCGGTACGAAGTCTCGCGCAGCAGATGATAGCCAGCCGTGATGCCGACCACGGCGGCCAGCGCCATGACGGCGTCATGAAGTTGCGCCGGACGGCGCTCGGCCGAGACGTCGACCAGCGAATCGATGAGCGTGCCGGCGAGCACCGGCAGGAAGATGTCGCAGGCGGTGGCCGCGACCATGGTGGCGAAGGCGCCGGCGACCAGCCGGCGCGAGCGCCACCAGTAGCCGATGATGAAGCCGGCGACATCGCGAGAACGAACAGCGTTCATATTTCTATCTGCACCGTCCGGCAGGAAGCCGTCGCGGTGCCCTCCTCCGAAGAGCATCAGGATCGGCGGCGCAGCGGCGCCGCAGATGTTGCGAGAGGACCGGAAGGTCAGGAAGACGCCGGACGGAGGCGCACGTGCGCGCGGCCGCAGCCACGCGGAACGGCGCGATCCAACACCGAGAGAAGCTCTCGAAGAGGCTCTGGGAAGATCTCCGCCGGCCCGGTCACGTTCCCGGGCCGAACGGCCGCAGTCTTAACAGGGCGGCCGGGCAGCGCGGGACGCGGGATGTGGAATTGCGGTGTTACGCATCGCGTCCCCCTTCTGCGGTTCGCGGTTACGGGCGGCGCGAGAGTCGCGCGTGGCGGAGGCGTCTCTGTTGCCACATCCCCCGGCGGTTGACCAGGGACATTGTTGGCACGCAGGCGGCAGCGACACAGCAGTGGTTAACCAAGCGGACGCGCGGCTGGCCACGGCCTTCTGCCGAACGGCGCGGCCGCGGCAGGCGACTTGTATGAGATCGCGCTGGCACGTCATCGGAACGGTCGCAATTCGGTAAAAATTCGCTTAAAATTCGCTTAAAATACAAGGCAATGGTTAACGGCCAGGCAGGCCGGCAGGTGGACCGGGCGCTGCTGCAGGAGGCGACGATGGACAGCCATTCAGGGACCAAGCGGAACAGGAACAGACAGCGCGCAGAAGCGCGCGCAGTGGCCGCATCGGCCCGGCGGCAGTCGGCGCTGCTCGGCGTCGTCATTACCGTGCTGATGGCGCTGCTGCTGGTGCTCTGGGCGCAGCAGGCGCGCGCAGCGGTGGGCGAGCCCGCGATCACCGACGGCCAGGTCGAGCAAAGCATCGAGATGGCGAAGTCGCCGCGCGAGATCTTCGTCGGCCGCTGGTACGGCGAAGAGCCCGAGCCGGGCGGCATTACCCGGCGCTGGGTGGTCGACGCCTTTCCCGACGGCGTGTTCCGCATCACTTTCCGCTTCTACGATGCCGATGGCAGCTATCGAGAGCAGGTCGAGGTCGGCGAGTGGGGCATCTCCGGCCCGGTCTATTTCCTCTCGACCAAGGGCTGGGTCGATGACGGCACGTTTCTGAAGGCGGATACCCGCAATGGCGAACTCTACGACGCCTACAAGATCCTGAAGCTGAACGCCGGCATCTTCGAATACGAGCACTACGTGAACGGCAACCGCTACCGCATTCGCAAGGTCGACACCGGCTTCGCGCTGCCGGAATAGGCGCGAGAAGCAGCCAGTGAGACCTGCCCAGTCGCGTTATCCGCGGCTCGGGCATCGCATTAGGGGTTGGTCCCTGGCCGGCGCGGACTATCATCTGAACGATGATGCAACGACGCCACCGATGCCCGCACGGCCGGCCTTCATCCTGGCGTTGATCGGGCGGCTTCTCCCGGCGCTCCTGCTGGTCGCCGTGACGATGGCGGCAGCCGGTCAGCCCGCGCGCGAGCCACACCAAGATCGCGCGCTGCTGGTCGATGTTCGGGGCGCCATCGGCCCGGCCACTGCGAAGCTGCTGAGCGATGCCCTCGCCGCGGCCGAAGAGCGCGCGGCGCGCTTCGTCATTCTTCGCATCGACACACCCGGCGGGCTCAGCGACAGCATGCGGACGATGATCCGCGACATTCTCGCCGCGCCGGTCCCCGTCGCAACCTATGTGGCTCCTTCGGGTGCCCGGGCGGCCAGCGCCGGCACCTACATTCTCTATGCCAGTCACCTCGCCGTCATGGCGCCGGGCACCAATCTCGGCGCGGCAACACCCGTGCAGATCGGCGGCGGCCTGCCCTTGCCGGGCGGCAGCCCCCCTGAAGATCCCAACACCCAGGAACCGGACGCGCAGGAGAACGAACGGCAGGACGAACAGCGGGGCGAGGAAGCGGAGCCGGCCGAGGCACCGCTGCCGAAGGATGCGATGGGCCGCAAGATTGTGAACGACGCGGTGGCTTACATCCGCAGCCTCGCCGAACTGCGCGGCCGCAACGCCGACTGGGCCGAGCGTGCGGTGCGCCAGGGCGCCAGCCTGCCGGCGCGCGAGGCGGCCGAGCGGCAAGTCGTCGATTTCGTCGCCGACAGCGTCTCGCAATTGCTTGCCGAGGCCGACGGCCGGACGGTGACGCTCGGCGCGCGCAAGGTCGTTCTCGACACCGAAGGCCTCGCCGTCGAGACCTTTGAACCCGGCTGGCACGTGGAACTGCTGCAGGTCATCACCAATCCCAACGTCGCCTTGATCCTCATGCTGATCGGCATCTACGGGCTGATCTTCGAGTTCGCCAACCCCGGCTCCATCGGCCCCGGCGTTATCGGAGCCATCTGCCTGCTGCTCGGCCTCTACGCGCTGAACCAGCTACCGCTCGACTATGCCGGGCTCGGCCTCATGCTGCTGGGCGTCGCGCTGATGGCTGCGGAGGCGGTGACGCCAACCTTCGGGGTGCTGGGCGTCGGCGGGCTGGTCGCCTTCCTGCTTGGCGCCATCTTCCTCATCGACAGCGAGTCGCCGCAGTTCCAGCTTTCGTGGTGGACCGTCGGCGCCACGACCGCCGCCAGCGGTGCCGTTCTCGTCCTGCTGCTCGGCTACGTCTGGCGGCTGCATCGCCGACCGGTGGTGACCGGCGAAGCCGAAATGGTCGGCCATCCGGTGCGGGTGCTCGGCTGGAGCGGCACCACCGGCGAAGTCCTCGCCCGCGGCGAGCGCTGGCGGGCCCGCAGCGCGCTGCCCCTGACGCCGGGCGAGACCGTGGTCGTCAATGCGATCGACGGGCTGACGCTCGACGTTTCGCGGCCCGACCGATCCGATGAAGGAGAAGGCTGATGCCCGTCAACGCGATAATTTTTGCCGTCGTCGCCCTTATCGTCGTCGTCTTCCTGACGCAGGCGATCAAGATCCTGCGCGAGTACGAGCGTGGCGTCGTATTCACCCTCGGCCGCTTCACCGGCGTGAAGGGGCCCGGCTTCATCATCCTCATTCCTGTCGTCCAGCAGATGGTGAGAGTCGATCTGCGCACCATCGTGGAGGACGTGCCGTCCCAGGACGTCATCTCGCGCGACAACGTCTCGGTCAAGGTCAATGCCGTAATCTACTTCCGCGTCGTCGATCCGGAGAAGGCGATCATTCGGGTGGAGAACTTCGGTCAGGCAACGAGCCAGTTGGCGCAGACGACGCTGCGTTCTGTGCTCGGGAAGCACGACCTCGACGAAATGCTCGCGGAGCGCGACAAGCTGAACAGCGACATCCGTGAGATCCTCGATGCGCAGACCGACGACTGGGGGATCAAGGTCGCCAACGTCGAGATCAAGCACGTCGACATAGACGAGAGCATGATCCGCGCCATCGCCAAGCAGGCGGAGGCGGAGCGCGTGCGGCGGGCGCGGGTGATCAATGCCGAGGGCGAGCAGCAGGCAGCCGAGAAGCTGGTTCAGGCGGCGGTCGAGTTGAGCAGGCAACCGGAGGCGATGCAGCTACGCTACCTGGCGGGACTGCAGGACATCGCCGGCGAGCGCAACTCGACCATTGTGTTCCCCTTCCCGATCGAGCTGGCCAGCGCTTTGTTCGGCACCCGCACGGGGCCAAAAGACTAGCGCGCATAGTCAACCGGCAGCGCCGTGGTGAACTTCAGCGTCTCCATGGCGAAGCTGGAACTCACGTCGAACAGCGGCACGGCGGCGATCAGGCGCTTGTAGACGTCGTCGTAGGCTTTGATGTCCGGCACCACCACCCGCATCATGTAGTCGATCTCGCCGCTCATACGGTAGAGTTCGACCACCTCCGGAATCCGCGTCATCCGCTCGGCGAACTGCGCCAGCCACTTGGCGTCGTGCTGGCTGGTGCGGATGGCGACGAAGACCGTCACCCCGACGTTCATCTTCTCCGGGTTCAGCAGCGCCACCCGGCGCTCGATGACCCCCTCGGCCTCCAGCTTCTGGATGCGCCGCCAGCAAGGCGACGGGGAGAGGCCGACCCGCTCGGCGATCTCGGCCACCGGCAGATCCGAGGCCTCCTGAAGCACCCGCAAGATTCTGCGATCCACGTCATCCATGGATGATAAACCCTCAATACTGGAAATATCCCCACTATTTATGCTCTTGTTATCCTATTTTGCAGCAAATTCGCAACCCGATTGCGCGCCATCCCGCTTACCATGCCTTGCCGCTGGAGCAAGGAGCCCGATTGTGTCCCTGCGTACTCTCTTCACCGATCACCCCGCCACGGTCGGCGAGACCTATTGGCAGCACCTGGGCGGCGCCTGGGGCTTCTCTTGGCGGCTGATGGCGGCCTCCCTCGCCTGCCTCATTCATGCGCTGCTGCCCTTCCTCTTCGTGCGCACCGGCAGCCGGGCGATCACGGAGCTGCACGACCGTATGGTGGTGAGCCGCCAGCGCCAAGCCACTGCGCCCGCCACGGCCACGCCTGCCGCGGCAGAGCGCCGGGTCGCCTAGCCTCCGCTCTGCCGCAGCGGACCGCTACTCGCCCCAACGGCGGCCCTGCCTCCCGGCACTTTGGCGTGACTTCGCTGTGTCCGGCCGCCATTGTGCACGCCATGTTCCTGCGATTCCTCCCTGCGCTCCTGACGCTGCTCGCCGCCGCCGGCGCAACCGCGGCGCCGGCCAAGCTTCACGCCGACCACCCTCTGAGCTACACCCTGTGGGATACCCGCGCCGACCGCCCGATCGACGAGGCCGAGCTGTTCGCCCGAGCCATCGCGGCGCGCTGGGTGCTGGTGGGCGAGAAGCACGACAATGCGGCCCATCACGCCCTGCAGGCCCGCGTGGTCGAGGCACTCGGCCGCAGCGGCCGTTCCTACGCGGTGGTATGGGAGATGGCCGAGCCGGAGCAGTCCCAGGCGTTGGAGGAAGCCGAGTTGGAAAGCGTCGAGGAACTCGGCGACGCCCTCGACTGGGAGGCGCGGGGTTGGCCCTCCTGGGCGGAATACCGCCCGATCGCGGAAGCCGCCCTGCGCCACGGCCTGCCGATGCGCCCGGGAAAGCCGTCGCGGGCGCTGGTGCGCCGGCTGTCGCAGGGCGAGGGGCTGCCGGCCGACCTGGCGGGCCGGCTTGCCTGGCAGCGGCCTTATCCCGCCGGCGTTGAGGAAGCGCTGCGGAAGGAACTGCGGGAAAGCCACTGCGGCCTGCTGCCGGAGGCTGCGCTCGGCGGCATGCTGAAGGTGCAGCGCCTGTGGGACGCCTGGATGGCCGACAGCATGCTCGCCGCGGCTGCGGACGGCGCGGAGGGCGCCGTCCTCATCGCCGGCAGCGGTCATGTGCGCGAAGATCGCGCGGTGCCGTGGCACCTGGGTGGGAGAGGCGGCGGCGACGCCCTCACCCTGGCGCTGGTCGAGGTGGCGGCCGGCAGCCTCGCGGCCCGCGACTATGCCGCCTTCGATCGCACGCTGTTCGACTTCGTGTGGTTCACGCCGCGGGTCGACGAGGACGATCCCTGCGAGCCCCTGCGCGCGCGGCCTGCCGATCCGCCGGCGGACTAAGCGCCCGTTTCCTCGTCGCGAAAGCGCGCCAGCGCGGCACCGGTGCCGTCGAGCAGCACGAGGTCGTCGCCCTGCAGCCGGTAGCCGCGGGTGCTGTCGAGGGCATTCAGCAAGCGGTCCTCCTGGCCCATGGTGGGCTCCGTGCAGGCCTTGCGCGTCGAGCCGAGGTTGCCGAAGGACATCGCCTCGCCGGAGATGATCACCGATCCGAAGTAGCCGTTGCAGCCGGCGTGGCCGCTGACCTTGCCGTCCGGCGCTACCGTCAGGCTGGGCTCAAGGCCGCCCGGCACCGGCTGGCCGGCCACCTCCTCGGCGATCCAGGTGCGGCCATAGATGCGCGCGGCCAGTTCGTCGGTCACGTCGCTCACCAGGGAGCAGGAGGCGAGGCTCAGGATGGCGGCCGCCTGCACGGCCAGGGTTCCCATGTGTCGCTTCAAGGGCGGTTCCTTTCCCGAAAGCCTCCTATACGAGACATCTGCGAAGGCTATCCCCGACTCGTTGCAGAATGCTACCACTGACTCCTGCGCGGCCTTCATTTTTGCCGCCGCAAAGGAGCATCAGGATGCCGTTCGCCCGCCGCGCGGCTGCCGCCTGCGCGATGAAAGAGGGGAGCGAGACGAAGCATGATGACGACGCGCGGACGCTGCCTCTGCGGCGAGGTCACCTACGAGTTCGACGGTGCGGAGAACTGGCGCGCCTACTGCCACTGCGAGAGCTGCCGACGCAATACCTCCTCGCCGGTCACCGCCTTCTTCGGCGTGTCGCGCAGCGCCTTCCGCTTCACCGGCAAGGCGCCAGCCGTCTATGCCTCCTCGCCCGGGGTCCGGCGTCTCTTCTGCGGGCGCTGCGGCAGCCCGATGGCCTACGAGACCGACCGCCGGCCCCAGGAGATCGACCTCTACGCCCTGACCCTCGAGCATCCCGAGGACTATCGTCCGCAAGCCCACACCCATGACGCCGAACGCCTGCGCTGGTTCGACGTGCGCGACGATCTCCCGCGCTTTCCGCATGGCGGCTAAGCGCCTGGGGCGTCCCGCTCTTGCCCGCCCTTGGCAGTCTATTAACCATTTTCCGGTAACAATTCCTTTTTCTTTTCAGCCGGTTCTTTAGGCCAAGGTGAGTCGAGAGTAATGGCAGAGCTGCAATCGAGGCGGAGGCCGCGGGTCCGCCGCGCTATCACCTGCCGCAGCAGCGAAGGTGGGGCGACTTGATCAAGGCCGCACTCGAAGGCGTTCCCGATAACGCCTGCGCGGAAGTCCTCTACTTCTGCGACTACTGGCTCGGCCTCAAGGGCGACGGCCCTCTGCCGCCCTGCGAGAAGCTCGATCCTTTGGATTTCTTCACTTACCTGTCGCGGGTTTTCATCCTGGAGGGTGAGACCATCGACGATCTCAAGGTGCGCCTCGCCGGCACCGTTTATCGCGAGCTCTATGGCTTCGAGGTGACCGCCCTCCGGGTCGGCGAGCTGATTCCCTTCGAGAACCGCCGCGACCTCCTCAGCGGCTACGACCGCTGCCTGCGTCAGCAGGTCCCCGTCTACGACAGCGACAGGATGACCTGGCGCGCGCGCGGCTCGGAAGTGGGCTTCGAACGCATCCTGGTGCCCTTCGGAGAGCCGCTGCGCACGCAACGCATCCTCGGCTTCGCGCAGTTCTTCGATAGTGAGGGTAAGAAATTATTCACCTAGTGGCAATTCTGTGCCAAAAACTCATCCAATTAACTAAACAAATTGTTTAGTTAATAGATTCAATTTTATTTTAACCCAATCCAAGTAACCTATCTCTCTGCGGTTGCGTGAATTTCGAGTGCTCGCGCACGCGCGACGCCGCAATGGGGATGGGGGATTGGGGCATGGATGGTGCGATCTGCGCCGGCGCGCTACCGTTGCAACCGGCGTCGTCGTTCGAGTCCGACGGCTACGTCATCTCGGGCTTTACGGCGGCGGACGCAGCCGACATTCCCCGCGCCTTCACCGCGGTCTACGGGCACGACTACCTGAGTTCGGTGGTCTACGACCCCGAGGCCTTCGCCGCCCTCGTCGCCGGGGGCGCGCAGATCTCCTTCATCGCCCGCGACGCCACCGGCGATATCGCCGGGCACATCGCCCTCGCCTTCTCGGCGCCGAACCGCGGGCTGGTCGAGCTCTGCCAGGGCATCGTCACGCCAGACCACCGCAAGTCCGGCATTTTCGTGCGCATGATCGACCGCGCGCTGGAGTTCGCCCGCGACACCCTCGGCTCGCACGCCGTCTATGGCATCTCGCTTACCAATCACACCGTCTCGCAGAAAGTGGTGGCGCGGCGCGGCTTCCGCGACGTCGGCATGGAGATCGACTACGTGCCGCAGCGCATGCTGGTGCAGGACGGCGCGGCCGGGCCGACGGCGACGCTGGTGCAGTACCTGGACTATGGGCGCCATGGCTACGGCGCCTGCCACCTGCCGCCGTCCTACGCGGCCTGGTTCATCCGGCTGCTCGATGGCTCGGCGATCGGTGGCAGCCGCCAGATTACCCTCGCCACCGGCCTGGACCGCCGCGCCACGGTGAGCAACCTGATCGACATGCCCCGCTTCGACATGGCCCGTCTGCTGGTACGCCGCGCCGGCTTCGACTTCTGGAGCCTCGTCGGCGAGCAGGAAGCGGCGGCCGAGGCGGCCGGGCGGCGCAGCTTCCAGGTGCTGATCGGCCTCGGCAACGCCGAGGGCGCGGCCGCCGTAGAGCTGCTGCGCGGCTGGGGCTACGCCTGCAGCGGACTGCTGCCTGGCTACCTCGAGGATGCCCAGCACGTCGCGATCATGTACCGCAACTTTCAGGCTCCCCACTTCGCGGGCGTCAAGCTGCACGACGAGGGCGCCGAGCGCCTGCTCGCCGACATCAGCCACGACTGGCAACGCGCCGAGCGCCTGGGCTACGAACTGCGCCATCTTCCCGCCGCGCCCGATCTTGCGGCCGAGGCGGGACGCGCGGAGGCGGCGCCTGCCGCCCCTTCTCTCGATGCCGCACGCGGCCTGCTGGGCCTTGGCGGCCGGGTCACGCTCGAGGGTGGCGGCATGCTGCCGGTCGACCTCGAGCTGCCGGGTCAGACCGGGCAGACGCCGACCCTTCCCGACGAAGACCCCCGCCCACAGCCGCCCGCTTAAAGCTCCGTCGCGTTAGCGGCAGCTCATTCGGTAAGTGCTTCCTTCACCGTCTGCAGCTTGTTGGCGAGGTGCTCCTTCAACAGCACCGCCAGGCGCTTGCCGTCACGGGCAGCCAGCGCCTCGAAAATCTTCTCGTGCTCGGCCACCGCCCTCGTCCAGCGCGCGGGCGACATGTTGGCCATGTAACGGGCACGGCGCACGCGGCCCGACAGGCTGAGCTGCATCTGCGCCAGGGTCGGATTGCGCGCAGCGGCCAGGATGAGCTGGTGGATCTGCTCGTTCAGCTTGAAGTAGTCGCGCAGGGCGCCGGCCTCGTACTTGCGCACCATGCGCTCGTGCAGCTCTTGAATGCGCGTGATCTCGGCATCGGTGATGTAACGGCAGGCGAGCTCGCCGGACAGCGCCTCCAGCGCGCCCATGATCGGGAAGGCCTCATCGAGGTCGGCCAGGGTGAGCTTCGCCACCGTGCAACCACGGTTCGGCGTCAGCAGCACCAGGCCTTCGGTCGCCAGCACCTTCATGGCCTCGCGCAGCGGCGTGCGCGACACGCCGAACTGGCTGCAGAGATCCTTCTCCGACAGCTTCTCGCCAGGCGCCAGCTCGCCCTCGACAATCATATGGCGCAGACGGTCGGCCAGCTCGTTGTGCAGCGGGCGGCGCTGGATCGGGGCGGCGACATCAATGCTCATGGGAGTCCAAGCCTTCCTGGTTCACTGCGCGGTCGGAGGCCTGGCGGAGCAGCCGTGCGACATGCACCGCCTCGCGACCCGCGCCCTCGCCGATCTGGTGGCGGCAGGAGGTGCCGTCGGCAACGACGATCGTCTCGGCACCGGCAGAGCGCACCCGCGGCAGCAGGCTGAGCTCGCCCATGCGCCTCGATATCTCCGCCGTCTCCGCCTGGTAGCCGAAGCTGCCGGCCATGCCGCAGCAGGACGAATTCACCAGCTCGACTTGCAGGCCGGGGATCAGCCCGAGCACTTCCTGCACCGGCGCCACCGCGCTGAACGCCTTCTGGTGACAGTGGCCGTGCAGCAGGGCGGATTTCTGCCGCAGCGGCGCCAGCGGCAGCGCGAAGCCGCCGCCCTCGGGGGCGAGCCGCGCGGCGATGAACTCCTCGAACAGCATGACCTGCCGCGCCTGCTCCTCGCTCCACTCGTCACCGAGCAACGCCGGCATCTCGTCGCGGAAGGTCAGCAGGCACGAGGGCTCCAGGCCCACCACCGGCACGCCACGCGCGACGGCAGGGCCGATGACGGCCAGGCTGCGCCGCATCTCGGCCTTGGCCTCCTCGACCAGGCCGGCGGCGAGGAAGGTTCGCCCGCAGCACAGCGGCCGGCTCCCTTGCCGGTCGGCATCGGCCGGCAGCGCCGCAACGACGGCAAAGCCGGCGCGCCGCAGCACCGTCTCGGCGTCGCGCAGGTTGTCCGGCTCGAAGTAGCGGTTGAAGGTGTCGGCGAAGAGGACGACCTCCTCGCCCTCCATGGGCAGGTCCTGCGGGCGGTAAACGTCGCGGCGCCACCGCGGCAGCTTGCGTTCCGCAGCAAATCCCAGCAGGCGCTGCGAGAGCGCGGCGAGCCCCGGCACACGGTCGCGCAGGTTCATCGCCCCCGCCACCTTGGCCGCATAGGGCGCGTAGCGCGGCAGGTAGGCGATCAGCAGCTCGCGCAGGGCCACCCCCTGCTTTCGCGCCCGCGCCGCCAGCACCTCGATCTTCATCTTCGCCATGTCGACGCCGGTCGGGCACTCGCGCTTGCAGCCCTTGCAGGAGACGCAGAGCGACAGCGTCTCCATCATCTCATCGGAGGTGAAGGCCTCGGGCCCGAGCTGGCCGGACATCGCCAGCCGCAGCGTGTTGGCGCGCCCGCGCGTAAGGTCCCGCTCGTCGCCGGTGACGCGGTAGGACGGGCACATGACGCCTTCGGCCTTGCGGCACGCGCCGTTGTTGTTGCACATCTCGACGGCGCCCTGGAAGCCGCCGCCAGTGCCGCTGTAAGCCGACCAGTCGAATGCCGTCTCGAGTTCCGGCACGGCATAGTCGGGCGGGTAGCGGAACAGGCTGCGGTCGTCCATCTGCGGCGGCCGCACCAGGCGGTTCGGGTTCAACAGCCCCACCGGGTCCATGCGATCCTTCACCCATTCGAAGCTCTCGACCATGCGGTCGCCGAACATCGCGCGGTGAAACTCCGAGCGCACGAGGCCGTCGCCGTGCTCGCCGGAGTGCGAGCCCTTGTAGCTGCGCACCATCTCGAAGGCTTCCTCGGCGATGGCGCGCATCGCCTTCACGTCGCGGTCGAGCTTCAGGTTCAGCACCGGGCGAACGTGGAGCGTGCCAACCGAAGCGTGGGCGTACCAGGTGCCGTCGGTGCCGTGCTTGCGGAAGATCTCGGTGAGGCGGCGGGTGTACTCGGCGAGGTCCGGAAGCTGCACCGCGCAGTCCTCGACGAAGGACACCGGTTTGCCCTCCGACTTCATCGACATCATGATGTTGAGGCCCTGCTTGCGCACCTCCCAGATCTGCTTCTGGAAGTCGGCCTCGACGGCCTCCACCACGCCGCCCTCGCGCTTGCCCTCATCGCCCCAGCGGAAGCCAAGCTGCGCCATCATGTCGCCGAGCGCGGCGAGGCGGCGCAGGTTCTCCTGCTGGTCCTCCTCGGCGAACTCGACCAGCAGGATGGCGCCCGGCGCGCCGCGCACGAAGCGGTCGACGACGGGCCGGAACATCGCGATGTCGCGGCTCAGCTCGATCATGGTGCTGTCGACCAATTCGACCGCCGTCGGCCCCAGTGTCACCAGGTGCTGGGTCGCATCCATGGCGTCGTAGAGGCTCGGGAAGTGGCAGACGCCGAGCGCCCTGTTGGCCAGGATGGGCGAGAGCTTCAGCGTGATGCGCTCGCTGAGCGCCAGCGTGCCCTCGGAGCCGACCAGCAGGTGCGCGAGGTTGTTGGTCGGACCATTCGGAGCCAGGGCATCGAGGTTGTAGCCGCCGACCCGGCGCAGGACCTGGGGGAAGCGCGCGCGGATCTCCGCCGCCTCGCGTCCGCCGAGATCGAGCAGGTCCTGGAACAGGGCGGCGACGGCATTGTTCTCATAGAGGCCGGTACCAGCATCGCGACGCACCTCGCCGAAGACCGCCTTGGTGCCGTCGGCGAGCAGCGCGTCGATGGCCGCCACGTTGTCGCGCATGAGGCCGTAACGGATCGAGCGCGAGCCGCAGGAGTTGTTCGCCGCCATGCCGCCGAGAGTGGCGCGCGAGGCGGTCGAGACGTCGACCGGGAACCACAGGCCGGTCGGCTTCAGCGCCGCATTCAGGCGATCGAGCACCAGGCCCGGCTCAACCACGCAGCTTCGTGCCTCGCGGTCGACTGCGACCAGCCTGTTCAGATGCTTGGAGAGGTCGATGACCACGGCGCGGTTCACGGTCTGGCCGCATTGCGAGGTGCCTCCGCCGCGCGGCAACACCGGCACGCCAGCCTCGCGGGCGATGGCGAGCGTTGCCTCCACATCGACCCAGGTCTTCGGCACCACCACGCCGAGCGGCACCACCTGGTAGACCGAGGCGTCGGTCGCGTAGCGCCCGCGGCTGAAGAGATCGAAGAGCACCTCGCCCTCGACCTGCCGCTCCAGGCGCCTTGCGAGCTCGCCGCCGTCGCGCATTGTTGACATCTATCCCGAAGTTGTATTTTGTATTCATAATTCATAGCGACAAAGCCCCGCCGGGCGCAAGCGCGAAGGCTGCGCGCAGCGACCGGCGGCACGCGACAAGGGGACGGCATGGCAGGGCGTCATTTCCTCCAAATTCCGGGGCCGACCAACGTGCCCGACCGCGTGCTGCGGGCCATCGACCTGCCGACCATGGACCATCGCGGCCCGAAGTTCGCCGAACTCGGCCAGCGCGTCCTCGAAGGCATGCGCAGCATCATCGGGACCAAGGGCCGCGTGGTGATCTATCCGGCCTCCGGCACCGGCGCCTGGGAGGCCGCGCTGGTGAACACGCTGTCGCCCGGCGACCGCGTGCTGATGTACGAGACCGGCCACTTCGCGACGCTGTGGAAAGGCCTCGCCGAGCGCCTCGGCCTCAAACCCGAGTTCATTGCCGGCGACTGGCGCAGCGGCGCCGACCCGGCCGCCATCGGCGAACACCTGGCAGGTGACAAGTCGCACGCGATCAAGGCGGTCTGCGTCGTCCACAACGAGACCTCGACCGGCTGCACAAGCCGCATCGCCGAGGTGCGCAAGGCGATCGACGAGGCCGGCCACCCTGCCCTGCTGATGGTCGACACCATCTCGTCGCTGGCGTCGATCGACTACCGCCACGACGAGTGGGGCGTCGATGTCACCGTCGCCGGCTCGCAGAAGGGCCTCATGCTGCCGCCCGGCCTCTCGTTCAATGCGGCAAGCGACAAGGCGCTGCAGGCATCGAAGACGGCGGGGCTGCCGCGCTCCTATTGGTCATGGGACGAGATGGCGGGGCCCAACGAGAAAGGCTACTTCCCCTACACGCCGGCGACCAACCTGCTCTACGGCCTCGCCGAGGCCATCGACATGCTGCAGGAGGAAGGCCTCGACAACGTCTTCGCGCGCCACGACCGCCATGCCGAGGCGACACGCCGGGCCGTGCGCGCCTGGGGCCTCGAGGTCCTGTGCAAGAATCCGCGCCACTACTCCAGCTCGCTGACCGCCGTCATGGTGCCGCCGGGCACCAGCGCCGACCATTTCCGCAAGGTCACACTGGAGCATTTCGACATGTCGCTTGGCAGCGGCCTGTCCCAAGTGGCCGATAAGGTGTTCCGCATCGGCCACCTCGGCGACCTCAACGATCTCATGCTCATGGGCACCCTCTCCGGCGTGGAGATGGGACTCGAGCTGTCCGGAATTCCCTACCGACGCGGTGGGGTGCAAGCGGCCCTCGGCTATCTGTGCGGCCAGGACCAGACCTTGGCGGAGGGCGCCGCCGACTAGAAAACGTGCGAATCCGGCGCCCTGGCCAAATCACTAAGAACAACGGGAAACCTGGGGAGGAAACGATGAGAGTGCTCGGTCTTGTGAGTGCCATTGCCGTAACGGGGCTGCTCGCCGGCCCCGCGGCGGCGCAAGGTCTCAGCCTGAAGTTCGGCCACGTTGGCGAGCCCGGCTCGCTGTTCGAGGCGAGCGCCAACGAGTTCGCCCGCTGCGCCAACGCAGACCTGGGCGACAAGGCGGAGGTCCAGGTCTTCGGCTCGTCCCAGCTCGGCAGCGATACCGAACTGCTGCAGAAGCTAAAGCTCGGCCAGGTCCAGTTCGCGCTGCCGTCGAGCGTGATGTCCTCGGTCGATCCCACCTTCGGCATCTTCGAGATGCCCTACATCATCAAGAGCCGCGAGCATATGAAGCGGGTTCAGGATGCGGTGCTGGAGAGCAAGCTGCAGCCGGCCGCGAAGGAGCACGGCTACCGCATAATCGGGCTGTGGGAGAACGGCTTCCGCCACATCACCAACAACGTGCGGCCGATCAGCCAGCCTGACGACCTGGAGGGCGTCAAGCTGCGCACGCCGAAGGGCGAGTGGCGCGTGAAGATGTTCAAGCTCTACGGCGCCAATCCTTCGCCGATGGCCTTCTCGGAGGTGTTCACCGCGCTGCAGACCGGCGTGATGGACGGCCAGGAAAATCCCTACACGCAGATCTGGTCGGCCAAGTTCCAGGAGGTGCAGAAGTACCTCTCGATCACCGGCCACGTCTACACCCCGGCCTATGCCCTGGTGTCGGAGCAGCACTACGCCGCCCTGCCGGAGGACGTGCGCTCGGTACTCGACCGCTGTGGCCAGGAGACCCAGGGCTTCGTCTACGAGACGGCCGCCAAGATGGAGACCGACCTGCTGGACAAGCTGAAGGCGGGCGGCATCGCGGTGAACGAGGCCGACAAGGATGCCTTCATTGCCGCCTCCAAGCCGATCTACGAGGATTTCGGCGCCAGCGTCGAGGGCGGACAGGAGATGATCGACACCATTCTGAAGCTCGGCGAGAGTTCCTGACGGCCTGACCGGAGGGCCCGCGACCGCGGTCCGGGCCCTCCCTCTTCCACCATCTCCGGCCGCACCGCCGGCCACGCTGCCCCGCCCAGGCGTGCGGGTGGTCGCCCGAGGAGTATCTCCGCCGATGCTTGCGCAAGTTCACCGGAATCTGGAATGGCTTCTGGAGTGGGTGGTCATCATCCTGATGGTCGCCCTGACCGTCGTTGTGATTGTCGGCGTGTGCTACCGCATCGCCGGCAACTCGCTATCCTGGTACGATGAAGTCGCTTCGGTTCAACTCGCCTGGATCACCTACTACGGTGCGGCGCTGGCGGCGCTGAAACGCCGTCACATCGGCTTCGACACCGTCCTGCTCGCCCTGCCGCCCGCGCTGCGCAAGCTGGGGGTCATCGTCGGTGAGGCGCTGGTCATCGGCTTCTTCGCGCTGATGGCCTGGGCCGGCATGGAGGTGCTCACCGTGCTGGAGGGCATGAGCCTCGTCTCGCTCACATGGGTGCCGATCCAGCTCACCCAGTCGGTGATCCCGATCGGCGCCGCCCTCTTCATCCTCTGCGAGCTGGTGAGCCTGCCCGGCTACTGGCGCATGACCGCGGACGGCGTCTCGCTGGAGCATGCGGACATCGAGGAGGAAGTCGAGCACGAGCTGAAGAAGGCGGGAGAGTACTGAGCCATGCTGATCCTTTTCATGTTCATCGCCCTGATCGCGATGATCTGCCTCAATGTTCCCATCGCCGTCGCCCTGGCAATCTCTGCCGTGATCGGACTGATCGGCAGTGAAGGGCCCCAAAGTCTCGTCGCCGTTGGCCTCGACATGTACAACGGCTCGACCAACTTTGCCCTCATCGCCATTCCCATGTTCGTGCTGGCCGGCGCCATCATGAACGCCGGCGGCATTACCGACCGCCTGATCAACTTTGTCTCGGCTCTCATCGGCTTCGTGCGCGGCGGCCTGGCGATGATCAATATCGGCGTGTCGCTGTTCTTCGCCGAGATTTCCGGATCGGCCGTGGCGGACGTCGCGGCACTGGGCTCGATCCTGATTCCGCAGATGAAGAAGCGCGGCTACAGCGCCCCCTTCTCCGCCGCCGTCACCTCATCGTCGGCCTCGCTGGCGATCATCATCCCGCCGTCGATCCCGATGATCCTCTACGCCGTGTCTGCCGGTACCTCGGTGGAGCAGCTCTTCGTCGCCGGCTTCGTTCCCGGCCTCCTGGGCGCTGCCGGCATGATGCTGGTCGCCTACATCTTCGCGCGCCGCTACAACTTCCCGGTGGAGGAGGCTTTCAATCTGGCGCGCCTGAAGCGCACCTTCATCGAGGCGCTGCCCACCTTCTCGCTGCCAGTCATCATTCTCGGCGGCATCTTCGGCGGCTTCGTCACGGCCACCGAAGCGGCGGGACTCGCGGTGCTCGCCGCCCTGCTCGTCGGGGCCTACTATCGCGAATTCGACCTCCGCATCCTGAAGAAGGCGATGCTGGATGGCGGCATGCAGACCGCGGTCGTCATGCTGCTCGTCGCCGCCTCGGTGCTGATGGGTGGCTTCCTGACGCGCGCGCAGATCCCGCAGGACCTGGCGGCGGCGATGCTGGAGTTCACCGACAACAAGTATGTCATCCTTTTCATCCTGAACATCTTCTTCCTGATCATCGGATTTTTTCTGCATTCCGCGGCCGCGATCATCCTGGTGGTGCCCATCGTCATCCCACTCATCGTTGCCGCGAACATCGATCCCGTTCATTTCGGCCTGGTGGTGACCCTCAACCTCGCGATCGGCCAGCAAACTCCGCCGGTCGCCAGCGTGCTCATCGTCGCCTGCTCCATCGCCCGCGCCAATATCTGGGACGTGACGAAGGCCAACCTCTGGTTCATCGCCGTGCTCTTGACAGTCCTGTTCATCTGCACCTATGTGCCGGCGATCCCGATGTTCCTGGTCGAGTATTTCTACAGATAGGAGTTTCATGAGCGAGGAACTGCTCTACGAACTGCGCGAGGGGATTGGCGTCGTCACCTTCAACCGGCCGGAGGCGCGCAACGCCCTCACCTTTGCCATGTACGAGGGGTTGGCGGAGATTTGCGAGCGCGCCCCCGACAAGGGCGACGCCAGGGCGCTGGTGCTGCGCGGAGCGGGCAACAAGGCCTTCGCCGCCGGCACCGACATCGCCCAGTTCCGCTCCTTCAAGACGGCAGAGGATGCACTCGGCTATGAACAGCGCATAGACAAGGTGCTGGGCGCGGTGGAGCGCTGCCCGCTGCCCACCGTGGCGGCGCTGGCCGGCGCCTGCACCGGCGGCGGCGCCGGCATCGCCGCGGCCTGCGATGTCCGCATCGCCGGGCGCGACCTGAAGTTCGGCTTTCCGATCGCCCGCACCCTCGGCAACTGCCTCTCGGCGCACAACCTGGCGCGGCTCTCCGCCCTCATGGGTGCGGGGCGCACGCGGGAGATGATCTTCACCAGCCGCCTTGTCCTCGCCGAGGAGGCGCTGGCCGTCGGCCTCGTCACCGAGTTGCTGGCCGACAAGGCGGCCGTCGAGCAGCGCGCCCTGGAGCTGGCTGCGCTGCTGGCGGGACAGGCGCCGCTCACCCTGCGCGCGACCAAGGAGGCGCTGCGCCGGCTGACCGCCGCCACGGCCGAGGTCGACGACAAAGACCTCATCGTCCTCTGCTACACCAGCGAGGACTTCCGCGAAGGCCTCGAAGCCTTTCTCGCCAAGCGCAAGCCGGACTGGAAGGGACGCTGAGATGGCCGGCGGCCCCCTCAAAGGCTGCCGCGTCGTCGAGCTGGCGCACATCATGGCGGGGCCGGTGTGCGGCCTCATGCTGGCCGACATGGGCGCCGAGGTGGTGAAGGTGGAAAAGCTGGCCGGCGACGATACCCGCCGCATGCTGCCGCCGGACGTCAACGGCGAGTCGGCCGCCTTCATGATGATGAACCGCAACAAGCGGGGCATCGCGCTCGACCTGAAGCAGGCCGACGGCCGCGAGGCGCTGCTGCGCCTGCTCGACCGCGCCGACGTGGTGATCGAGAACTACCGCAAGGGCACCATGGAGAAGCTCGGCCTCGGCTACGAGACGCTAACGGCGCGCAATCCCGGGCTCATTTATGTCGAGATTTCCGGCTTTGGGCGCAGCGGCCCCTACGCCGAGCGCGGCGGCTTCGACCTCATCGCCCAGGGCATGTCGGGCCTTATGTCGATCACCGGCGAGGGGCCGGGGCGTCCGCCGGTAAAGGTCGGCGCGCCGGTCACCGACATCACCGCCGGCATCCTGGCCGCCATGGGCGTCTGCGCCGCCTATGCCCACAAGCTGCAGACCGGCGAGGGCCAGAAGGTCGACACCTCGCTGTTCGAGGCCGGCATCGTGCATACCTACTGGCAGTCGGCGATCGCCTTCGCCACCGGCGTCTCGCCCGGCGCCATGGGCTCGGCGCACCCGCTGAACGCGCCCTACCAGGCCTTCCGCACCGCCGACGGCTGGGTGAACATCGGCGCCGCCAACCAGAAGAACTGGGAGCGCCTAGTGGGCATCCTCGGTCACGCCGAGCTGCGCAACGACCCGCGCTTCGCCACCAACGACCGGCGCATGGCCAACCGCGAGGCCCTCGAGGGCGAGCTGAACCGCATCTTCGGGACCAGGACCACCGACGCATGGCTGGCGATCCTGGAAGAAGGCGGCTTCCCCGCGGGGCCGGTGCTCTCCATCGCCGAGATGCACACGGATCCGCAGGCGCTTGCCCGCGAGATGATCGTCACTACCAACCACCCGGTCGCCGGCCGGGTCGACACTCTCGGCCTGCCGGTTAAGTTCTCGGCAACGCCGGGCGGCATCGCGCAACCGGCACCGCTGCTCGGCGAGCACAGCCGCGAGGTCCTCGCCGAGCTCGGCTTCAGCGCCGCGGAGATTGCGCGCATGGTCGACGCCGGCGCCGTCATCGCGGCAGAACTGCCGGCAGCTTCCTGACTTCCCACCTTGGAGTTTCCCATGACCCGGCCGATCACCCTCGCCGAAGCCAACGCGATCATCGACACCACTCTCGCCAAGGCGGCCGAGATGAGACTGAAGCCGCTTACCGTCGCGGTGTTGGACGCGGGCGGGCACCTGAAGGCGCTGGCGCGCCAGGACGGCACTTCGACACTGCGACCGGAGGTGGCGCAGGGCAAGGCGCGCGGCGCCGTGTCGCTTGGCATGGGATCGCGCGCGATCTTCCGCCGCGCTCAGGAGCAGCCGTTCTTCGTCCAGGCCATCAACGGCCTCGCCGGCGGCTCGCTGGTGCCGGTGCCGGGCGGTGTGCTGGTGCGCGATGCCGAGGGCACCATCGTCGGCGCGGTCGGCGTCACCGGCGACACCTCCGACAACGACGAGGCCTGCGCCATCGCCGGCATCGAGGCCGCCGGCTATAGCGCCGACCCCGGCTGAGCCGCCGCGCGTTCGTCTAGATCCAGGGCGACAGGAAACGCCCCGCACCAGGGATCCGGTGCAGGGCGCCTCGATTGCTTCGGAACGAAAGGCCGTCTCAGGCCGGCTGCGGCCAGACGAATTCCGGACGCAGGCCTTCATAGACAGGTCGGCCGTCGCTGGGCTTTGGCTCTCCGCTCTCCGGGTTGTAGAAGGCGTGGTAGGCAGGTGGCTCGATCTGCGAGCCGTAGCCCATCAGATTGGGCACGATCACCCGAATGCGGTGCTGCTTGTCGTCGAGCATGATCGGGGAGCCGCAGGTGGCGCAGGTGCACAGCTCCAGGGGACCGTTGGGGTTCTGGTCGTTGAACGGCTGGCGCTTCATGCCGTCTGGATTGTCCACCTTCACGTCGCCATGCTTGAAGAACACGACGTGGCTCGACTCCTGGCCGGTGACGCGCTTGCACACGGAGCAGTGGCAGGTGTGGTTGTCGAGCGGCTCGTTGTCCGAGTGAGTATGGATATGGTCGCACCCTCCTGAGTACTTATGGGGCATGCTCTCCTCCTTGCTTGGTTATCGGACCATGCCGACCGCTGGAACCCCGTGGGAACCGCAGCGACCGGCCGCGCTCACTCGTGCGTGTCGGGTCGAAGGCGCCGATGTCGAAGGCCCTGGTTGACGCCCGGTTGGCGACAGACTCCCGTGTCGGCCCCATGTGCGCTCACGAGGCGGTCTCAGGAGAACATGCGGCCGGTGGTGCAGCCAATTAGCCTTTAGTCCGAGCGCGCGGCTGCCAGGACGCCGGCCGTCGGGCGGCATTGGCCTTTGGCACTATATCGGCCGCGCGCCCCGGTTGTTACGCTTGGTCAAATAGAACAACTCCAAGGTCATCCCTAAAGCCTTCGGAATCGCGGGACCTTGGAGGGGAGGTTGTCGATGCCCTTGCTGCGCCGGCTCGCCGGAGTTGCGGTCGCCTTGGCCTGCCTGTGGAGCGCCGCCGCGCCTGCCGCCGAAACCGTGCGCGTCGGGGTGCTCAAGTACGGCACCGTGAACTGGGAGATCAGCATCATCCAGCGTCACGAGATGGATGTGCAGCACGGCTTCCACCTCGAGGTGCTGGAACTGGCCAGCGATCAGGCCACCGCGGTCGCCCTGCAGGCCGGCGAGGTCGACATCATCGTCTCCGACTGGCTGTGGGTGTCGCGCCAGCGCGCAGAAGGCAAGCGCTACACCTTCGTGCCCTTCTCCTCCTCGGTCGGATCCCTGATGGTGCCGCCCGACTCGCCGATCCGCGATCTCGCCGACATCAAGGGCAAGAAGATCGGTGTCGTCGGCGGGCCGCTCGACAAGAGCTGGCTGCTGCTGCGCGGCCTCACGCAGCGCCGTCACGGCTTCGATCCGGCTGTCGCCAGCGAGCCGGTGTTCGGCGCGCCGCCACTGCTCACCCAGAAGGTCGAGACGGGCGAGATCGACGCGGTGCTGAACTACTGGCACTACAGCGCGCGGCTCGAGGCCAAGGGCTTCCGCCGCATCGTCGGCGCCAACGATGCCGCCATGGCGCTCGGCGCCGCGGGGCCGATCTCCGCCATCGGCTACGTCTTCGACGAAGACTGGGCGGCGCGCAACCTCGCGGCGGCGCGCGGCTTCATCGCCGCCTCGCGCGAGGCCAAGGCGCTGCTGCGCCGTTCGGATGCCGAGTGGGAGGTGCTGCGCGAGATGACCGGCGCCAAGGACGATGCGACCCTCGTCGCCCTGCGCGACCGCTTTCGCGAAGGCATTCCCGACCGCCCGCTGGGCGAGGAGATCGCCGACACCCGGAAGGTCTACGACATCCTCGCGGAGCTCGGCGGCGAGAAGCTGGTCGGCCGCTCGGCGACCATGGCGCCGGGCACTTTCTGGCCGCTTCTGGCCGACGGATTCTGATGCGCCTGCCCCTGCGGCTGGTATCGATCCTTGCCTTTCTCGCGCTGTGGGCCGCGGCGGCGGGGCTGGCCGGGCGCAGCGAAGTGCCGGGGCCGCTCGCGGTGCTCACCTTCGTCGTCCGCGAGGCCGCCGACGGCACGCTGTTCTATCACCTCGCGGTGACGCTCGCCCGCGTCGCCGCCGCCTTCCTCATCGCCATGGCGGTCGGCGCCGCGATCGGCGTGGCCATGGGCCAGCACAGCCGCCTCGACCGGCTGCTCGATCCCTGGATCATCCTGCTGATCAACATCCCGGCTCTCGTCGTCATCGTGCTCTGCTACATCTGGATCGGCCTCACCGAGGCGGCGGCGGTGACCGCAGTAGCGCTGAACAAGATCCCCAATGTCGTGGTCACCCTGCGCGAGGGCGCGCGCGCCCTTGATGCCGACCTCATGGAGATGGCGCAGGCATTTCGCTTCTCGCGCCTCAAGCTGCTGCGCCACGTCGTGCTGCCGCAGCTCTTTCCCTTTATCGCCGCTGCCGGCCGCTCCGGCCTGGCGCTGATCTGGAAGATCGTACTGGTGGTGGAACTGCTCGGCCGCTCCAACGGCGTCGGCTTTCAGATTCATCTCTATTTCCAACTGTTCGACGTGGCTGCCATCCTCGGCTATGCCTTGGCCTTCGTCTGCGTCATGCTGTTCATTGAATTCGTGGTGGTTCAGCCGCTTGAAACCCATGTCAACCGCTGGCGGCCCGGCGCGCTCGCCCGGGCGGCTTGACGTCAGGATCGACCGCAAGGCCTTCCGCTCCGCCGACGGCGCCGAGACGGTGGTGCTGCGCGACCTGCGTTTCGAGCTGAAGCCCGGCAGCTTCACCTGCCTCATCGGCCCCTCGGGCTGCGGCAAGACCACCACACTGAAGATCATCCTAGACCTCGACCGCGACTACGAGGGCACCGTGACGCTGATGCCAGCGGGCCTGCGCATGGCCGCAGTATTCCAGGAGCCGCGCCTGCTGCCGTGGCGCACGGTCGAGCAGAACGTACGCCTGGCGCTGCCGCAGCAGCAGCCGCCTGCGGCCGCCGCGCCGGATCTCGATCGGCTCTTCGCAGTGCTCGGCCTCGCCGATCTGCGCGCCCGCTATCCCGCGGAGCTCTCGCTAGGCCTCGCGCGCCGGGTGGCGCTGGCGCGCGCCTTCGCGGTGATGCCGGATCTGCTGCTGCTCGACGAGCCCTTCGTGTCGCTGGACGAGCACACCGCCGACCGCCTGCGCGCCCACCTGATCGAACTGTGGCAGGCACAGGGCGCCACGGTGCTGATGGTCACCCACAACGTGCGCGAGGCGGCCCGCCTCGCCGATCGCCTGCTGCTGCTGAACGGACGGCCGGCGGCCCTCGTCGGCGACGTCGCTGTACCGCTGCCGCGCGGCGCGCGCAGCGGCGATTCCCTTGCCGGCTTTCTCGCCACACTGACGCGCGAGCATCCCGACACCGTTCTCGCCTGACTGCATTCCTGAGCCGGGCCGCACAGCCCCCGAGCGCGGATGCTGCACCGCACCTGAAGAACCGTGGTTTTTCCAGGCGTTGTGCAGCTTAGTACTATGGTTCTATCGACAATCCTCAGACGTCTTCGCAGACTCCCGAGCACAATTAGCGCCCTGCTCTCGGGCTCGTTCGGCTCCGATAAACGTGGGCAGCTTCAACTTTGAATGCGTGCCGACAACACACAATCAGGGGACGGGAAATGCAACGAATTAAACTCATGGTAGCCTCAACGGCGGTCGCGCTGATGGCGTCCTCGGCGGCGCTTGCCAACGACGAGTTGCTGAAGATGCAGGAGAACCCGAACGAGTGGGTGATGCCGACCGGCAACTACGCGAACTGGCGCTACAGCGAGCTCGATGAGATCACCAAGGAGAACGTCGGCGACCTCCAGGTCGCCTGGACCTTCTCGACCGGCGTGCTGCGCGGCCATGAGGGCGGCCCGCTGGTGATGGGCGACGTGATGTACATCCACACGCCGTTCCCCAACAAGGTCTTCGCGCTCGACCTCAACAACAACGGCCGCATCATCTGGAAGTACGAGCCGCGGCAGGACCCCAACGTCATTCCCGTGATGTGCTGCGACACCGTCAACCGCGGCGTCGCTTACGGCAACGGCATGATCTTCCTGCACCAGGCCGACACCACGCTGGTGGCGCTCGATGCCAGGACCGGCGAGGTGAAGTGGTCGGTGAAGAACGGCGACCCCAGCAAGGGCGAGACCGGCACCATGGCCCCCATGGTGGCCGGTGACAAAGTGCTCATCGGTGTCTCCGGCGGCGAGTTCGGCATCCAGGGCCACATCACCGCCTACAACATGAGCGACGGCTCGATCGCCTGGCGCGGCTATTCGCAGGGGCCGGACGACATGCTGCTGGTGGACCCCGAGCAGACGACCCATCTCGGCGAGCCGATCGGCGCGGACTCCAGCCTGAAGACCTGGGAAGGCGACCAGTGGAAGCTGGGCGGCGGCGCAGTCTGGGGCTGGCTGTCCTACGATCCCGAATTGAACCTCGTCTACTACGGCTCAGGCAACCCCGGTACCTGGAACCCGGTGCAGCGTCCGGGCGACAACCGCTGGTCCATGACCATCTTCGCGCGCGACCTCGACACCGGCATGGCCAAGTGGCTCTACCAGATGACGCCGCACGACGAGTGGGACTATGACGGCGTCAACGAGATGATCCTGACCGACCTCGAGATCGACGGTCAGGAGCGCCAGGTGCTGGTTCACTTCGACCGCAACGGCTTTGCCTACACTCTCGACCGCGTGACCGGCGAGCTGCTGGTGGCGGAGAAGTACGACCCGGCCGTGAACTGGGCAACCGAGGTCGACATGGAGACCGGCCGTCCGCAGGTGGTCGCCGAGTACTCCACGCACCAGAACGGCGTCGACGTGAACTCCGAAGGCATCTGCCCGGCGGCGCTCGGCAGCAAGGACCAGCAGCCAGCGAGCTACTCGCCGAAGACCGGCCTGTTCTACGTGCCGACCAACCACGTCTGCATGGACTATGAGCCGTTCGAGGTTTCCTACACCGCCGGCCAGCCCTACGTCGGGGCGACCCTCTCGATGTATCCCGCCCCCGGCGGCGACCACCTCGGCAATTTCATCGCCTGGGATGCCGCCAAGGGTGAGATCGTGTGGTCGAAGGAGGAGCCCTTCTCGGTGTGGTCCGGCGCCCTCTCGACGGCCGGCGACGTGGTCTTCTACGGCACCCTCGAGGGCTATCTGAAGGCGGTCGATCCGATGACCGGAGAAGAACTCTACAGCTTCAAGACGCCCTCGGGCATCATCGGCAACGTCACCACCTACGTGCACGACGGCAAGCAGTACATCGCCATCCTGTCCGGCATTGGCGGCTGGGCCGGCATCGGTCTCGCCGCGGGCCTGACGGAAGGCACCGAGGGCCTGGGCGCGGTGGGCGCTTATCAGTCCCTCGCGAACTACACCAATCTCGGCGGCCAACTGACGGTGTTTGCGCTGCCGGAGTAAAGGCCTTCCTGTGACGACAAGCCCTGCAGTTTAGAGAACCTACGCGGGCCGATGGCCACCATCGGCCCGCTATTTTTTGTGGGATCGCCGTGGCGCCGCCGCGCAGTCCCTCCCGGCCCGATGCCCGAGCCCCCGAGCCGACGCGGCGCCGGACAACGCTCTTCCCGAGGGAGTTCACGATTGATGCGTTTCTCGACGACATCCCTGTCGCTCGCGGCCCTGACACTGGTGGCCGTCACCATGGCGGCCGTGGGCCTGCTGGCCGGCGCTGCTGCCGGCCAGAGCAGCGACGATGCCCAGACCAGCGACGACGCCCAGAGCGACGACACCGGTGAGGTGGACTGGGAGAAGCAGCCTTACATCATCCGGGACGGCAAGGTCGACTATGGAACCTACAACGGCTTCCGCCGCTACCACTCCGCTTGCCATACCTGCCATGGCCCCGATGCGCTCGGCAGCTCCTATGCGCCTGCTCTCAAGGATTCGCTGAACGCGCTCAGCTATTCCGAGTTTCTCGATATCGTCGTCAACGGCCGGCAGAACCTCGGGGCCGGCAAGGAGTCGGTGATGCCGGCTTTCGCCGAGAACATCGACGTGATGCTCTACATCGACCACATCTACGCCTACCTGAAGGCGCGCGCCGATGGTAAGCTCGGCCGTGGTCGACCCGATCGCCTCGATCCTGAGAACGACCCGGTCTACAAGGAGTGGAAAGCCAGTCAATGACGGCTTTGCTTCGCTGGCCCCTACAGCCCCTCTGCGCTCTCGGCTTCGCCGCCGCGCTGGCAGCAGGGGGTGCGGAGCCCGGCACGGCCGCGACCGGCGAAGTCGTGGATCAGACGAGGCTGCGGGTCTGCGCCGACCCCGGCAACCTGCCCTACTCCAACGACAAGGGCGAGGGCTTCGAGAACAAGATCGCAGAGCTGATCGCGGCGGATCTCGGCGTGCCGCTGGAATACACCTGGTTCCCGCAGACCATCGGCTTCGTGCGCAACACCCTGGCGGCCCGGCGCTGCGATCTCATCATCGGGGTCGCCACTACCAACGAGCTGATGCAGAACACCAACCCCTACTATCGCTCGGGCTATGTGATCGTGCACCGGCCGGAGCTGCAGCTCACAGAAGGACGGCTCGACGATCCTGTCTTCAAGGCGCTGCGCGTGGGCATGCAGCCGCGCACGCCAGTCGCCACCCTGGTGGCGCGCTACGGCTTGCTGGATCGCGCCAGGAGCTATCCCCTGATCGTCGACACCCGGCTGGAGAAGCCGGCGCGCGACATGGTGCAGGACGTGGCCGAGGACGAGATCGACGCCGCGCTCGTCTGGGGTCCGCTGGCCGGCTATTGGGTGAAGGAGTTGTCGCCGGACCTCGTCATCACGCCAATGGCGCCCGACCCCGGCCATGAGCGCCTGGACTACCGCATCTCCATGGGCATCCGCTACAACGAGCCCGACTGGAAGCACCGGCTGAACGGCCTGCTGGAGAAGCACAAGGCGGAGATCGAGCAGATCCTGGCGAGCTACGGGGTGCCGCTGCTCGACGGTCAGGGCAAGCCGATCCGCAAGGCCAGCGTCGATGCCGACGACGCCGCCTCTTCCGCCGAGGCGGTGCCGGAGCCGGCGGGCTACCGCACGGAGAACTATCGCGCCGCCGTGCCGGCCGGCCTCACCGGCGCGCGCACCGTCGATGTCGAGGGCCTGCGCGCCCTGATTGCAAAGGAAGATCCGCTGCTGGTCGACGTGATGCCGACACAGCCCAAGCCCGCCAACCGGCGGGCGGACGCCATCTGGCGCGATCCGCAGCGCGAGACCATCAAAGGCGCGGTGTGGCTCGCCAATATGGGCTACGGCAGGCTATCCGAGGCGGAGGAGACGGCCTTCAAGGAAGAGCTGCAGCGCCGCGCCGGATCGCTGGACCGCCCCATCGTGGTGTTCTGCGAGCCGGACTGCTGGATGTCGTGGAATGCGGCCAAGCGCGCGCTCAGCTACGGCTTTAGGAACATTATCTGGTTTCCGGATGGCGTCGATGCCTGGCGGGCGGCTGGATTGGAGGGAGAAAAGGTGACACCATGGCGCCCTTAGAAGCGCATCAAGCGGCGTTTCTATCGGGAGAAGAACCGGAGCGGCGCGACTCCTTGGGCTTTTAATGGCTGTTTTGGACTTCTGCTTAGGATGTTCCGTCACAGATTCGTTCGGGCGCTCATCCCGGCTCCGCGGCGGAGCGGTTCCGCGCCCCAGAGCGAGTGGGGTTTCTCATGTACGAAGTCCTGATCGTCGCCTGCCTCATCGCCAGTCCCGCCGACTGCAAGACGTTCGAGGTGCCGCTGTACCACTACGAGACGCTGCATCAATGTTCGGTCATGGCGCAGACCAATGTGGTCGAATGGGCCACACACGAGCCGAGATGGCGCATCCGGCGGTTCACCTGCGCGCGCATGGGATCAAGCATCTAGTCTCTCCCGACACGCCGCGCCGACGCGTCACCCGACGCGCCCTGCTGCGCGCCGGCGGCCAGGCCGCCG
>DATCXZ010000148.1:0-12504 GCA_036570545.1 Kiloniellaceae bacterium
CCGTCTCGCCGCTGCAGGCCTCGAAGTGGGCGGTGACGCGCGCGGCCGTCGCGGCCGGATCGAGGCCCAGCAGAGCGGCCCAGGCGGCGGCGATCTCGTCGTTGGTCCCGCTCGCCAGCAGGGAGTCGCCGAGGATGCGCCCGCTCGCCGGATCGTAGCCGGTGGCGACCAGCAGACGCTCGGCGAGCGCCGCGTCGCCCTCGGCCACCTGTAGCGCCGCCTGCCGGTTCAGCGGCAGCCAGGTGGCGTGATAGTCGAGCAGCGTGCCGTCCTTGTCGAAGAGGATGCCCTGGATGGAACCGGGGGCCAGGGTCACGACGCCGCCCCGGCCTGCTGCTCCGGCGCGTCGGCGGCGCGGCTCTGGCGCAGGATGCCGGCGTAGATCTCCTCGTCGCCGCAGACGCCGACCAGCTTGCCGTCCTCGACAAGGGCGACCGGATGGCCGGTCGCCTGGCGCAGCTCGATGGCGGCGCGCATGGAAAGGTCGCAGGGCGCAGTGATCAGCGCGGTGGACGGCAAGGCGGCCATATCCATATCGGACTGGTGGGGCATGAGGCGGCCGAGGTAGCCGTCGATGGTCACCGCCTCGGGCCCGCCGGCGGCGTTCAGCTTCACGCGGAAGCGCCCGGCGCGGTCCAGCAGCACGGCGTCGCCCTCGCGCTTCAACTCCTCGACCGGCGTCATCAGCGAGCCGCCGCGCAGCACGTTCAGCGGGTTCATGTGGGCGACGAACTCGGCGACGTACTCGTTGGCCGGGTTCAGCACGATGGCCTCGGGCTTGCCGTACTGCACGATGTGCCCGCCCTCCATGATGGCGATGTGGCTGCCCAGCTTCAGCGCCTCGTCGAGGTCGTGGCTCACGAAGATGATGGTCTTCCTCAGGCGCTGCTGCAGCGCCAGCAACTCGTCCTGCAGGTGGTCGCGGATCAGCGGGTCGAGCGCCGAGAAGGGCTCGTCCATCAGCAGGATGTCGGCGTCGGTGGCGAAGGCGCGCGCGAGGCCGACGCGCTGCTGCATGCCGCCGGAGAGCTCGTGGGCGAACTTGTCCTTCCACTGCGACAGGCTGACCAGTTCCAGCTTCTCGGCGACGATGGCCTCGCGCGCCTTCCGGTCCATGCCGCGCAGCTCCAGCCCGAAGCCGACGTTCTCCGCCACCGTGCGCCAGGGCAGCAGGCCGAACTGCTGGAACACCATGGCGACGCGGTTCATGCGCAGGCGGCGCAGCGTCGCCGCATCGCAGGAGGCGACGTCGACCAGGCCGGTCTCGTCGCGCACCAGGACCTTGCCGCGGGTCACCTTGTTGAGGCCGTTGACGGCGCGCAGCAGGGTCGACTTGCCGGAGCCGGAGAGCCCCATGAGGACGCAGATCTCGCCCTCCTCGATGGCCAGCGAGGCGCCGGCGACGCCGACGACGTTGTTGGTCTGGGCCAGGATCTCGTCGCGCGTCGCGCCCTGGTCGAGCAGCGCCAGGGCCTGCTGCGGCTCCTTGCCGAAGATGATGTCGACGTTCTCGAAGTCGACCGTGGTTTGGCCCGCCCCCGCGCCTCTCACATCCGTCATCCCTCAGCTCTCCTTCTTCTTCGCGCCGCGCTGCTTGCAGATGCGGTCGAGCAGGATCGCGACGATGACGATGGCGAGGCCGGCCTCGAAGCCGCGCGCGATGTTCACCGTGTTGAGGGCGCGCACCACAGGCTTGCCGAGGCCGTCGGCACCGACCAGCGCGGCGATCACCACCATGGAGAGCGACAGCATGATGCACTGGGTGAGGCCCGCCATGATGGTCGGCAGCGCGTGCGGCAGCTCCACCTTCCACAGGAGCTGGCTCTTGGTCGCGCCGAAGGACTCGCCGGCCTCGACGAGGTTCTGGGGCGCCGAGACGATGCCGAGGTAGGTGAGCCGGATCGGCGCCGGGATGGCGAAGATGACGGTGGAGATCAGCCCCGGCACCACGCCGAGGCCGAACAGGATCAGGGTCGGGATCAGATAGACGAAGGTGGGGATGGTCTGCATGAGGTCGAGCACCGGGCGGACCACGGTGTAGAGCCAGGGACGATGCGCCGCGGCGATGCCGACCGGCACGCCGATGAGCATGCAGAGCGACGTGGCGAAGAGCACCAGCGCCAGGGTCTCGATGGTCTCCGTCCAGTAGCCGATGTTCACGATGAGCAGCAGCGACAGCACGATGCCGACGACGAGCCAGATCGAGCGGTGCAGCCAGAAGGCGAAGCCGGCGAGAAGCGCGATGAGCAGCAGTGCCGGCACCGCCTGCAGGACGTCGATCAGGCCTTCGATGAGGAACCCGAGGACGCTGGAGATGAAATTGAAGAACCAGGCGGCGTGGGTGTTCAGGAAGTCGACGAAGTCGCTGATCCAGCCGCCCAGCGGAATCTTGTGCTGTTCCAGAAAATCCATGGCCAAAGCTCCCCCATCGTCTCCTGTCGCCGTCCCGCAAAGCAGAACGGCCAGGCCAAGCGGCCCGGCCGTTCCAGCTTACACGCTCACCGGGCGGAAGTTACAGGCCGAGATGCGCCTTCACCGCCGCCAGCCCGTCCTTGCCGTCGACGGTCTGCACGCCGGCCAGCCAGCCGTCGAGCACGCCGGGGTTGGCCTTCAGCCACTCCGTCGCCGCCACCTTCTCGTTCTTGCCGTCGTTCAGGATGGCCCCCATGATGGCGCCCTCCATCGGCAGGCTGAATTCCAGGTTGCTCAGCAGCTTGCCGACGTTGGGGCACTCGCCGGCGTAGCCCTTGCGGACGTTGGTGTAGACCGTGGCGCCGCCGTAGTCCGGCCCGAAGACGTCGTCACCGCCGGAGAGATAGACCAGGTCGAAGTTGTTGTTCATCGGATGCGGCGCCCAGCCGAGGAAGACGATGTCCTGCTTCGCCCTCACCGCGCGGGCGACCTGGGCCAGCATGCCCTGCTCGGACGACTCCACCACCTCGAAGTCGCCCAGATCGAACGCGTCCTGGTCGATCATGTCGAGGATCAGGCGGTTGCCGTCGTTGCCCGGCTCGATGCCGTAGATCTTGCCGTCGAGATCGTCCTCGAACTTGGCGATGTCGGCGAAGTCCTTCAGGCCCTTCTCCGCGGTGTACTTCGGCACCGCCAGGGTGTACTTGGCGCCTTCCAGGTTGGCCCGCACCGTCTCCACGGAGCCGTCCTCGCGGTACTTGGCGATGTCGCCTTCCATGGTCGGCATCCAGTTGCCGAGGAAGATGTCGATGTCGCCGTTCTTCAGGCTGGCGTAGGTGACCGGCACGGAGAGCACCTCCGCCTCCGGCTGGTAGCCGAGGCCCTCGAGCACCACCGAGGTGGCGGCCGTCGTCGCCGTGATGTCGGTCCAGCCGACATCGGCGAGGCTCACTTCCTTGCAGGATGCCGGGTCGGCCGCCTGGGCGCCGAACGACGCCACCAGGGCGAACGCCGCGGCCGCGCCGGCGACACCGCGCGTGCAGTTCATCAGTCTCATCTTGCTTGCCTCCTTGAATTTCCCTGTGGCCTCCCGCGCGCTTCGGCCGCTTGTGCCGGCGCTGTCCTTCCCGAGACCGTGACGGGAGCCTAGTTTTTCTTGATTGAACGTTCAATCAAAATAAAATACCTCTACGGCTGACGGCGGCCCCGGATGCGCCTGGGGCCGCCCTCCCTCACCCTATCGCGAATGGAGGCCGCGGCGCATGCCCAAGGTCGGAATGGAGGATCTGCGGCGGCGCCAGCTCATCGCGGCGACCATCACCTCGATCCACGAGCAGGGCTTCGCCAACGCGACGATCTCGCGCATTTCCAAGAACGCGGGCCTCTCCGGCGGCATCGTCGCCCACTATTTCGACGACAAGGCGGGCCTGCTGGCCGCCACCATGCGCTCGCTGGCGCAGGACCTGCTGCGCGAGACGGTGAAGCGCCTGAAGGCGGCGGAGACGCCGGAGCAGCGCATCGACGCCGTCATCCTCGCCAACTTCTCCGACGCGCAGAACGAGCCGGAGAATGTCTCCGCCTGGCTCGCCTTCTGGGCCGAGGCGCGCACCGCGCCGGCGCTGTGGCGCATCCAGAAGATCAACGAGCGGCGCCTCCTGAGCAACCTCAGCCACGCCTTCCGCCAGCTTCTGCCGGCCGCGGAGGCGCGCGCCGCCGCGGCCGGCCTCGCCGCCATGATCGAGGGCCTCTGGCTGCGCTGCGCGCTCTCCAGCGGCCCGCTCACCGTCGACCAGGCGCGCGTCATCGCACGCGACTACGCCCGCCGCCTGCTGCAAAAGGACTAGACCCCAGACGTGACCCGTAACCTGCCCGAGCAGAAGCTCTACATTCATGGCCGCTACGCGGATGCCCGCAGCGGCAAGGCCTTCGAGACGGTGAACCCGGCGACCGGCGAGGCGATCTGCACCGTGCAGCAGGCCTCGGCAGCGGATGTCGATGCCGCCGTGGACTCCGCGCGGGAAGGCTTTGCCGTGTGGTCACGCATGAGCGGCACCGCGCGCGGCCGCGTGCTGCACGAGGCGCAGCGCATCCTGCGCGCGCGCAACCGCGAGCTGGCGGAGCTGGAAGTCCTCGACTGCGGCAAGCCGATCCAGGAGGCCGAGGTGGTCGACGTGCTGTCGGGCGCCGACTGCATCGAGTACTACGCCGGCCTCGCCGCCAGCCTGCACGGCGAGCATCTCGACCTCGGCGGCGACTTCTTCTACACGCGCCGCGAGCCACTCGGCGTCTGCGCCGGCATCGGCGCCTGGAACTACCCGATCCAGATCGCCTGCTGGAAGTCGGCGCCGGCGCTGGCCTGCGGCAATGCCATGATCTTCAAGCCGGCCGAGCTGACCCCGCTCAGCGCGCTGAAGCTGGCGGAGATCTACACCGAGGCCGGGCTGCCCGACGGCGTCTTCAACGTGGTGCAGGGCTTCGCCGAGACCGGCCAAGCGCTGACCCGCCACCCCGGCATCGCCAAGGTGTCGCTGACCGGCGAGGTCGGCACCGGCAAGAAGGTGATGGCCGACGCCGCGCAGACGCTGAAGCACGTGACGCTTGAGCTCGGCGGCAAGTCGCCGCTCGTCGTGTTCGACGACGCCGACCTCGAGAACGCGGTGAACGGCGCGCTGCTGGCGAATTTCTACACCCAGGGCGAGGTCTGCTCCAACGGCACCCGCGTCTTCGTGCAGCAAGGCCTGCACGACGCCTTCCTCGCGCGCCTGGTCGAGAAGACGAAGAGCCTGAAGATCGGCGATCCGATGGACCCGGCGACCCAGGTCGGCGCGCTGATCTCGAAGGAGCACTGCGAGAAGGTGCTGGGCTACATCGAGCGCGGCCGCCAGGAGGGCGCCGAGATCGCGGCGGGCGGCGGCCGTCCGGCCGACCCCGCGCTGGCGCGGGGCAACTTCGTCGAGCCGACGGTGTTCGCCGGCTGTCGCGACGACATGGCCATCGTGCGCGAGGAGATCTTCGGGCCGGTCCTGTCGCTGCTGTCCTTCGAGGACGAGGACGAAGCGATCGCACGCGCCAACGCCACGCCCTTCGGGCTGTCGGCCGGCGTCTTCACCCGCGACCTCGCGCGCGGCCACCGCGTGGTGGGACGGCTCGAGGCCGGCACCTGCTGGATCAACACCTACAACGTGACACCCATCGCCATGCCCTTCGGCGGCGTGAAGCAGTCCGGCATCGGCCGCGAGAACGGCCAGGCCGCCATCGAGCACTACACCCAGCTAAAAAGCGTCTACGTCGCCATGAACGACGTCGACTCGCCTTACTAGAGTTCCCTACCCATGTCCGATATCCAGAGCTTCGACTACATCATCGTCGGTGCCGGCTCGGCCGGCTGCGTGCTGGCGAGCCGCCTGACCGAGGACGCCGGCGTCAGCGTGCTGCTGCTGGAGGCCGGCGGGCGCGACAACTCGATCTTCATCCACATGCCGGCGGCGCTCGCCAAGCCGCTGGCCAACGACAAGTACAACTGGTTCTACCATTCGGAGCCGGAGCCCCACGTCGACAACAGGCGCATGTACTGCCCGCGCGGGCGCGTCCTCGGCGGCTCCTCCTCGATCAACGGCATGGCCTACGTGCGCGGCCATGCGCGCGACTACGACCGCTGGGCGCAGGGCGGGCTTGCCGGCTGGGACTACAGCCAGGTGCTGCCCTACTTCCGCAAGGCCGAGACCTACGAGCGCGGAGCGGATGCCTACCGCGGCGGCGACGGGCCGCTGCAGGTCTCCGCCGGCGCCTGCCGCAACCCGCTGTTCAAGGCCTGGATCGAGGCCGGCCGCCAGGCCGGCTACCCGGTCACCCAGGACATGAACGGCTTTCAGCAGGAAGGCTTCGCCCACATGGACATGACCGTCCATGGCGGGCGCCGCTGGAGCGCCGCCGTCGCCTACCTGAAGCCGGCGATGGCGCGGCCGAACCTCACCGTGTGGACGCGCGCGCTCACCACCCGCGTGCTCATCGAGAACGGCCGCGCGGTCGGCGTCGAGCTCGCCAAGGGGCGCGAGCGCGTCGAGGTGCGCGCCCAGCGCGAGGTGATCCTCTCCGGCGGCGCCATCAACTCGCCGCAGGTGCTGCTGCTGTCCGGCGTCGGCCCGGCCGACGAATTGAAGGCGCAGGGCATCGCCGTCGCGCACGACCTGCCGGGCGTCGGCAAGAACCTGCAGGACCACCTGGAGGTCTACGTGCAGCACGCCTGCACGCAGCCGATCACGCTCTACTCGGCGCTGAAGCCGTGGAACCAGGCGCTGATCGGCATCAACTGGCTTCTCTTCAGGGCCGGCCTCGGCGCCTCCAGCCACTTCGAGGCCGGCGGCTTCATCCGCAGCCGCGCCGGCGTCGAGCATCCGGACCTGCAGTATCACTTCCTGCCCATCGCCATGAACTACGACGGCAGCCACCCCGCCGGCGGTCACGGCTTCCAGGCCCACGTCGGGCCGATGCGCTCGCAGAGCCGCGGCGAGATCACGCTGAAGTCGGCCGACCCCAAGGCGGCGCCGCGCATCTTCTTCAACTACCTGAGCCAGGAAGCCGACCGCCAGGAGTTCCGCGCCGCGGTCAGGCTCACGCGCGAAGTCTTTGCGCAGAAGGCCTTCGATCCCTACCGCGGCGCCGAGCTGGCGCCCGGCCCCGAGGTGCAGACGGACGCCGAGATCGACGCCTTCGTGCGCGCCCACGTGGAGAGCGCCTACCACCCCTCCTGCTCGTGCAGGATGGGGACCGACAGCATGGCGGTGGTCGACGGCAAGGCGCGGGTGCACGGCCTCGAGTCCCTGCGCGTCGTCGACGCCTCGATCATGCCGTCGATCGTCAGCGGCAACCTCAACGCGCCGACCATCATGCTGGCCGAAAAGCTCGCCGACACCATCCGCGGCCGCGAGCCCCTGCCCGCCTCCGACGCGCCGGTGTGGATCGCGCCGCACTGGGATACCGGGCAGCGGTAGAGAGCGAGCGGGCCGCCCTCGCTACCTACTCAAGTTGTCATGCGCGGGCCTGACCCGAGCATCCAGGGCGACCGCTCCGTCGCTTGCTCTGGACCCTCGGCTCGGGGGCCGAGGGTGACGAATGGAGGGGTTGCAACAAATTCGCCTACACACCGCTGTCGTCCCGGGTCTTGGCCCTACTGCTTTCACCCGGCAACAGGTGCCGGGACGACAGCCGTGGTGTGGCGAGGCCGAGGGTGACGAATGGAGGGGTTACTCCGCGAAGGCCTTCTCGATCACGAAGTCGCCGGGGTTGGCGTTGGAGCCTTCGACGAAGCCGAGGCCTTCGACGATCTTCTTGGCGTCGCGCAGCATCGCCACGGAGCCGCAGATCATCACGCGGTCTTCCGCCGGGTTCATCGGCGCGATGCCAAGATCGGCGAACATGCGGCCGTTCTCGATGAGGTCGGTGATGCGTCCCCGATTGGGGAACACTTCGCGGGTCGTGGTGGAGTAGTAGGTCAGCTTGCCGCCGACCAACTCGCCGACCAGCGGATCGCGCTCGATGGAGTCGACGAGCTGCCTGCCGTAGCCAAGGTCGGCCACATTACGGCAGGTGTGCGTGAGGATGATCTGGTCGAACTTCTCGTAGACTTCCGGCTCGCGGATCAGGCTGGCGAAGGGCGCGATGCCGGTGCCGGTCGACAGCATGTACAGGCGCTTGCCCGGGGTCAGCGCGTCGAGCACCAGCGTGCCGGTCGGCTTGCGGCCGAGCAGCAGGCGGTCGCCTTCCCTGATGTGTTGCAGACGCGAGGTCAGCGGCCCGTCCGGCACCTTGATGGAGAAGAAGTCGAGGCCGTCGTCCCACGACGGGCTGGCGATGGAGTAGGCGCGCAGCAGCGGCTTGCCTTCGACCATCAAGCCCAGCATGACGAACTCGCCGGAGCGGAAACGGAAGCTTGCCGGCCGGGTAAGGCGGAAGGAGAACAACTCGTCCGTCCAGTGGCGCAGCGCGAGGACCGATTCCTCGGTCACCGACTTCGGCAGGGCGGGACTATCAGACGGCATCAACCCGACTCCTATCAACTTGCTTCACTGGCACCAGACAAGAAAAAGGCGCCTGTGGGCGCACGACCCCCAAGTGCCCTTCCTCCGATCCCCAACGTGCCAAGCTTATGTGGCGCCCTCTTTTATTCCAGCGAGTGATAGTCACTCGCAGGACGGCACGTCGTCCTCATACTGCGCATCCCGGCGCAAACCACCAGGGCATTTTTTGCAACCCAGCCATTATACAGTGAATGCACGCCTAATATAAATCAATAACAAATTGTATATGTTATTGTAGGCAGACACCCTTACCCCTCGATGAGGAGCGCGCGCGGCGTTAGCCTCAACCAGGATTCGGGCTTCACGGGTGGCATGAAGAATGGGTGATGACTTTGTCCTGCACGAACGCCTGGCGGCCGACACCGCCGCGCTCGCCGACTGGCCGCTCTGCCGGGTGCTGCTGATGAACGACCAGAGCTGGCCCTGGCTCATCCTGGTGCCGCGCCGCCCGGACCTCAAGGAGATCCACGATCTCGACAGGGACGCGCGGGCGCAGCTCACCGAGGAGATCTGCCGCGCCTCCCGCGCCCTTCAAACTAGCTTCGCGCCCGACAAGATCAACGTCGGCGCGCTCGGCAACCTGGTGCCTCAACTCCACGTCCACGTCATCGCCCGCTTCACGACCGACCCCGCCTGGCCCGGCCCGGTCTGGGGCGCAAGGCCAGCGGTGCCCTATGAGTCAGCAGAGTTGCAGGAGCGGAAGACAGTGTTGACGGCTGCGTTCGACTGAGAATCGCTCGCAATCTTCTTGCGGCGCGCGCCCTCGCCCGCCATCATGCCCGCCGCATTCGAGAGTCATGAGAGGGCAGCCCATGTTCATCGCCATGAACCGCTTCAAGGTGAAGCACGGCCAGGAGACGGCCTTCGAGGCGGTCTGGAAGAACCGCGACACCCACCTGACCGGCGTGCCGGGCTTCAAGCACTTCAGCCTGCTGAAGGGTCCCAAGCGCGACGACCACACGCTCTACTCCTCGCACACCGTCTGGGCCTCGTCCGGCGCCTTCGAGGCCTGGACGAAGTCGGAGGCCTTCCGCGCGGCGCACCGCAACGCCGGCGACAACAGCGGGCTCTACCTCTCGCATCCGGAACTCGAGGCCTTCGAGGTGGTGCAGGAGTTGCTGCCGGAGGCGGTGTGAGCGCCGTCCTGTCCAGCATCCCTATCCGGTTCGCGCAACGCCTCACGCACACCACTGTCGCCCCGGGGCTTGGCCCCGGGGCCCATTGCCATCAGCGCGTGGCGAGGTCGTACAAGGCTTGCATCCTCCCCGGCCGCGAGCGCTGAAAGCTGCCGATCGACGAACCGATGAGTGGCCACGGCATTGGGTCCCGGGAACAAGTCCCGGGACGACAGCCGCACCGGCATCTCGTCAGAATGCACCCGGGCGCTATATGCTCAGGGGTTGCAGAAAATCGGGGGGATGACCATGCGCCGCCTTTGCCTGCTGACCGCCGCCACCCTGCTGCTCGCCGGCGCGCCTGCGGCCGCACAGGAGGCGGTGCCCCGCAAGGTCGACCTCGAGCTCTGCCTCGCCGTCGACGGTTCCGGCTCGATCCAGGAGGACGAGTTCGCCTTTCAGCGCCAGGCCTACGCCCAGGCGGTGAGCCACCCGGACGTCGTCGGCATCATGACCTCGGGCTTCGAGCGCAGCATCGCCATCGCCCTCATGGAGTGGGGCGGGCCCGAGTCGATGAACCCCATCGTCGACTGGACGCTGATCGACGGCGCCGACACCGCCAAGGCCTTCGCCGACGCGGTGCTCGCGGCACCGCGCAGGGCCTTCGGCTGGAACTCCATCAGCAACGCCATCGCCTTCTGCCACCAGTGGATCGAGGGCAACGCCTTCGACGGCTTCCGCAAGGTGATCGACGTCTCCGGCGACGCCGGCCAGCGCGGCGGCATGCCGCTGCCGCTGGCGCGCGAGCTGGCGGTGAGCGCCGGCATCGTCATCAACGGCCTCGCGCTGCACTACCGCAGCGGCGGCATGACCGGCCCCCGCGGCGAGGCCCTGGTCGACCACTTCCGCCAGGACGTCATCGGCGGCATGGGCGCCTTCGCCATCGCCGTCGAGCAGGAGAACGCGTTCGTCGACGCCCTCATCCGCAAGCTGATTCTGGAGATCGCGTGGGTGGAGTGAGGGGCTGCCAACATCCCACCGCCCTTACCACCACCCCGCTCGTCACCCTCGGCCCCCGAGCCGAGGGTCCAGAGCAGGCGACGTGCGGTAGCCCTGGATGCTCGGGCCTGCCTGCGCGAAGCCGAGGCGGCATCACGACGGTGTGTGACAGAGGCTATTGCCTCAGCCGTTGCCGCCGATGTAGCCCTTGAGCTGCTCGATGGTGAACTCCTGCTGGTCGATGATGGTCTTGACCAGATCGCCGATGGACACGATGCCCACCAGCTTCTCTTCTTGCAGGACCGGCATGTGGCGGAACCGCTTCTTGGTCATGATCGCCATGCACTCGTCCACCGTCTGCTCCGGCTGCAAGCAGACCAGCTCCGTGCTCATGACGTCGCGGACCGGGGTGGTCGTCGATGACCGCCCTTTCAGAATGACGCTCCGGGCGTAGTCCCGCTCCGTGAAGATGCCGACCGGCGCAGCGTTCTCCGTCACGATCACGGCGCCGACGTTCCGGCTCGCCATCTGCTCGAGGGCATGCAGGACGGTGTCGTCCGGTCGGACGGTCAAGACGTCGTGCCCCTTGCTATCGAGCACCTGCTGTATCGTTGTCATGGCGCAATTCCCGCAAGTCGAATGCCGGATGGCAGCCCGGTCATCCAAAAAACGCTAGCACGAAGCGGCATGCACCGGAAGCACCGGCAGTCCTCTCTAGGGAGCCCCCTAAGGAGGCCCTCCTCTGCAAGCCGATCCGATCGCTTCTCTTCTCGTCATCCTCGGCCCCCGAGCCGAGCATGACGACGGTGTGTTGACAGAGACCGCGCCTCAAATCCGCCCGTCGTAGCTGCCGCGCTCGATGACCGCGGCGATGACGGTGAAGCTCTCGGCATTCAACGCGTCCGCGAGCGCCGCCTCCAGCTCGGCGCGGCTGGTCACGCTATGCCCCACGCCGCCGAAGGCGCGGGCGAGGGCGGCGAAGTCGTGGCGGGCGAAGTCGACGCCGGCGTTCTTCATCTGGCGCTGGCGCTGCTTCAGGTCGATGAGCGCGAGGCTGGCATCGACGAAGACCACCACGATGACCTTGGAGCCGAGCTCGGCCGCGGTGGAGAGCTCCCCCGCCACCATGAGCAGGCCGCCGTCGCCGGTGAAGGCGACCACCGGGCGCTCCGGCCCGGCGAGCTGCGCGCCCAGCGCCAGCGGCAGGGCGCAGCCCATGGTGCAGAGCCCCGTCGACTGCAGCACCGTGCGCGGCTCGCAGCTCTCCCACATCTGCGCAAAGAGGATGCGGTGGGCGCCGGTGTCGCAGGTCGCCACGGTCTCCTTCGGCAGCAGTCTGCGGCAGGTGTCGATGACCGCCGCCGGCCCCCAGGCCTCGTCCCGCGGGAAGGCCTCGGCGAGCGCCGCCTTCAGCGCCGCGACCTCGCCGCCGGCCCAGGTGGCTCGCGGCGGCACGCCCTCGCCGATCGCCTCCAGCGTACGCCCCGTGTGTGCGATGAAGTTGATTCCCGCCTGGTGCACGTAGTGGCGGTTGGGCACGGCGGCGATGTCGACGACCTGCACCGCCGCCGGGTCCCAGACCTCGCGCCAGCCGCTGCGCATCTCGATGGGGTCGTAGCCGGCACAGAGCACGAGGTCGGCCTTGCGGATGAAGGGCAGCAGCAGGGCGTCGGCCTTGGGCGAGAGCCCCGCCGCGCCGAGGCAGAGCGGATGCGCCTCCGACACGATGCCCTTGGCCTTGTAGGTGGTGACGAAGGGCACCGAGAAGGTCTTGCAGAAGCGCGCGATCGCCGCGCCGGCCTCGTCGGCCAGGGCGTCGAGCCCGACGATCATGACCGGGCGCTCGGCCGCCGCCAGCCAGCCACGCGCCCGCTCCAGGTCGGCGCCCGGCGCCGGGGCGA
>DATCXZ010000149.1:0-9428 GCA_036570545.1 Kiloniellaceae bacterium
CAGCAGCAGCGCCGCCGCAATGACATACTCGGCCACCGCCTGGTCGTTGGCGCCGGTCGCCGGGAACACCTGCAGGCCGCGCGCCCTGCAGGCCGCCATGTCGATGTTGTCGAGCCCGACGCCGAGCCGCCCGACCACCTCGAGATGCGGCGCCGCGGTCAGCAGCGGCGCGGTGACGCGGGTGCGGTTGCGCACGATGAGGGCACGCGCCTCGCCGAGCGCGCCGCACAGGGCCTCGGCGTTGTCCACGAGGGCGGGGTCGTAGAGCACCGAGAAGCGGACGCCGAGACCCGCAACCGCAGCCTCGTCCATGAACTCGGAAATGACGATGTCGGACAAGCCGCCTTCTCCTTCAATCGAACAGGCTGCCGACCGGCAGCGGCACCAGCAGCGCTTCCGAGAACAGCACATAGAAGCCGACCACGATGGCGACACCGACCAGCGGGAACACGATGCGGCGGTGGGTCGTCCAGGGGTCGTACTGGGCGAGCGCCAGGATAGCAAGGAAGACGGCCACGCCGGCGGGCAGGAAGCCGACCAGCGGCATCGCCAGGGCGCCCAGCAGCATCACCGCCACCAGGCCGATCCGCCGCGGCCACGAGCCCTCGTCGGCGCTACGCGGCCGGCCCCCCCCGAAGGCCAGATTGCGCAGGATGAGCAGCAGCGAGAAGGCGATCATCAGAACGATGATGCTGCGCGGGAAGACGTAGGAGTCGGGATCCGACATATCCGTCGTGTCCCACCAGAACACCGCGCCGAGCAGGATGAACGCCGCGGCGATGATGGTGCCCGGCAGGTCGCGGGAGGATGATGGCTCAGTCGACATTGGCGCCCTCCCCACCGGCGGCGCCGCGCCGGCCGAAGATGCGCCCGCGCAGCAGCGGGTAGAGCAGCGACAAGAGGGTCAGCGCGATGATGGCGAGCGAGATCGGCCGGCCGAAGAACATGCCCGGGAGGTCGCCCACCGCCGCGCCGATGGTCCAGCCCTGCACGAAGCCCTGCTCGGCGATGGCGCCGAGGATGAGGCCCAGCACGATGGGCGACGCCGCGAAGCCGAAGCGCCCGAGCACCCAGCCCATAACGCCGAGAATGATCATCAACACCACGTCCGAGATGCTGTTGCGGATGGCGTAGCTGCCGATCACCGTCATGAAAGCGACGGTCGGCACCAGCAGCGCCTTCGGCACGGTGACGATGAAGCGGTAGGCATAGCGCCCGATCACCAGCCCGGCCGGCAGCATCAGCACCGTGGCAAGCACCAGACCGTAGATGAAGGTGTAGACGATGGACCCTTGCTCGGAGAAGAGGTTCGGCCCGGTGCGGATGCCCTGCACCAGCAGCGCGCCGAGGATGACGGCGTCGGGCGGGGTGCCGGGAATGCCGAGCACCAGGGTCGGGATGAAGCCGCCGCCGACGGTGGCGTTGTTGGCCGACTCGGTCGCCTGGACGCCGTCGATCTCGCCCTTGCCGAAGCGCTCCGGATGCTTGGATGCGCGGCGCGCCTCCGAGTAGGCGACGAGGCCGGCGATCGACCCGCCGGCGCCGGGCAGGATGCCGACCAAAGTGCCGATGATCGAGCTGCGCAGGAGGTTGACCTTGCCGCGCCAGGCCGCCGCGAGGGCCTCCGGCAGGCGAAAGCCGCGCGGGGTGGCGGCGACCTGCAGGTGGCGGTCCGGCGTCGCCACCATGTCGATGAGGACGGGCACGCAATAGAGACCGATGAGCGCGGAGACCACCTCGATGCCACCCAGCAGCGTCCGCGAGCCGAAGGTGAAGCGCACGTCGGCAGAAATCTCGGCGACGCCGATGGTCGCCAGCAGCAGGCCGAAGCAGCCGCCGATGAGGCCTTTCAACAGGCTGCCCTCCGACAGCGCCGCGATCAGCGAGAGGCCGAAGAGCGCCAGCCAGAAATATTCGACCGGCCCGAAGGCGAGCGCGACCTCGGCCAGCGGCGGCGCCAGCAGCAGCAGCGCGAAGGCGCCGACCAGCCCGCCGACCACCGAGGCCAGGCAGGCCGCGGTGATCGCCAGGTCGCCGTCGCCGCGCTTGGCCATAGGATAGCCGTCGAAGGTGGTGGCGATGGCCGAGGGCGTGCCCGGCGTGTTCAGCAGGACGGCGGCATAGGCGCCGCCGTAGATGGCGCCGGTGTAGATCGCGCCCATGAGGATGAGCGCGGAGGACGGCTCCATCGCGAAGGTCAGCGGGACGAGGACGGCGACCGCCATGGTCGCGGTCAGCCCCGGCAGCGAGCCGACGATGGTGCCGGCGGCCACACCGCCGAGCGCCAGCGCGACGTTGAACGGCGTCAACGCGGCGGCGAAGTACTCTATGCCTGGAAGCATGCCCGGTTCCCCTGTTGCGGCTCGGCGATCGATCTCGCGCTTAGCGACGCTCGCTGGCGCTCGCCGCCCGGCATGAGATCAATCTTGCCTCACCCCCGAGGACGCGCGCCAGCGCCACCTCGAAGGGCAAGGCAAGACGATCCGTGGGCTGCTAGTCGATGACGCCGGCATCCTTCGCCAAGCTGGCGTAGGTTTCCTTCATCTTGGCCATGAAGGCGTCCATCTGCTCGTAGCCGACGTCGAGCATGGCCATGCCATCATTCTCCAGGCGCTGGCGGAACTCGGGGTCCTGGTTGATCTCGTGGATCATGCCGGAGATCTGCTTGCGCAGCTCCTCCGGTGTGGACTCCGGCACCGCGACGCCGCGGTAGGCGCCCGAGGACATGTCGATGCCGAGTTCCTTGAAGGTCGGCACGTCGGGGAACTGGGGATGGCGCTCGTCCATGGCGACCGCCAGCATGCGCACCTGGTCCCTGTGGCTGGCGCCAACCGAGGTGTAGCCCCATTCCGCCGCCACCTGCTTGCCGAGCAGCGCGGTGACCGCCGCGCCGGTGCCCTTGAAGGGAACGTAGGTGGTCTTGACGCCGGCCAAGCGGTCGAACATCACCTGGGCGAGGTGGTTCGAGGTCGCCTTGCCGGAGCCGGAGAGAGTCACCTTGCCCGGGTTCTCCTTGGCGTAGTCCACGAGGTCCTGCAGCGTCTTGAACTCGCTGTCCTTGTGCACCACGAGGGCGTCGGGCGTGTAGTGGAACATATAGACGATGGTGAGATCGTCGGTCTTGTAGCCGACGTCCTTCTCCATCGGCTGCACGATGATGTGCGGCAGGTTCACGCCCATCCAGGTGTAGCCGTCGCCCTTGTAGTCATTGAGCTGCGACCAGCCGACGGCGCCGCCGCCGCCCGGCTTGTACTCGATGACCAGTTCCTGGTCGAACTTCTTGGAATAGAAGGCCTGCTGGTGGCGCGCGGTGATATCCGACTCGCCGCCGGGGCCGAAGGGGATGATGTAGTTGACCGGTTTCTCGGGGTAGGACTGGGCGCTGGCCGGTGCGGCGATCCCCAGGGACAGGGCCGCCACGGCAGCGGCAGCAAGGCTGGCAAAGGTCTTCATCGACATTTCTCCCTTATCTCGTTTTGGCCGCGCCGGGCTCTTGCGGCCCGCTCGACGGCATTCGTTCCTGTGGATTGGCCCTGCGGATCGGCGGCCGGGCCCGGTAAAGGCCCGGCCGCCGGCAGAGCATCAGGCACTGCGGTACAACTTGGTCATGACGAACTCGCGGTGCTTCAGCGCCTCGGCGGCGGTGAGCCGGCCGTTGCAGGTTCTGAGCGTGATGTCGATCAGCGCATCGCCCGCCTGATCGAGATTCATCTCGCCGCGCAGGATGCCGGAGACGTCGAGATCGACGTGCTCGCTCATCTCGCGCGCCGTCTTCGGGTTGGCGGTCAGCTTGATCACCGGCTCGATCGGGTTGCCGATGATGTTGCCCTGCCCGGTGGGGAAGAGGTGCACGACGAAGCCCGCGGCTGCCTGGAGGGTCACACACTCGGCCGCGGCCGAGGAGGAGTCCATGAAATAGAGGCCCGGGCCCTTGGAGGGTTCCTCGGCCGGCTTCAACACGTCGATGAACTTCGTCGTCTTGCCGATCTTCTGCAGGTTGCCGAAGGCCTTCTCCTCGATGGTGGTGAGGCCGCCGGCGATGTTGCCCTTGGTCGGCTGACTGTCGGAGAGATCGCTGGTCTTGTGCGGCTCGATGACCTCGTCCATGTAGGCCTGCCAGGTATCGAGGAACTTCTTCGCCACCTCAGGCGTCGCAGCGCGGGTCGCGCAGACCTGCTCGGCGCCGGTCAGCTCGGACGTCTCGCCGAAGCAGGTGGTGGCGCCGAGGTCGTCGAACTTGTCGATGAAGTTGCCGACCGTCGGGTTGGAGGCGAGGCCCGAGGTGGTATCCGACTCGCCGCACTTGGTCGAGACCCAGAGCTCGTTGATCGAGCAGGGCTCGCGCTGCAGCTCGGTCGCCCACTGCACGAGTTCCTTGGCCTTGCGCGAGGCGTCCGCCACCACCTTGATCTCGCCGTGACCCTCGATGGCGAAGCCTTCCACCGGCTTGCCGGTCTTGCGAATGCCGTCGACCACGCGGCCGGTCCACTGCGGCTCGATGCCGATGACGATGACCGCGGCGACGTTGGGGCTCTTGCCGGTGCCGATCAGGGTGCGGAAGTGCAGCTCGAGGTCCTCGCCGAACTGCAGGCGCCCATAGTGGTGCGGCAGCGCGAGGCAGCCGTCGATGTTGTTGGCCACCTTCTCGCAGGCGGCGTTGGAGAGATCGTCCAGCGGCAGGATGACGACGTGGTTGCGGATGCCGACACGACCGTTCTCGCGCCGGTAGCCGAGGAATGTCTGCGCGCTCATCTCACCACCTCTTGGTCTTGACGTTCTGGGTATGGACGTGGCCGCCCTTCACAATCTTGGCCACCGCCTTGCCGATGTCGGCGCCGTACTTGAGGATGGTATCGCCATCGGCGATATCCGCCAGCGCGATCTTGTGGCCGAGCGGGATGGCGTCGATGCACTTCAGCTCGCAGCGCGAATCGTCCTCCATCACCCAGCCGGTGAGCGTGGTGTTGGCCGCAATGCCTTCCTTCACGATAACGCCAACCGTGTCCTTGGCATCGTGCACGATGAAATCCGGTGCCGACATCTCAGGATGTTCTCCTTAACTGATTGCGCGCGGGGGAGCGGCTTGCCGCCCCGCAGCGATCTCTCTTGTTCACGAAGGGGAAACTATATGTTATGTCTTATATAAGACCAAGGAGATTCTCACGCTGGGAATGCACACTCTATCCACACCTTCCATCGTCATCCCGGCCAAGCGAGCGCAAGCGAGCGCGTGCCGGGATCCATGGCGGGGCCGGGCGTCAAGCCCGACCATGGACCCTCGGCACAAGCCCGAGAGTGACAGCTTAGGGGTGTGGCGGCGCTGGCGCGTGCTCCCCTCGCCGGAGAACCACCCGTGACCACGCCACTCCCGGCGCTGCCCGGCTTCAAGCCGCTGTACCAGCAGGTGAAGGACCTGCTGATCGGCCGGCTGATCGGCAGCTACTGGAAGCCGGGAGACCTGCTGCCCAGCGAGATGCAGCTCGCCGAGGAGCTGGGCGTCAGCCAGGGCACCGTGCGCAAGGCGCTCGACGAGATGACGGCAGACAACCTGCTGGTGCGTCGCCAGGGCCGCGGCACCTACGTCGCCGAGCACGACCAGGAGCATGCCCTCTTCCACTTCTTCAAGCTGACCGATCGTCACGGTCGCGCCCTGGTGCCGGAGAGCCGGGTGCTGCGCTTCGCACGCGGCCTGGCACGCGCGGCCGAGGTCGAGCGCCTGGGCCTGGCGGCGGGCGACGAGGTCATTCGCATCGCGCGCGTGCGCTCGCTGGCCGGCCGTCCGGCGATCTTCGAGCGTATCGTGCTGCCGGCCGCGCTGTTTCCGGGACTCGACGAGCGCGGGCTGCCGAACACGCTCTACACCCTTTACGCGCGCGACTACGGCATCACCATCGGCCGCGCCGAGGAGCGCCTCTCCGCCGTCACCGCCGGCGCGGAAGCGGCACGCCACCTCGGCCTCGACCGCGCGGCACCGCTGCTCGCCATCGATCGCACCGCCCGCGCCCTCGACGCCAATCCCCTGGGCGGGCGCGTGGTCGAATGGCGCCTCAGCCTCTGCGACACCCGTGACCAGGTCTACAGCGTCACGCTGGCCTAGAGCAGATCAGGGTCGGGTGGAATCGCCGGAGGCGATCCACCGACCCTGATCTGCTCTACCCTTTTGAAGTAGATCGGATTTCTCAGAAGACGGCGTTCAACACCAGCCGGGCCGCGACCAGGGCCAGAACGACCAGGATCAGCCGGTCGAAGAATTCCTTCGAGAAGCGCCGGGCGAGCATGGCGCCGAGCGGCATCCCGGCAGCGAGCGGCAGGATCGCCGCGACGCTGAGCAGCAGACGAAGCGGCGTCAGCACGCCCCAGCCGACGAGCAAGGGAATCTGCATTGCCGACATCGCCACGAAGAAGACGGAGATGGTCGCGATGAAGGCAGGTCTGTCGATTCGCATCGCGTTCAAGAACGTGATGGAAATGGGAGCCGAAATGCCGGCCGCGCCCTGGAGCACCCCGCCCACGAAGCCCGCCGGGGCAGCCAGCCGCGTGGCAACGCCCAGCTCGAGCACCCAGTCGGGATGTGCCAGCCGAAAGCCGATGTAAAGGAACACGGCCCCCGCCACGCCCAGCAGCAGGAGGTCGGACGACAGGCTGATCAGCACCACCGAGCCCGCAGCGGCCCCTGCCGCGCCCGCCACGGCAAACACCCAAGTCAGCGCCGGGCCGACCCGATGCGTCCGGAAGCGCCAGCCTTGCCAGAGGTTCGAGAACAGGCTGGGCAGCGTGAAGATCGCCACGGCCAGCGGCACGTCGTAGAGCATTGCCAGGAGCGGCACGGCAAAGAGCGGCGAACCGGCGCCCGTGGCGCCCTTCAGCACGCCCCCGAGGGCGAGGGCAAGCGCCCCGAGAACCAGTCCTGTCCATTCCATTCAGTTCTTATCCATCACCGCATCGCGGCCGTCCAGCCACATGAGTGGCTTGCGGCTCCCCCCTCCGCGCGGACGTCATCGCGCGCCGCAGCGCTCTGGCGGGAAGCGTCCGGGTGCTCTAGCATTCTCCCGCAGGTTTTTTCCCAGCACGGAGTGCCAAGCGCGATGAGCTACACCCTGGAGCAGCTTGCGGCGGACTGCCATCAGGCGCTCGCCGCCGACCCCGGCCCGGCCGGACGCGAGGCGATGCGCCATCACCTGGAGCGCGCGCTGGCCGACGCAGACTTCGTCGAGGATCATCTCGGCGAGCACAACCGGACGCCGCGCTCGCTGCTCTATGCCGATTCGGAGTTCGGCTTCTGCATCTTCGCCCACGTCTACACGGACGCGAAGGGCGGCGAGCCGCACGACCACGCCGGCACCTGGGCGATCTACGGACAGGCGAGCGGCACCACCGAGATGACCGAGTGGCGCAAGCTGCGCGCGCCCGATGGCGAGCGGCCCGGCGTGGTCGAGCCGGTGAAGCACTACGCGCTGCAGCCCGGCATGGCGGTAGTCTACAACGAGACGGCGCTGCACTCGCCGCTGCGCACGGGCCCAACGCGCCTCATCCGCATCGAGGGCCGCAATCTCGACGGCGTGAAGCGCGACCGCTACGAGCCGGCCGGCGACGCGGCGGAGTGAGATTTTCCCTGCGAAGCACCACTCTTGCCACGCCACGATCTTCATGCTCGGGCTTGACTCGGGCACCCAGGGCAAGCCCTCCATCGCTGGGGGCCCAGATGCACTTGCGGACCCAGGAGAGGCCCGCTCTCGCCACACAACGGCTGTCGTCCCGGGACTTGTTCCCGGGACCCAATGCCCGAGCCGTCTGACGGTCTTGCCACTCAGGGGTGGGGCGTTCGCGACTGGCGGGGATGCAATGGTGGCAAGACGCCGCCACGCGCTGATTCCAATGGGTCCCGGCGACAAACGCCGGGACGACAGCTGTGCTTATGCAGCCGTCGAGAAATCACCGCCAACGCTGTGTGAATCCAGTAGGGTCAAGCCCGCGGGTGACGGTCGAGGAAGCTGCCCCCACCCTGGACCCGACTCTGTCCCGCGTGGCAGAACCCTCTCATGTCCCTCCTGCCCCCCGACTCCCCCGCTTACCGCGTGCTGCGCGAGGTGTTCGGCTACACCAGCTTCCGGGCCGGCCAGGAGGCGGTCATCGCCTGCCTGCTCGACGGCACCAGCGTGCTCACCGTCATGCCGACCGGCGCCGGCAAGTCGCTCTGCTTCCAGGTTCCGGCGCTGGTGCGCGACGGCCTCACGGTCGTGGTCTCGCCGCTGGTCGCGCTGATGGAGGACCAGGTGGCGGCGTTGAAGCTGGATGGCGTCGCCGCCGACAGCATCAACTCGTCGCGCGACCGCCAGACCAACGTGGCGACCTGGCGGCGCGTCGCCGCCGGCGAGCTGCGTCTGCTCTACATCTCGCCGGAGCGGCTGATGACCGAGCGCATGGTGGCGGCGCTGCAGCGCCTGCCGCTGGCGCTCATCGCCGTCGACGAGGCGCACTGCATCTCGCGCTGGGGCCCGTCGTTCCGCCCGGAGTACGAGGCGCTGGCGCGCGTGCCGGCCCTCTTCCCCGGCGTGCCCCTCGCCGCTTTCACCGCCACCGCCGACGAGGCGACACGCCGCGACATCGCCGGCAAGCTGCTGAACGGCTCGCGCCCCGGACGGACCTTCGTCACCGGCTTCGACCGGCCCAACATCAGCCTCACGGTGGAGCAGCGCCGCGACGGGCCGAGGCAGCTCCTCGACTTCGTCGCCCAGCGGCCGGGCGAGAGCGGCATCGTCTACTGCCTGTCGCGCAAGAAGACCGAGGCTGCCGCCGCGCTGCTGGCGAAGCAAGGCGTGCGCGCCCTGCCCTATCACGCCGGCCTCGACGCCGCCACGCGCGCGGCCAACCAGAACGTCTTCATGACCGAGCCCGGCGTCGTCATGGCGGCGACCATCGCCTTCGGCATGGGCATCGACAAGCCGGACGTGCGCTGGGTGTTCCACGCCAGCCTGCCGGCCAACCTCGAGGCCTATTATCAGGAGCTCGGCCGCGCCGGGCGCGACGGCCGCGCCGCCGAGGCCTTCATGCTCTATGGCCTCGACGACCTCCGTCAGCGCCGCCTCTTCATCGAGCAGGAAGAGAGCGAGCCCGAGCACAAGCGCCGCGAGCACAAGCGTCTCGACGCCCTCATCGCCTACTGCGAGACGCCGGAGTGCCGCCGCCGCGTGCTGCTCGCCTACTTCGGAGAGAAAGCAGAAAGCTGCGGCAACTGCGACGTCTGCCTCAATCCGCCGGTGACCGAGGACGGCTTCGAGGTCGCCCGCCACGCGCTCGACGCGGTCGCCACCACCGGCCAGCGCTTCGGCGCGGCGCATATCGTCGACCTGCTGTGCGGCGCCGACAGCGAGCGCATCCGCGCGCTCGGCCACGACCGCCTCGCCGCCTATGGTCGCGGCCGCAGCGAA
>DATCXZ010000150.1:0-5497 GCA_036570545.1 Kiloniellaceae bacterium
CGCGGAGCTGGGCGAGCAGGCCACGGCCGGCGTGGCGCTCCTGGTTGAAGCCGGCCACGACGATGAGGGCATCGCCAGCAAGATCGCCGGAAAAGCGGCCTTCCGCCGGCACCGGCACACCGCAGGTCAGCGCCGCCGGCGCGCCGTCGGGCGTGACGATCCGCCAAGCGAACAGCGGGCGCCGCGCGACCCGGTTCGCTGCCCGCATCGGGTCGAGCGTCGAGGCCAGCGACATCATCGAGGAGTCGGACAGCAGCAGCAGCGTCACCTGGAGCGGATCGTCCGAGGGCGCGAAGATTGGAGTTTCGTAATTCATCAAGAATTATTCGTAATCCGCCGACCATAGAACTACAACAACGTCATCATCGCCAGCCAAGAGGCCAGAGACAGGGGCCAGAGACTTAGGCCAAGGACTTGGGGCCAGGGACTTGGGGCCAGGGACTTGGGCCCGGGACTTGGGCAAAGAGAAAGGGAGGCCTGCCATGGGACTGCAGCCGAGCCGCGAGGTCTTCATCACCTGCGCCGTGACCGGCGCGGGCGACACCACCGGGCGCTCCGACAAGGTGCCGGTGACGCCGCGCCAGATCGCCGACTCCTGCATCGAGGCGGCCGCCGCCGGCGCCGCCATCGTGCATATCCACGTGCGCGATCCGGAGAGCGGCCGGCCGGCGCGCGATCCCGCGCTCTATGCCGAGGTGGTCGACCACATCCGGGCCGCGGGCACCGATGTGGTGCTGAACCTCACCGCCGGCATGGGCGGCGACCTGACGCTCGGCAGCGTCGAGCAGCCGCTGCCGCCGGCAGCCGGCGGCACCGACATGGCCGGCGCGACCGAGCGCCTCGCCCACGTCGCCCAGATCCTGCCGGAGATCTGCACCATCGACTGCGGCACCATGAACTTCGGCGAGGGCGACTACATCATGACCAACACGCCGGCCATGCTGAAGGCCATGGCCCGGCAGGTGCAGGCGCTCGGCGTGCGCCCGGAGATCGAGGCCTTCGACACCGGCCACCTGCTGCTCGCCAAGTGGCTGAAGGATCAGGGCCTGATCGACGACCCGGTGGTGATCCAGCTCTGCATGGGCATCCCCTGGGGGGCGCCCGATGACATGGCGACCCTCATGGCGATGACCGCCAACCTGCCGGCCGACTGGGTGTTCTCCGCCTTCTCCATCGGCCGTAACCAGCTTCCCTATGCGGCCATGGCGGTGCTCGCCGGCGGCAACATCCGCGTCGGCCTGGAGGACAACATCTGGCTCGGCAAGGGTGAGTTGGCGACCAACGGTCAGCTCGTCGAGCGGGCTGCGACCATCGCGCGCGCCATGGGCAGCCGTCTCCTCGGTCCTGCCGAGGTGCGCGAGAAGCTGAAGCTGAAGAAGCGCTGGTGATCCTATGACCGTCGTGAAGAAGGCAGCCGCCATCGGCGGCGGCGTCATCGGGGCCGGCTGGGTGGCCCGCCTGATCGAGAACGGCATCCACGTGGCGGTTTACGATCCGGCGCCGGGCGCCGAGCAACGCCTGCAGGCGGTGCTCGGCAACGCCGAGCGCGCCTATGGGAAGCTCACCCTGGCGCCGCGCCGCGCCAAGGGCGCGCTCAGCTTCCAGCCGAGCATCGCCTCGGCAGTCGCCGACGCCGACCTCATCGTCGAGTCGGTGCCGGAACGGCTCGAGGTGAAGCAGGCGGTCTACGCCGAGGTCGAGCAGGCGGCCGCTCCCCAGGCGCTCATCGCCTCCTCGACCTCCGGCATCCTGCCGACGGACTTGCAGGACGGTATGAAGCGCCCGGAGCGCCTGCTGGTCGCGCATCCCTTCAACCCGGTCTACCTGCTGCCGCTGGTCGAGCTGGTCGGCGGCCAGCGGACGGCGCCGGAAACCATCGAGCGGGCCAAGGCGATCTACACCGCCCTCGGTATGCACCCGCTGCACATCAAGAAGGAGATCGAGGCCTTCGTCGCCGACCGCCTGCTGGAGGCGGTGTGGCGCGAGTGCCTGTGGCTGGTGACCGACGGCATCGCCACCACGGCGGAGATCGACGACGCGATCCGCTATGGCTTCGGCTTGCGCTGGGCGCAGATGGGCATCTTCGAGACCTACCGCATCGCCGGCGGCGAGGCCGGCATGCGCCACTTCATGGCGCAGTTCGGGCCCTGCCTGAAGTGGCCCTGGACCAAGCTGACCGACGTGCCCGACTTCACCGACGAGTTGGTCGACCTCGTCTCCTCGCAGTCCGATGCGCAGTCCGGCGCGCATTCCATCCGCGAGCTGGAGCGCATCCGCGACGACAATCTCGTCGCCATTCTGCAGGCCCTGAAGGTGAACGACTGGGGCGCCGGCCGGACGCTCGCCGCCTACGAGCGCCGGCTGGTGGACGCCGCCGGCGCTTCGGCCGCTGCGGTCGACATATCGCAGCCGATCGTCACGTTGGAGCGGCGGGTGCCGGCCGAGTGGACCGACTACAACAACCACATGAACGAGAGCCGCTACCTGCAGTGCTTCGCCGATGCGAGCGACGCCTTGCTGCGGCTCATCGGCGTCGATGCAGCCTACGTGGCGGCCGGCGGCTCCTACTTCACGGTCGAGACCCACATCCGCCACCTCGACGAGGTGGCGGCGCTGGAGCCGGTGCGGGTCACCACCCAGGTGCTCGCGGCCGAGGGCAAGAAGCTGCGCCTCTTCCACCGTCTTTCGCATGGCGACGGCCGCCTGCTGGCAACGGGCGAGCACCTGCTGATCCACGTGAGCCTGGAGACGCGCAGCGCCGCCGAGCCGGCAGCGGCGATCGCCGCCAAGGCGGCGGAGATCGCGCAGGCGCACGCGGCGCTCGCCTGGCCGGAAGAGGCCGGCCGCGCGGTGGGGCAACCGCGCTGAAGAGGGGAAGCCAGGGAGGCAAGCAAGAAAGAATGGGAGCAGCCCGATGAACTTCGGCCTCAGCGACGAGCAGCAGATGATCGTCGATACCGTGCGCAGCTTCGTCGAGAAGGAGCTCTATCCGCACGAAGCCATGGTGGAGCGCGAGCGCGCCGTGCCGCGCGAACTGGGCCTGGAGATCGCCCGCAAGTGCCGCGACATCGGCTTCTTCGCCGCCAACCTGCCGGAGGAAGTCGGCGGCGGAGGCTTGGGCCACCTGGACTTCACGCTGCTGGAACGCGAGCTCGGCCGCGCTTCCATGGCGCTCACCGTGTTCTTCGGACGGCCGTCGGGCATTCTCATGGCCTGCGAAGGCGAGCAGCGCGAGCGCTACCTGCTGCCGGCGGCGCACGGCGAGAAGTTTGACGCGCTCGCCATGTCGGAACCGGACGCCGGGTCCGACGTGCGCGGCATGAAGTGCGCGGCACGACCCGACGGCGGCGACTGGGTGCTGAACGGCAGCAAGCACTTCATCAGCCACGCCGACATCGCCGATTTCGTCATCGTCTTCGTCGCCTCGGGTGAGGAGGCGACCGCAGCCGGCCCCAAGAAGAAGATCACCTGCTTTCTGGTCGACCGCGGCGCCCCCGGATTCGAGATCCGCAGGGGCTACAACTCGGTGTCGCATCACGGCTATCACAACTGCATCCTCACCTTCGACAATTGCCGGCTGCCGGCCGGGCAGGTGCTGGGCGAGGCGCACCGCGGCTTCGAGCTCGCCAACGACTGGCTCTATGCGACACGCCTCACGGTCGCCGCCATGGCGGTCGGCCGCGCCCGCCGCGCCTTCGACTACGGGCTCGCCTACGCCGCCGAGCGCAAGCAGTTCGGCCAGAAGATCGGCCGCTTCCAGGGTGTCTCCTTCAAGCTCGCCGACATGGTAACGGAGATCGACGCCGCCGACTGGCTGACCCTCGCGGGCGCCTGGCGCCTCGACCAGGGCCTGCCGGCCAACCGCGAGATCGCTTCGGCCAAGCTCTATGCGACCGAGATGCTGGCGCGGGTCACCGACGAGGCGATCCAGATCCACGGCGGCATGGGCCTGATGGACGACCTGCCGCTGGAGCGTTTCTGGCGCGACGCGCGGGTGGAGCGGATCTGGGACGGCACCTCGGAGATCCAGCGCCACATCATCTCGCGCGAGCTGCTGCGTCCTCTGGGTTGCTGATGGGGAGTGCTGACGGCGATGCGATCGCTTGAGCGCCTGCTGCGCCCCAAGACCATCGCCGTGTTCGGCGGCGGACCGGCCGCCGCGGTGGTCGCCCAATGCGACCGCCTGGGCTTTGCCGGCGAGATCTGGCCGGTGCATCCGAGCAAGGCGGAGGTGGGCGGGCGCCGCGCCTACCGCAGCGTGGCGGATCTGCCGGGCGCGCCGGATGCCGCCTTCGTGGCGGTGAACCGGCACCTGACGATCGAGGTGGTGCGCGCGCTGGCCGCCGCCGGCGCCGGCGGCGCGGTCTGCTACGCCTCCGGCTTCCGCGAGGCCGAGGGCGAGGATGCCGAGGGCGACGGCCTGCAGGCTGAGCTGATCGAGGCGGCCGGCGCCATGCCCATCCTGGGCCCCAACTGCTACGGCATGATCAACTACGGCGACGGCGCCCTGCTCTGGCCCGACCAGCACGGCGGCCGGCGCTTGCCCGACGGCCAGCGCGGCGTCGCCATCGTCACGCAGTCGTCCAACATCGCCATCAACATGACGATGCAGCGGCGCGGCCTGCCGCTGGCTTATGTCGTCACCGCCGGCAACCAGGCGCAGACAGGCCTCTCGGAAATCGCGCTCGGCCTGCTCGACGACCCGCAGGTCACGGCACTCGGCTTGCACATCGAGGGCTTCGATTCCCTGCGGGCGCTCGAGGCCCTGGCCGCCAAGGCGCGCGCGCTGCGCAAGCCGGTCATCGCGATGAAGGTCGGCCGCTCCGCCGAGGCGCGTGCCGCGACACTCTCCCACACCGCCTCCCTTGCCGGCTCCGATGCCGCCGCCGACGCCTTCCTGAAGCGCCTCGGCATTGCCCGGCTCGACTCCGTCCCGGCCTTTCTCGAAGCCCTGAAGCTGCTGCATACGCTCGGCCCGCTGGACGGCTTCGCAATCTCGTCCATGAGCTGCTCGGGCGGCGAGGCCTCGGTCATGGCCGATGCCGCCGAGGGGCGCCGGGTGACGTACCGCGCCCTCACCGCCGGGCAGGCGAGAGCAGTGAAGGCGACGCTGGGGCCGCTCGTCACGGTCGCCAACCCGCTCGACTACCACACCTTCATCTGGGCCAACGAGCCGGCCATGACCGCCACCTTCGCGGCCATGGTCGCGGCCGGCTTCGACCTCAACCTGCTGGTGCTCGATTTCCCGCGCGCAGACCGCTGCTCGGACGCCGACTGGTGGCCGACGGTGCGCGCCTTCGAGGCGGCCTTGAAGACAAACGGCGCCAGGGGCGCCATCGTCGCCAGCCTGCCCGAGAACCTCTCCGAGGGGCACGCCGCCGACCTCCTCGCCCGCGGAATTGCGCCGCTCTGCGGCATCGACGATGCCCTGGCGGCGGCAGAGGCCGCGGCCAGCATCGGCGCAGCCTGGCGCCGCGACCCGCCGCCGGTGGCGACG
>DATCXZ010000151.1:0-20061 GCA_036570545.1 Kiloniellaceae bacterium
GCGATGAGCGCGCGCAAGAGGCCGGTGGTGTCGGAGTTGCCGCCGCCGCCGGGATTGTCCTGCGCGTCGGCCAGCACCACCGGCTTGGCGCTCTGCGCGGCGATGCGCATCGCCTCGCGCACCGCCTCGGCCGGCTGCAACGCCTCGAGCGCGAAAGCCGACTCACGCTCCACCGCGGCCTCGAAGAGACTGTCGGCGGCACGGTCGGCGGCTTCCCGGGAGGTCGCATAGGCGACCAGCGAAGCCCCGGCGCCGGCAAAGTCCGCCGGGCAGAAGCCGCAGGCGAAGGAGAGCCCGGCGATGCCCGGACCTTGCGCCAGCAGCTTGACCTGGTGGTAGACCTCCTTGGCCGGCCCCTCGTAGGTGCAGCCGCTGGTCAGCGGGATCATGAAGGGAAGCTGGCGATAGGCCTTGTGGAGCCGGGTGCCGCCCTCGATCAGCGCGGCGAGCTGCAGCGCCGAGCGCCGGCCGGTCGCCGCCATGTCGACGTGCGGATAGGTGCGGTAGATGTCCAGCACGTCGGCGTGCTCGACCATCTCCGGCGTCACGTTGGCATGGAGGTCGAGGCTGACGGCGATCGGCAGGCCGGGCCCGACGACCGCGCGCACCCGGCGCAGCATCTCGCCCTCGCCGTCGTCGACGTGCTCGGCCACCATGGCCCCGTGCAGGTCGAGGTAGAGCCCGTCGAGATCCTTCAGCCCGGCGAGATCCTCGAGGATCTGGCCGACGATGCGCTCGTAGGCATCCTCGGTGACCTGCGCCGAGGGCGTGGCATTGCTCCACGACAGCGGCAGCAGGGTGTGCCCCTGCTTCTGCGCGACCTCGACGAAGCCGGCCACCGGGATGTTGATGCCCTTGATGGCCGCGAACAACGGCTCGCCGCGCGTGAGGCCCGGCCAGGCGCCCGGCTTCAAGAAGTCGGCGTAGGTCGCGTTCGAGGGCGCGAAGGTGTTGGTCTCGTGCTGGAAGCCGCCGAAGGCGATGCGGGCCATGATGGAGCCTCAGATGTCCGCGTAGACGCTAAATATCGGCATAGACCTAAATATCGGCATAGACATGGGTCTCGGCCTTGCCGCCGGGGTGGGTGACGGCGCCGAGGTAGGCCGGGCCGACGGTCGCCGCGTAGCGCCAGATGGCGCCCGACTGGTAGTCGTGGCTGCGCGGCTGCCACTTGGCTTTGCGCGCGGCCAGCTCGTCGTCGGACAGCTCGACGTCGAGCGTGCCCTTCTCGGCATCGATGGCGATGATGTCGCCGTTCTCGAGCAGGCCGATCGGGCCGCCGACCGCCGCCTCCGGCCCGACGTGGCCGATGCAGAAGCCGCGCGTGGCGCCGGAGAAGCGCCCGTCGGTGATCAGCGCCACCTTGTCGCCCATGCCCTGGCCGTAGATCGCCGAGGTAGTGGACAGCATCTCGCGCATGCCGGGGCCGCCCTTGGGGCCCTCGTAGCGGATGACGATGACCTCGCCTTCTTTGTAGTCGCGCTTGTCGACCGCCTTGTAAGCGTCCTCCTCGCAGTCGAAGATCCGGGCGGGGCCGCGGAACTTCTGGTTCTTCATGCCGGCCACCTTCACGATGGCGCCCTCGGGCGCCAAGTTGCCGCGCAGGCCGACGACGCCGCCGGTCGGCGTGAGGGGGCTCGAGCAGGGCCGCACAACATCCTGGTCGGACGGCAGGGTCACGCCCTCGAGCTGCTGCTCGATGGTCTTGCCGGTCACCGTGATGCAGTCGCCGTGCAGGTAGCCGCCGTCGAGCAGCGCCCGCATGATGATCTGCACGCCGCCGACCTCGAAGAGGTCCTTGGCGACGTAGCGCCCGCCGGGCTTCAGGTCGGCGATGTAGGGCGTCGAGCGGAAGATCTCGGTGACCGCGTGGAGGTCGAAGTCGATGCCGCACTCGTGCGCAATGGCCGGCAGGTGCAGGCCGGCGTTGGTCGAGCCGCCCGAGCAGGCGACCACGCGCGCAGCGTTCTCCAGCGACTTCAGGGTGACGATGTCGCGCGGGCGGATGCCCTGCGCCAGCGCGTGCATCACCGCGTGGCCCGAGGCCTCGGCATAGGCATCGCGCGACTCATAGGGCGCCGGCGCGCCGGCCGAGCCGGGCAGCGCGAGGCCGATGGCCTCCGACACGCAGGCCATGGTGTTGGCGGTGAACTGGCCGCCGCAGGAGCCGGCCGAGGGACAGGCCGCGCATTCCACCGCGTGCAGCTCCTCGTCGCTCATCTTGCCGGCCGAGTGCGCGCCTACCGCCTCGAAGACGTCCTGCACGGTGATGTCCTTGCCCTTCAGGCGGCCCGGCAGGATCGAGCCGCCGTACATGAAGACCGAGGGCACGTTGAGGCGCACCATCGCCATCATCATGCCGGGCAGCGACTTGTCGCAGCCGGCGAGGCCGACCAGCGCGTCGTAGCAGTGGCCGCGCATGGTGAGCTCGACGGAGTCGGCGATGAGGTCGCGGCTGACCAGCGACGACTTCATGCCCTGGTGGCCCATGGCGATGCCGTCGGTCACGGTGATGGTGCAGAACTCGCGCGGGGTGCCGGCGGCGGCCTTCACGCCGCGCTTCACCGACTGCGCCTGGCGCGAGAGGGCGATGTTGCAGGGCGCCGCCTCGTTCCAGCAGGTCGCCACGCCGACGAAGGGCTGGGCGATCTCCTCCTCCGTCATGCCCATCGCGTAGTAGTAGGAGCGATGCGGCGCGCTCTGCGGGCCGACCGAGACGTAGCGGCTCGGCAGCTTGGACTTGTCGAAGGCGGGTTTCTTGGAATCGAGCGGCATAGGAACGGCTCCCTCTGTGATCCTTTAGTCTTTTTGATGACTTAGCGCCGGAGGATAGCGGGGCAGCCGGGCCGCCACCACCGCGAAATGCGCATGCCGCCATGTGCGAGGGTGGCAGCAAGATTGACCTCGTGGTTCGAGACGCCCGCTTCGCGGGCTCCTCACCATGAGGTCAATCACTCCAACATCTTGCCTCACCCTGAGGAGGCCCCGGCAGGGGCCGTCTCGAAGGGCGAGACAAGATGCCGCGCCGGACGTTCAACCGCGCTTGCTGATCATCCGCCAGGCGAGCGGCAGGCCGGCTGCGACCAGCGCCAGCTTCAGCAGGTCGCCGAGCAGGAAGGGCGTCAGGCCCCACTCGAGGATCGGCTTGTCCCAGCCGAACAGCACGCCGAGCCAGAGCAGGCCCGGCAGGTAGATGAGGGCGTTGCCGACCAGCATGGCGACGGTCGCAGACAGCACGTTGCGGTCCCAGCCGCGTTCGGCGAGCCAGCCGCAGGCAGCGGCGGCGAGGACGTAGCCGACCAGGTAGCCGCCGGTCGGCCCGGCCATGTAGGCGAGGCCGAGGCCCTTTTCCGGGGTGCCGGCGAAGACCGGGAGGCCGAGCGCGCCCTCGGCGAGATAGAGCAGCAGGGTCGCGGTCGCCAGCCGGCTGCCGTAGGCCATGCCGATGGCGAGCACGCCGAAGGTGGTCATGGCGACCGGCACCGGGCCGATGGGAATGCTGATCTTGGCGCAGGCCCAGAGCAGCAGCGAGCCGGCGAAAGCCAGCAGCGCGCCGCGCAGCAGCGCGTTCATCTCCCCCATCCTGCCCGTGCTCGGCCAGATCACCGCCGCCAGGGTATCGTGCCGTGCCTGCTGTTCGATCATTGCCATGTGTCGCGGTCCCTTCTTGTTGTGCCTCATGCCGGAAGCATCGGCGTTGCTCCGACACTCCCTCTCCCCATCCCCCACTCGTCACCCTCGGGCTTGACCCGAGGGTCCAGGGCCGGTGACGAGGCGGTTGCCCTGGATGCTCGGGTCAAGCCCGAGCTATCGAGGCTACGATACTCGATGCATCTTACAGCCTCCGGCGATAGCGGCTGTCAAGCACGAGGTCCTTGCGCGGGCCGGCGACACGCCAGACGACGCGCCAGGCATCGGGACTGAGGGCGCTGAAATCGCCGTCGTAGCGGTCCGGATCGCAGAGATGGGTGCAGCGCCAGGCGCCGGCGGTGAGGTCGAGATCGTGGAAGAAGCGGCCGTCGGCGAAGTGAACGGCCGCGCGCGCGGCAGTGGAAAACACGTAGCGGTAGGACTGCAGCGCCGGGCCCTCATGCGCGCCGATGGCGAGGCGCCCCTCCTCGCGGCACAGCAGGCCGCTGCCATCGGCCGTGAAGGCGGCGGCCCCGCTCAGCCGGCCGTCCTGCGCGGCGCGGCGATCCTGTACCCGCCTTTCAAGGCTCCATTCCCCTTGAAGAAATGCCTTCAAGTCACTGACTTGAAATAGCCTTTCCTCATGATCCACAGCGGCGTTCCGATCAAGCGGAGGCGAGACGCTCGAGCGCCGTCTGCAGCTTCGCCATCGCCTGGCGGCTGTCGGCGAGGCGCTCGCGCTGCTCCTCCACGACGACTTCCGGCGCCTTGGCGAGGAACTGCTCGTTGGAGAGCTTCTTGTCGAGCTTCACGATCTCGCCGTTCAGCTTGTCCATTTCCTTCTGCAGGCGCTGGCGCTCCTGGGCGAGGTCGAGAACCTCGGCGAGCGGCAGCACGAGCGAGCACTCGTCGAGCACGTCCTGCACCGAGCCCTTGGGCACCGGCTGGTCGAAGGCGATGGTCTCGACCCGCGCCAGCGTCTTCACCAGCGCCTCGTGGTCGGCCAGGCGCGCCTTGGAGTCGGTCGAGGCGTCGTTCACGATGAGGGCGATGCGCGCGCCCGGCGGCACGTTCATCTCCGAGCGCACGGCGCGGATCTGGCCGATCACGCGCACCACCCAGCCGAGGGTCGCGTCGGCCTCGGCATCGACCAGGCTGTCGGCGAAGCGCGGCCAGGGCGCGAGAGTCATGAGCTGCGCCTCGCCCTCCCCGGTCTGCTGCCACAGCTCCTCGGTGAGGAACGGCATGATGGGATGCAGCAGGAACAGCGCGCGGTGCAGCACCCAGAGCGCCGTCGCCCGCGTCTCCGCCTGAGCTTCCACCTCTCCCCCCTGCAGCAGCGGCTTGGCGAACTCCAGGTACCAGTCGCAGTAGGTGTTCCAGATGAACTGGTAGAGCGCCTGCGCGGCCTCGTTGAAGCGGTAGTCCTCGATGGCGCGGCGCACCTTGGGCTCGACCTGGGCGAGCTGGCTGACGATCCAGCGGTTCACCCGCTCGCGGTTGCCGGCAGGATCGAAGCCGGCCTCGTAGCGGCATTCGTTCATCTCGCAGAAGCGCGCGGCGTTCCAGATCTTGGTGCAGAAGTTGCGATAGCCCTCGATGCGGCTCTCGGCGAGCTTGATGTCGCGGCCCTGCGCGGCCAGCGCCGTGAGGGTGAAGCGCACCGCGTCGGCGCCGAACTTGTCGATGAGGTCGAGCGGGTCCAGGACGTTGCCCTTGGACTTCGACATCTTCTGGCCCTTCTCGTCGCGCACCAGGGCGTGGATGTAGACGGTGTGGAAGGGCACCTCGCCGTCCATGAAGTGCAGGCCGTCCATCATCATGCGGGCGACCCAGAAGAAGATGATGTCGAAGCCGGTGACCAGCACGTCGCCGGGGTAGTAGCGCTTCAGCGCGGCAGTCTCCTCCGGCCAGCCGAGGGTCGAGATGGGCCACAGCGCCGAGGAGAACCAGGTGTCCAGCACGTCGGGATCGCGCGTGAGCGCCACCGCCTTGCCATAGTGCGCGGCGGCCAGGGCGCCCGCCTCGGCCTCGTCGTGCGCCACGAAAGGCTCGCCGTCCGGGCCGTACCAGGCCGGCACCTGATGGCCCCACCAGAGTTGGCGCGAGATGCACCACGGCTGGATGTTGCGCATCCACTCGTAGTAGGTCTTCTCCCACTGCTTGGGCACGAAGGCCGTCCGGCCCTGCTCCACCGCCTCGATGGCCGGCTTCGCCAGGGTGGCGGCGTCGACGTACCACTGGTCGGTGAGAAAGGGCTCGATCGCCACGCCGGAGCGGTCGCCGTGCGGCACCGTGTGGCGGTGCGCGTCGATCTTCTCGACCAGGCCGAGCGCATCGAGATCGGCGACCACGCGCTTGCGCGCTTCGAAACGCTCGAGGCCGCGGTAGGCCTCGGGCACCGCGTCGTTCAGATGCGCGTCGCGGTCGAAGACGTTGATCATCTCCAGGTCGTGGCGCTTGCCGACCTCGAAGTCGTTGAAGTCGTGCGCCGGGGTGATCTTGACCGCACCGGAGCCCTGCTCGGGATCGGCGTAGCTGTCGGCGACGATGGGAATGCGCCGGCCGACCAGGGGCAGGATCGCATGCTTGCCGACCAGGTCCTGGTAGCGCGCGTCGTCCGGGTGCACGGCCACGGCGGTGTCGCCCAGCATGGTCTCCGGGCGTGTCGTCGCCACGGTGATGAAGCGCCCCTCCTCTCCCTCGATGGGGTAGCGGAAGTGCCAGAGGTGGCCGTTCATCTCCTTCTGCTCGACCTCGAGGTCGGAGATCGCGGTGTGGAAGCGCGGGTCCCAGTTCACCAGGCGCTTGTCGCGGTAGATCAGGCCCTCGCGGTGGAGCGTCACGAAGACCTTCAGAACTGCCTCCGAGAGGCCCTCGTCCATGGTGAAGCGCTCGCGCTTCCAGTCGCAGGAGGCGCCGAGGCGGCGGAGCTGCTTCAGGATGGTGCCGCCGGACTGCTCGCGCCAGGCCCAGACCCGCTCGACGAAGTCCGCGCGCCCGATCTTGCGGGTGTTGCCGGGGGCCAGCGGCAGGCCGCGGTCGAGCTCGACGCCCTCCTTCGCCAGCTCGCGCTCGACCACCATCTGAGTGGCGATGCCGGCGTGGTCGGTGCCCGGCTGCCACAGCACGTCGCGGCCCTGCATGCGCTGGTAGCGGCAGAGGATGTCCTGGATCGTGTTGTTCAGCGCATGGCCCATGTGCAGGCTGCCCGTCACGTTGGGCGGCGGGATCATGATGGTGAAGGGCGGCTTGGACTCGTCGAACTTCGCCGAGAAGGCGTCCGCGGCCTCCCAGCGGGAATACTGCCGGTCCTCGACCTCCTCGGGCCGATAGGTCTTGTCCAGCATTGCTGGCGGTCCTCTTGAACTGTCTGTCTTGGTGGAGCGCGCGAGCGCGCGTCAGCGCAGGGGTCTAGCAGAGGAAAGCCGCCCGCGCCATAGGGCGGGGCGGTGGCACCCCGGCCATGCACACCGCAGACACCCATCAGCCGCCTCGGCCTGGTCGGGAACAACCTGTTGAGGCTCCACAGCTAGATCGGATCGTTGTCAGGTGGAACCGCGGCGCGGTTCCACCTGACAACGTGAATCCGATCTACTTCAAAAGGGTAGAGCAGATTCACAGGGTCGGTGGATCGCCTCCGGCGATTCCATCCGACCCTGATCTGCTCTAGCCGCAGGCATGGGTCCAGGCACCAAGTGCCGGGACGACAGCCTTGGTGTGGCAAGGGCAAAGTCCCCTGCATGAAATGTGCGATATCGCTTGAAGTATCGCCGCTAAGGCACTGGTATCGCGCTACTGATCCTCGGCGCGACGCACCATCTTGCGGATTTCCTCGCGCACGATGCGCTCGACCAGGTCGGGGAGATTGTCGTCCAGCCAGCCCTTCAGCTCCGGGGCGAGGGACTCGCGGACCAGTTCCTCCAGCGTGCGCCCGCCGCCGATGGCGACGGCGCTGCCCTGGCGGTTGGCCACGGCGGCCTTGGTGACCGCGGCCAGGGAGGCCGTGGCCGCAGCGGCGGTCACCGCCGAAACGAAGTCGCTGCCGTCGGAGGCCGAGGCCGGCACCTGGGCGGCGGGCTCGTCTGCCTCCGCCCCCGGCTCGTCTGCTTCCGGCTCGTCTTCTTCCGGCTCGTCTGCTTCCGGCTCGCCCTCCGCGGTGGTGTCGTCTTCCGGGGTGTCGTCTTCCTCTTCGAGAGCGCCTTCTTCCGACAAATCGCCGGAGGCCGGTGTGAGCAGCTCGGGCCCGGTAGCCTCGTCGTGAACGTCAGGCATGGCGTCGAACTGGTCGGCGGCAGCGGCCTCGGCGGCGGGCTCTTCCTCCTCGGCGAAGTCTTCCGCCGGCGCTTCGTCGGCCGGCTCCTCCACGGTGGGCGCCTCTGCGGGCGCCTCTGGCTCGGCAGCGAGATCGACGACGCTCCCGTCGGGGGCCACCATCTTGGTCAGCTCGAGGATGTTGTCGGCGCCGCTTCCTGCCAGCAGCGCGGACTCCGCAGGGGCGGCCGCAGCCGGCTCGGCCTGCGCCTTCGCGGCCGCGGGCGGCGTCGCCGGAGGAATCTCGTCCGCGGGCTTGCCGCCCTGCGGCTCGTCCTCAGAGATAATCCGCCGGATGGAGGCGAGAATCTCCTCCATCGTCGGTTCGTTCTGCGCTTCCGGCTTGCTGCTCATGCCTCTCCAGCCACTCGAGGCCCCGAAGGTCCAGGTTCAACGGCAGACCGTGCTGTTGCCAGACCGGTCTTGTATCACTGGATAGCCGGAAAGCGGAAATTTTCTGTTAACCAAGCTGCGCGGGGAAACCGGCCTCAGTTCTGCACCGGCATCGGCTGGTACGCCGGCTCATCGCCGGGCGCGTCCAGGCCGAACCACGAATCGCGCACCTCGCGATAATCGCTCTCCGGATTGTAGACCGCTGTGGGGAGGCCGAGGTCGGCGGCCGTCATGCGGCCGATGGCGGTCAGCACCTGATAGCTGGCCACGATCTCGTCGCGCTGCGCGCTGACCAGGTTCACCTGGACATCGAGCAGTTCCTGCTCGGCGTCCAGAACGTCGAGCACGGTGCGCGCGCCGACGGCGTTCTCCTGGCGCACGCCCTCCAGCGCGATCTCATTGGCGCGCACGCTCTGCTCCAGCGCGGCGATCTGCGCCCGCGCGGTCAGCAGACTTTCCCACGCCGAAATCGCGTCCTCGCGCGCCAAGCGGATAGCCTCGCGGACCTGCAGGCGGCGCTGGCTGGCGACCTGCTTGGCTTCGCGCACGCGGCTCGATGCCGCGCCCTGCTGGTAAAGCGGCACCCGCACCACCGCGAGCACCTCTGCCGTGCTGCCCTCGCTGCTGCGCGATGTGCGCTCGTGCTGATAGCCGATCGAGCCCTGCAGCTCGACACTCGGCAGCAGCTCGCCCTCGAACTCCCGCACGCTGCGCTGGGCGGCCAGCTCGTTGTAGTTGCTGGCGAGCACGTTGGGATTGGCGGACTCGGCGATGGCGACGATGGCCTCGCGGCTCTCCGGCAGGCCCGTCGGCAGCGGCGGCTGCTCCAGCTCGCCCGGATAGATGCCGACCACGCTCTCGAAGGCGGCGCGGCTCGCGGTCAGGTTGCCCTCGGCGCCGATGCGATCAGCGGTCGCGCTGGACAGCCGGCTCTCGGACTGGGCGACGTCGGTGCGGGTCAGCTCGCCGACATCGAAACGGTCCTGCGTCGCCTCGAGCTGGCGCGACAGCACCTGCTCGTTGTTGATGTTGAGGTCGAGCACCGACTGGTCGCGCCAGACGTCGGCATAGACCGTGATCGCGCTCAGCAGCACGTCCTGCTCCGTCGACGTCAGGCGCGAGCGCTGCGCCAGCACCTCGTTCTCCGCCCGCTCGGTGCCGGCAACGGTGCGGCCGCCGCGGTAGAGCGGCTGGGTCACCGTCAGATCGGCCGAGGCCGGGCTGCGTCCCTCCGAGTCGTCGGTCGGCCGCACGTCGTCGTCCTGCGCCTTGCCGCCGGAACCGGTGGCTTCCACCAGCGGCCGCCAGCCCGACAGCGCCTGGGGCACGCGCTCGTTGGTGGCGCGGAGCTGCGCGCGCGCCGCACCCAGGGTGGGATTGGTCTGGTAGGTCTGCACCAGAGCCTCTTCGAAGCTCTGCGCCGCTGCCGGCAGACTGACGGCGATCCCCGTAACCACGGCCCCCGTGACCAAAGCTGAGGGGAACGCCAGGGCAGCGGTCAGAAGGCTCACCCGCCGAACGGCTGTTTTCGATCGCATGCTGTCGCTTTCCCCGTTCAAGAAACTGGCCGGCTCCGAGCGGACCGGCACCCCCGCCTCGCACACACTACTATCTGAGCCGGCGGGCCATTTGCGTCAAGTAGCGGGCGTGAAGTAGCGGACACGTCAAGGGCGGGGCGCCGTCTAGAAGACGAAGCCCACCTCGCGGTCGAAGCCCGGCAGCAGGGGTGTCGCGGCATCGAAGAAGGCCCGCTGGGAGAAGCTGTCGCCCGCGCGCTGGACCAGCGTGCCGCGGCCGATCCCGGCGTCGTCGAGCACCACGGCCACCAGCCGCCCACCGTCGGCGAGCTGGCGCTTCACCGCCTCGGGCACCTCCGCCACGCTGCCCTGAAACACGATGACGTCGTAGGGCGCCTGCTTCCGGTAGCCCTCCGCGAGCTTGCCCTCGACGACCACCGCGTTGTCGACATCGAGCGCGTTCAGCGTGCGGTTGGCGGTATCCATCAGAGCACGGTCGCTCTCCAGACCGACCACGGTTTCCACCAGCCGCGCGAGCACGGCGGTGGAGTAGCCGGTGGCGCAGCCGATATCGAGCGCCATGTCGCCGGGCTGCGGCGCCGCCGCCTGCAGCAGGCGCGCCAGCACCATGGGCTCCATCAGATGACGTCCCGGCGCCACCTCGAGATCCTCGTCGACATAGGCGATGCTGCGCCTGGCCTCGCCGACGAAGGCTTCGCGCGCCACCGCCTCGAAGGCGGCGACGAGGCCCGGGTCCGTCACCTTGTTGGTGCGGATCTGGCTCTCGACCATGTTGAGGCGTGCTGCTGCAAAGTCCGTCATCTCGGCAAGCGTCCCTGCATTGCTGCGGCCCGGGCGTTGCTGCGGCCCGGCGGCCGTTCCGGCCTCGGTTTATAAGCGCCTCAAGGAGCGAAGACAACGCGGCAGAGCCGCCAGCGGCGCAGCTTGACCGCAGCGGGGGCCGGAAGTATAGCTTCGCCCCGCCACCGAACGGCCCGGTGGGAGAGTGGTTATCCAGAGGATTGCAAATCCTTGCACGCCGGTTCGATTCCGGCCCGGGCCTCCAACGCTCGCGTCAGCGGGCCATGGCCAGCAGCAGGCTGTACCAGCCGTAGCCCACCGCCGAGAAGAAAAACGCGAAGGTGCCGACCGCGGCAAGGCCGCTGGCCAGGCGCTCCCATAGCGACGGCTGCAAGCCTTCGATCCCCCAGCCGTCCAGTCCGATCCCGCGCATTGCCGCCCTCCTTGTTACCGATGTTACCGATGCTTCCCCACGGGCGACGCTCCCCGCGCCTGCCCTGCCTCAAAGCTAGCCGGAGGGCGCAGCGCCGTCAAGAACAAATCCGGAACATCGATTACGATTGCCGGCGCCTGAAGAGGGTCGGAGGCCAGCCGGAAATCTGCGCGGGGCAAGGCTGCAAAAACTTTGCAGCCGCGCAGGCGGTTTGATATAACCCCGCTTCGCCGCGCCGGGGTAGCACCGGCAAGGCCGATCGCCCAGCGATCGCATCCTGATCCGCGGTAGCTCAGTTGGTAGAGCGGGTGGCTGTTAACCACCATGTCGCAGGTTCGAGTCCTGCCCGCGGAGCCAATACACGGGAAGACGAAGGGGTCGGCCGGCAACGGCCGGCCCCTTTTTCCATGGCGCCCCTCTTTCTTCTGTCCCCTCTTCTCTATTGCCTTGTCGCCTGTTTGCCGCGTCGCCTGTTTGCCGTGCTGCGCAGCGAGCAGCCTTCGCCATGCGGCTGAGGTGCGACCATCACGCAACAGGAAGTTCAGTTTCCTGGCGGCGCGGTGCTGTTGCCCCTTGTGAAGACACTTGCTTTTGCTTGAAGATGCGGTGCGGCTTCAGTCGTGGACTCGAGTCGAAGAGTGCTCGCTGGCTGCCGGGGGCCGCCGGGGATGACGCCGCGTAACCGTGTGAACCATTCCGCCTCAACCGCTCGTCATCGATGACAGACAATCGGAGCAAATAGGGGGACCTGCATGGCAACCAAGCGCACCGCCGCTAAGAAAGCGGCTACCAAGAAGATCAAGGCGAAGAAGACCGCGACGAAGAAAGCCGCGGCCAAGAAGAAGGTCGCCAAGAAGACCGCGAAGAAGAAGGCGGCGCCGAAGAAGGCTGCGGCCAGGAAGTCCGGCGCCAAGAAGATCGCCGCGAAGAAGACCGCGACGAAGAAGGCCGCCGCCAAGAAGAAGGTCGCCAAGAAGACCGCGAAGAAGAAGGCAGCGCCGAAGAAGGCTGCGGCCAAGAAGGCCGGCGCCAAGAAGATCGCTACCGCCAAGCGCGCCACTCAGAAGGCCGCCGTCCGCAAGGCGATGCACAAGACCGCCGCGCGGCCGAAACCCGCCCCGGCCCCAGCCCCCGCTCCAGCCCCCACACCGAGCGCGGGTCCGGCGCCGGCTCCGATGCCGTTCCCACCGCTCGGCACGACCGGCGATCCGACCGGCGGCTCGAACAACTAAGCCAGCGGTCGCCCCGACTCTCGGCAGGTTGCCGGCAGGCCGCAGGGGCGCGGCGCCGGCAGCCTGCCGAGCCCGGTCAAAGTGCTTGAGGATGTGGTCCTCGTAAGGCAGGTTGCCGACACAGTCGCCGCCTGATGGCGGCAGGATCTAAAGACTCAACCCCGGGGCGCATTTTATCCTGTCTTCTTCCTTCGAGCAGCCACCATCCTCCTTTCCCCGCTGGCGCGACATCGCCGAAGGCGCCAGCAGCTACCTGGTCAGCAACGAAGCCATCATGGCGCTCGACATGTGGCTTGCGGTCGGCAGCGACGCGCGGCCGCCGGCCCGCGGCAACCTGATGCCGGAATCGATCGCCGGCGTGCTCGCCGACACCTGGCTGATGGACTACAGCGCGGAAACGCGCGATCTGCGCTATCGCCTCGTCGGCGAGAACATCCGTTCGCGCTACGACTTTCCCCTGGTCGGCAAGCATATCGGGGAGATTCTGGCACCGGAGGCGCGTGACCGGGTGCTGGGCTATTTCCGCGCCTGTGTGGAAAAGCCGGCGGTCAGCATGGTGCTCGGCCGGCTCTATCACGAGTGGGACCGGCCGGGCTACGGCGAACGCCTGCTGCTGCCGCTGATGACGCCGGAGGGCGAGCCGCAAGGCCTCCTCGGCATCACCGTCTGCAAGCTGACCTTCGACAGCCGCCTCGAGGCGGAGCAGCGCGCCCGGCGCGTGACCGTCATCCTGCCGCTCGACGGCTCGCCCGCCTCCGAAGAGACCATATAGCCCGCTACAGCGCCGCGAGGCGCTGCAGCAGGGCATCGACGTCGTCGGCATCGTTGTAGAGGCCGAAGCCGACGCGCAGGCACGCAGCGCGGAAATCGGTGACGATGTCGGCCGCCCGCAGCCGCCCGTGCAGCGCGCCGGCCGCCGCCTCGCTGCCGAGATCGAAGGTGAGGAAGTTGCCGCAGGCCAGCCGCGCCGGATCGACCAGCAGGCGCTCGGCCCGCAGCGCGCCGCCAGGCCTCGCCCTGAGACCGGCAAGAAAGCGATCTTGCAGCGCCCGGGCGTGGGCGTGGATGCCGGCAGCGTCCAGCCCCAGCCGCTCCAACAGATCCAGCACCGCGCGCAGGCGGTAGAGCCCGGCGGGATCGAAGGTGGCGCCGAGAAAGCGGCGACCGTCCGGCGCGTAAGCGACGACGCCGCCGCCACTCCGTTCCAGGGCGCCGAAGGCGGCATACCACCCGGTGTCGCGCGGCCGCAGGCCCCAGCCGGCCGGCGCGTGCAGGAAGCAGGCGCCCTCGCCGGCCATCGCGTACTTGTAGCCGCCGGCGAGGTAGAACGCGCGGCCGGCGATGGCGCTAAGGTCGGTCGGCCGCGCGAGGAAGCCGTGGTAGCCGTCGATGACGACGTAGGTCTCCGCGGCGGTCTCCGCGCCCCCGACGGCGGCCACGAGGCTGTCGAGGTCGTCGAGCGCAAAGCCGGAATTGAAGAAGACCTGGCTGAGATAGACGAGGTCGAAGGCCCCCGCTTCCGCCGCGGCGGCGAAGCGCGCGGCGAAGTCCTCGAAGGGCTCGACCGGCACTCGTGTCACCGCCGCCAGCCCCTCCTCCTCCAGGCGCGCCGCCTGGCGGGTGAAGCTGTGGAACTCGCCGTCGCTGGTAAGGATGCGCGGCGGCCGTCCGACAGGCAGGCAGCTCAGGAGGCGGCGCAGAAAGTCATGGGTGTTGGGCGCAAAGGCGAGGCTCGATGCATCGTCGAGCCCCCCAACGCCCAGACCGAGATGGCGCGCGATGCCGCGCTGCACCGCCGGCACCACCTCGTCAAAGACAAGGGCCCACTTGCCATCGGCCAGCCGCGCCGCGTCCTGCCAGCAGTCGAGCTGCGCCTCGAAGGTGACGTCTGGCCAGTAGTGGTGGCTGTGGGCGGCGAAATGCAGGCGCTGCGGCGCCGCGTCCAGGAAGCGTCGGAAGTGCGCCTTGTAGCCGGTGGAGGCCGTCAAGTCGTCATCCTTCGGGGCCCTCGATCAGGTCGCGCGGAAGGCGACCTGGGCCACCGGCGGCAGGTGGGCGGAGAGCAGCGTCCAGTCGGCGCCGCCGTTGCGCCCGATCCACAGCGCGCCGGTGGTCGAGCCCATGGCAAGGCTCTTGCCGGCGGCATCGACGTCGAGGGCATGGCGGTAAACGAGATCATACGCGGCGTCCTGCGGCAGCCCCTCGCCCAGCGTCTCGAAGCTGGCGCCGCCGTCGCGCGTGCGCGTGACGACGAAGCGGCCCTCGACCGGCACGCGGCACGCATCCTTCACGGCCGGCACGAACCACGCGGTCCTGGGGTCGTCCGGGTGCGCCGCCACCGCAAAGCCGAAGGCCGAGGGGCTGGCGTTGTGAATCTGGACGAAATTCCGCCCGCCGTCGTCGGAGCGGAAGATGCCGCAGTGATGCTGGCACCACACCGTCTCCGGCGCGGCGGCGCAGGCCGCGAGGCGGTGCGGGTCCTGGATCGTGGGGTCGTCGACGCGGTCGGGCGGCATGTAGGCGGCGGCGAGGCCCTTGCCGCCGAGCGTCCAGCTCGCGCCGTCGTCCTCGCTGAGCCACACGCCGCCGCAGGAGATGCCGAGCACGATCTTCCTGCTGTCGCGCGGATCGACGCAAAGCGAGTGGATGCCGGGATCGTCGTAGCCGCCGCCGAACCACTCCGAGCGCGACGGCTGGTTCCACAGGCTCTCCACCAGATGCCAGGTCTCGCCGCGATCGTCGGAGCGGAACAGCGCGCCGGGGATGGTGCCGGCCCAGAGCCGCCCCGGCTGGTCCGGCCCACCGGCCGCCAAGGTCCAGATAAGGGAGACGCTGGGTGCCTTCTCGCCCTCCTTGTCCGCCGGCATGCCGACCGGGAAGGCCGGTGCCGGCAGCTCCGTCCAGGTGGCGCCGAAGTCCTCGGAGCGGTGCAGCTTCACGCCGAAGTGGCCGAGGTTGAGCGCCGCATAGAGCGTGCCGTCGCGACGGTCCTCCAGGAAGGCGCTCACCGGATCGCCGAGGAAGCCGAGATTGCGCGGCGCCTGCCTGCCGCCTCCCTCGACCAGGAACAGGCCCTTGCGGGTCGCCACGAAGAGTTCTTCAGCCATTTTCCTACCCACCAGACAGTGCCTGAAAGATGAAAACCTCGTCATCGGCGCGCAGAGTATCGCCGAGGCCGTCGCGGTCGACGATCATCGCCGAGTTCACGAACACGTTCACATGGCGCCTGAGGCGCCCCTGGTCGTCGACGATGTAGGAGCGCAGCAGCGGCTTCCGCGCGAAGACACCCGCCAGCACTTCGCCCACACACGCGCCGTCGACCTCGAGCGACGGCGCATCGAGATGGCGCTGCAGGTTCGCGGTGAAGGTGACGCGCGGCATCGGCGAACTCCTCGGTCCGAGAGCCTGCCCGCGGCTGGTGACGATTGCAATTGCCAACAGACTGACAGGGTGGAACGGCGGCTGTCGTCGCAGTGCTTGTCCCTACGGGATTCACAGATCTCTGTCGCCCGCTCTGAGATCGTCATCCCGGCCAAGCGAGCAACGCGAGCGCGAGCCGGGACCTATGGCAGAGGCGGGGCACCGGGCCTACGTCATGAGCCGCAGTCGGCGCCGCTGCGGACATCTGGGTCAAGTGGGTCAAGCGTGCCCAAGCACTGTCTGACGTGAAGCGAGAATGGCCGGGCTGAGGCCAGGAGCCTGGACCCGCCATAGGCCCCGGCTCGCGCTCGCTCACGCTCGCTTGGCCGGGGTGACGACCGATGTGGCGATAGAACCGATGTGGGCGATAGAGATGTACGCCTCACGCCTGCCCCTCGGCGATGTGCAGCAGGTACTCGCCGTAGTCGTTCTTGCGCAGCGGCTCGGCGAGGCTGCGGAGCTGGTCGGTGGTGATGAAGCCCTTGCGCCAGGCGACCTCCTCCAGGCAGGCGATCTTCAGGCCCTGGCGATGCTCGATGGTCTGCACGAACTGCGCGGCGTCGACGAGGCTGTCGTGGGTGCCGGTGTCGAGCCAGGCATAGCCGCGGCCGAGGCGCTCCACCTTCAACTGCCCGGCCTCGAGGTAGCGGCGGTTGAGATCGGTAATCTCCAGCTCGCCGCGCGCCGAGGGCTTCAGGTCGGCAGCGATATCGCAGACCTGCTCGTCATAGAAGTAGAGCCCGGTGACGGCAAAGCGCGACTTCGGCCCGCGCGGCTTCTCCTCCAGGCTGACCGCACGGCCGGCGGCGTCGAACTCGACGACGCCGTAGCGCTCCGGGTCGGACACCTGGTAGCCGAACACCGTGGCGCCGCGCTGGATCGCGGCGGCGCGCATCACCACGTCCTGCAAGCCCTGGCCGTAGAAGATGTTGTCACCGAGGATGAGGCTGCACTTGTCGCCGGCGATGAAGTCGCGGCCGATGAGAAAGGCTTGCGCCAGGCCCTCGGGCTTCGGCTGCTCGGCAAAGCTGAGGTCGATGCCCCACTGGCCGCCGTCGCCCAGCAGGTGGCGGAACAGATGCTGCTCGTGCGGCGTGGTGATAACGAGGATGTCGCGGATGCCCGCCATCATCAGCACCGACAGCGGGTAATAGATCATCGGCTTGTCGTAGACCGGCAGGAGCTGCTTGCTCACCGCCAGGGTGACCGGGTGCAGGCGCGTGCCGGCACCGCCTGCGAGAATTAGGCCCTTCATGCTTTCCCCCCTTGCGGCGCCAGCAGGGCGCGCACCACGTCTTTCAGGCCCGCCCGCCAGTCGATCGCGGCGGCCGCAAAGGTCGCGCGAAAGCGCGCGGAATCCAAGGTGGAATCAGCGGGTCGCGCGGCCGCCGTCGGATAGTCCGCAGCGGCGACGGCGTGCAGCCGCAGGCTTACGCAGCCGGTCAGCGCCTGCCGCTCGGCAAAGATCGCCTCGGCGAGATGAAACCACGAGGTCCGTTCGTCGCCAGCACAGTGATAGGTGCCGTAGCATTCTGGCTCCAGGCGTTCGGCCGTCGCCAGAATGCGCGCCGCCAGGGCCGCGGCCGGGGTCGGGCAGCCGAACTGGTCGGCGACGATGGAAAGCGCGCTGCGCTCGCCGGCGAGGCGCAGCATGGTCTTCACGAAGTTGGCACCCGCCGCGCCGAACACCCAGGAGGTCCGCAGGATGACGTGCGCCGGGCAGGCCGTCCGCACGGCGGCCTCGCCCGCCGCCTTGCTGCGGCCATAGGCATTCAGCGGCGAGATCGCATCGTCCTCGCGGTAGGGGCTGCCTTTGCGACCATCGAAGACGTAGTCGGTGGAAAGGTGGATGAGCGCCGCGCCGGTGGCCGCGCAGGCCTCGGCGAGGAAGCCGGCGCCGTCGCGGTTCACCGCCATGGCCCGAGCTTCCTCACGCTCGGCACGGTCGACGGCAGTGTAGGCGGCGCAGTTGATGACGGCCGTGTAACCAGCGCCCAGCGCCCGGCCCAGCGCCGCGCGGTCGGTGATGTCGAGATCACGCCGCGACAGCGCCGTCAGCGGCAGTCCGCGTGCAACCGCGAGCGCGCTCACCGCGCGGCCGACCTGGCCCTCACAGCCGAGCAGCAGCAGGGTCATCTAGCCGACCTTCGCACCCTTCGCGAGGCCGAGGCGCTCGCCCTGGTAGCGGCGCTCCAGAATGCCGCGCCACCAGTCCTCGTGGTCGAGGTACCAGGCGACGGTCTTGCGGAGCCCCGAGGCGAAGCTCTCGGCCGGCGTCCAGCCCAGCTCGCGCGCCGCCTTGGAGGCGTCGATCGCGTAGCGCAGATCGTGGCCGGGGCGGTCGTCCACGAAGGCGATGAGGCGGCGGCAGGACTCGCCGCCGGCACCCGGCCGCAGCTCGTCCACGAGATCGCAGATCGTCTCCACCACCTCGATGTTGCGGCGCTCGCTGTTGCCGCCGACGTTGTAGCTCTCGCCGACGCGCCCCCGCGTCAGCACGGCGACCAGGGCCTGCGCGTGATCCTCCACGTGCAGCCAGTCGCGCACGTTCTCGCCCTTGCCATAGACCGGCAGAGGCCGGCCCTGCAGCGCCGAAAGGATCATCAGCGGGATCAGCTTCTCGGGAAACTGGTAGGGGCCGTAGTTGTTGGAGCAGTTGCTGGTGACAACCGGAAGCCCGTAGGTATGGTGCCAGGCGCGCACGAAGTGGTCGGAGGCCGCCTTGCTGGCCGAGTAGGGCGAGTTCGGCTGGTAGGGCGTCTCCTCGGTGAAGAGGCCGTCGGCGCCGAGCGAGCCGTAGACCTCATCGGTCGAGATGTGGTGGAAGCGGAAAGCGCGCCGAGCGCTGCCCTCCAGCTCGCGCCACCAGGCCGTCGCCACCTCGAGCAGCGTATAGGTGCCGACCACGTTGGTGCGCACGAAGTCGGCGGCGTCGTCGATCGAGCGGTCGACGTGGGATTCCGCCGCCAGGTGCATCACCGCGTCCGGCCGGTGCTCGGCGAAGGCCCGGCGCAGCGCCTGGGCGTCGCAGACATCGACCTTGGCGAAGGCATAGCGGGAACTGTCGGCCGCCTCCTCCAGCGCCTCCGGCGTCGCCGCGTAGGTCAGCTTGTCGAGGTTCACCACCGCCGCCTCGCCGTCGCGGATCAGGTGGCGGATGACCGCCGCGCCGATGAAGCCGGCGCCGCCGGTGACCAGGATTTTCATGGAGTTCCCACTTTGGCTGAAATGGCCGCGCTAATGCCCTGCCTCATAACGGAAAACCCTTGATAAATCCCTTAGCGCCGGCCATCCGCGGTCGCGCTCGGACAGCACGGCACCGGCGCCCGCAGGCCAGTCGATGCCGAGCGCCGGGTCGTTCCACAGCAGGCCCTGCTCGGCCTCGGGCGCGTAGAAGTCGCTCACCTTGTAGAGCACCTCGGTGTCCGGCTCCAGGGTGCAGAAGCCGTGCGCGAAGCCGACCGGCACGAAGATCTGGTTCCAGGCGGCGGCGGAGATCACCGCGCTCGCGTGGCGCCCATAGGTCGGCGAGCCGTCGCGCAGGTCGACCGCGACGTCGAAGACGGCCCCGCGCACCACCCGCAGCAGCTTGGCCTGGGCGCGCGGCGGCACCTGGAAGTGCAGGCCGCGCAGGGTGCCGGCCTCGGCCGAGAGCGAGTGGTTGTCCTGCACGAAGTCGAGATCGATGCCGGCGGCGGCATAGGCCCGCCGGCTGTAGGTCTCGGAGAAGAAGCCGCGGTGGTCGCCGTGCTTCGCCGCCGAGATCAGGCGCACCTCCGGAATGGCCAGGCTGGTCACGTGCATGCGTCAAAGCCCCCCATCGCTCGCAGCGATCACGCTCGCTGCGCCACCAAATCTGCTCGTCACCCTCGGCCCCCGAGCCGAGGGTCCAGGACAAGCGCTCGAACGCCCGCCCTGGACCCCGGCTCGCGCTCCCCCAGTGACGTAAAGGGGCGCTCGCTTGGCCGGGGTGACGGTCCGAGGGAGCTAGAGCGATAGATCGGGGATTTAGATAGCCCATTTTCGCCGGCGGGGCCGGCCATTTTTCGGAAGGGCGGGTCAGCCGCGCGGGCTGAGGTGCTTCTCGGGCCCGACCGCAAAGCTGCCCGGCGCGGGCGGCAGCGGGCGGCTGAGCGACATGATCTCGATGCCCTGCTTCAGCAGGTAGGCCTCCGCCGCCGCCCGCGCGGAAGCATGGCTATCCTCGAAGCCCTCGGCATAGAACTCGCCCTGCAGCTTCCAGGTGACGCGCCAGCGGTAGCCGGGCCGGCCGCGCGGCCCGTTCGGGCCGGGATTGCCGGGCCATCGCTCGACGACGAGA
>DATCXZ010000152.1:0-2419 GCA_036570545.1 Kiloniellaceae bacterium
TAGGCGGCGCCGGCCAGGCGCAGGACCTCGAAGAACCAGGGCGCCGTCGCCAGCAGCGCAAAGACGCCCAGCGCCGCCACCAGCCCATGCGCGATGGAGCCGGTGGCGATGCCAAGCGCCGCGGCCACGGCCCCGGCAGCACGGTGGCGCAGGCCGCTGGCAACGACGAAGAGAGTATCCGGGCCAGGCGACACCACCACGGCGGCAGCGACGACGACGAAGGCTCCGAGAAGGGCCGGATCGAGCACGTCAGAAACTCCGGAGAGGCGATCCCGCAGGCTCCCGGTTCCGCGTTCTCCTGTCAACGCCTCCCGGTCCGCAGCCCCTCAGCAGGACTCAGGCCGCGCGGCGGGCCGCCTCGGCGGTGTTGCCGACGGGATCGAGCCCCAGCGCGACGCGGCCGGTGAAGAGGAGCTGGCGCTTTTCCGGCAGCGGGTGGAACTGCACGCCGTGAACGTCGCGCAGCAGGCGCTCCAGCCCCAGCTTGCGGTAAATGCCGGCACCGCCCGTCACCTCCAGCGCCTTCTCCGCCGTGGCGATCACGGCCTTCGCGGCGATGGTCTTGCGCGTCAGCACCTGGCACGCAAGCGCCACCGACGGCGTGAAGTCGAAATCGTTGGCGAGGCGGATCATGTCGGCCACCGCCAGCTCGGCGGTGGTCAAGAGGTTCTCCATCTCGCCGACCAGGAACGGAGCGGCAGGATCGCCGCAGCGGGCCCTCGCGCGCTCGCGCGCGATGGCGGCGGCCGCCTCGGCAACGCCGAGGTAGACCGAGGTGACGATCGGCATGGCAACCGTCAGGATCACCGCGAAGGCGGGATGGAAGGCGCCGCTCGGCCGGCGCAGCGCCACCGCGGCCTCCGGCACGAAGACGCCATCGAGCTTCACCGTGCCGGAGCCGGTCGCGCGCATGGCGAAGGTCTGCCAGTCGTCGAGCAGGCTGACGCCCTCGGCCTTCAGGGGCACCGGGAAATGCAGCACCTGCGCGCCCTCGCGCGGGTCGTCGTAGGCCGCCGAGGTGACCAGCAGATCGCCGCCCGGCGCGCCGCTGGCAAAGGGCTTGGTCGCAGTCACCTTGAAGCCGCCCTCGACGCGCTCCATCCGGCCGTTGGATTCCAGCCAGTCGTTGGCGCCGGTGCTCACCAGGATAGCCTCGTCGGCGGCCACCTTCTCCAGCAGCTTGCGCCCGGGCCGCCCGGCGCGGTCATTGGCCACCGCCGCGGCGACCAGGTGCTGGTGCATGGCGAGCGCCAGCGCTGTCGACGAGCAGTGCCGGGCGAGACCGCGCAGGAAGGCGCAGATCTCGCCGTGGCCGGCGCCACTACCGCCGAGGTCCGTCGGGACCTGCGCCGAGAATACCTTGGCGGTGCGCAGCGCGCGGTAGTTCTCCGTCACGAAGGAATCGTCGGCATCGTGCGCGGCGGCGCCGGCGGCGAAGCGGGGGCCGAGCTCGCTGAGCACGGCGTTGAGGTCGATGTTGCGGGACATGGTCACAGTTCCTCGTCCGTTGCAGGCGGCGTTGGCCGGATGATCGGCGCCCCGACGCGGTGCATCAACTTCACAAAGTGAAGTTCGGGAGGCTTTTCCCAGCCCTATCCTTTTTCGCGGTCCCGCAGGGCGGACAGCAGCGCCTGGCGCTTCACCCACCAGAGGCAGCCCCAGGGATGCGCGGGCCTGAGCCGGCGGCGCCAGCCGTCGCGGGGCGGATCGGCGGGCGGCAGACGGACCAGGCGCAGCGCCTTCACCGAGGCGCGCGCGGGGTCCGGCGGCAGTTCCACCGCCTGCACCCCATCCTCGGCCAGGGTGAGGCGGAGGCTCACCGCCGCCGCGCCGCGGCGCGGGTCGTAAAGCCGGAGGCGCACCCGCTCGACACCATCGCGGCCGAGGTTCAGCTCGTCCTCCAGGCGCCAGGCCACCACGAGGTCCACCCCTGGCGTGTCGCTCTCGGCATCGCGGATCAGCTCGACCAGCGGGGCCTCCCGGGCCACCAGCCGCCGGCGCAGCTCGGCGAGGGCGAAACGGCTCTGCAGGGCGATCCAGCGCCCGCCGCCGGCCACCGGCGGGTTCAGCTCCAGGCTCACCGCGACGGCGCCGAACAGGCCACTGGCGGCGAGCTCCTGGTGGATCGAGCGGGTGAGCTGGGCCACCGGCTCGAAGCCGTCGGCCACCCGCGCATAGATGGCGCGCCACAGAAGAGCGTCCGCGGCGTTCTCGCGCAGCATGGCGAGGGTGCGGGCCGCCAGGTAAGGCCCGAAGTGCTGGCAGCCGCAACGGCCGTCGAGACGGGCGGCATAGCGGTCCGCGGCAGCGATGGCGAGGGCTGTCGCCTGCAGTTCCCCGGTTGCCGGCGGCAGCGCCGCGAGCGCCGCGACCAGGTCGAGCGCCCCGCTGGCCTGCGCTTCGCCGCCATAGAGGTTGA
>DATCXZ010000153.1:0-11119 GCA_036570545.1 Kiloniellaceae bacterium
GGCGGCGCGCTGGCCGGCGGCGTCGCCGTCGAAACAGAGCGTCGGCTCGGCCGCGAGCCGCCAGCACTCCTCGATCTGCTCCTCGGTGAGCGCGGTGCCGAGCGGTGCCACCGCGGCCGGGAAGCCGCCCTCGGCGAGGGCGATGACGTCCATGTAGCCCTCGGTGACCAGCAGCTCGCCGGTATCGTGGGCGGCCTTGCGGGCGCGCGACAGGTTGTAGAGCACGCGGCCCTTGTGGAAGAGCGGCGTGTCCGGCGAGTTCAGGTACTTGGCCTTGGACTCGCCGAGGGCGCGCCCGCCGAAGGCGATGACCCGGCCGCGGCGGTCGGTGATCGGAAAGATGACGCGGTGGAAAAAGTAGTCGCGCAGGCCTCCCTCGCCGGCGGTATCCCCCGGCTCGCCGCGCTCCCCCTCGCCCGCCTCCGCCCGCTTCACCAGGCCGGCCTCGATGAGCTGGTCCACCGTGATGCCGCGCGCCCGCAGGGCCTTGGCAAGGACGCCGCGCTGGCGCGGCGCGAAGCCCAGGCGGAAGGCCTTCACCGTCTGCGGATCGAGCCCGCGGCCGGCCAGATAATCGCGCGCCTCGCGGCCGGCCGCGCTGCCAAGCTGCTCTTCGAACCAGGCGCAGGCTGCCTCCAGCACGTCGATCAGGCCGGCGCGCTTCTGCGACCGCTCGCGGTCCTCCGAGCGATCCTGCGGCACCTGAAGGCCAGCCAGACCGGCCAGGCGCTCGACCGTTTCCGGGAAGCTGAGGCCCTCCGAGTTCATCACGAAGTCGATGGCGCTGCCGTGCGCGCCGCAGCCGAAGCAGTGGTAGAAGCCCTTGTCGTCGCTGACCGTGAAGGAGGGCGTCTTCTCGTTGTGGAAGGGGCAGAGCCCGGAATGCTCGCGCCCGCGCTTCACCAGCTTCACCCGCCGGCCGACCACCGCCGACAGCGTCAGGCGGTTGCGCAACTCGTCGAGAAATTCCGGTGAGAAAGCCATGGGGCGGTGAGGCCTGGGTCGTGTGGGTGCGGCGGTGGCTGCGAAGGTAGCAGAGTTTAGCCGCCGTCCCGACCGGTAACTGAGCGACCGCCCCGGCACGGCTGGGGACGAGAGGCGACGAACCCTGTGGAAAGCCTGTGGACCGTCGCTGAACCGAAGTGGAAAGGCGGCCCGGCGGGCGCTAGAGCAGATCAGGTCGGATTCACGATCCGATCTAGACCAGCGCTTCCTTCACGATGCCGCTGGCCTTGCCGAAATCCATGCGTCCCGGGTAGCGCTGCTTCAACGCCGCCATGACACGGCCCATGTCCTTCACGCTGGCGGCGCCGAGCTCGCCGATGACGCCCTCGATGGCCGAGCGCATGTCGGTCTCGTCCATCTGCTTCGGCAGGAAGCGCTCGATGACCTCGATCTCCTCGCCTTCGCGCTGCGCGAGGTCGGAGCGGCCGCCGCGGGTGTACATTTCGATGGATTCTTGGCGCTGACGCACCATCTTCTGGAGCATCTCCAGGATGGCTTCGTCACCCAGGCCCTGGTCGTTGCCCTTGGTGCGCTCGGCGATGTCGCGGTCCTTGAGGGCGGCCAGGATGAGCCTGAGGGTCGAAGTGGCCCTCGCCTCCTTCGCCTTCATGGCCTCTTTCAGGGCGTCGCTAAGACGGGTGCGCAGCATGGCTAGTCTTCCCTCCGACTCGCAAGGCGCGGGAGGTTAGCCTAAAACCTCCCGGATGGCAAAATGGCGAATGGCCGGTTAACTTATTGATTTACTTAATATATGGACTTTTCCTCGGGCTTGACCCCGGCGGGTCTTTCCCTTAAACATCAGGCCGCTCGCGTCGAGGACCGCTTTCATGAACGAGACACCTAAGACCCCGCCCCCGTCCATCAAGGACGGGCCGCCTTCCGCTGCGCCGGTTTCGGCCCCGCCCGGTGTTACCGGCGCGCTGGTGCTGGCCGACGGCAGCGTGTTCTGGGGCAAGGGGCTGGGCGCCAGCGGGCAGGCGGTCGGCGAGGTCTGCTTCAACACCTCGATGACCGGCTACCAGGAGATCGCCACCGATGCCTCCTACGCCGGCGAGATCATCACCTTCACCTTTCCGCACGTCGGCAACGTCGGCACCAATCCGGAAGACATCGAGACGATCACCCCGGCGGCGCGCGGCGTCGTGCTGCGCGACGACATCACCGAGCCGTCGAGCTGGCGCAACGCGCAGCACTTCGACGCCTGGCTGCGATCGCACAACCTCGTCGGTCTCTGCGGCATCGACACCCGCGCCCTCACCCGCCGGGTGCGCGACCTCGGGGCGCCGCACGCGACCATCGTGCACTTCCCCGACGGCACGCTGGACCTGCAGGCCTGCCGGACCATGGCCGCGGAGTGGCCGGGCCTGGAGGGCATGGACCTCGCCGCCGAGGTGAGCTGCCGACAGACCTATCGCTGGGACGAGACGCGCTGGGCGCTCGGCCAGGGCTACGGCCACCAGACGGCGCCACGCCACAAGGTGGTTGCCGTCGACTACGGCGCCAAGCTCAACATCCTGCGCTGCCTGGCGAGCCTGGGCTGCGACGTCACCGTAGTGCCCGCAGATGCCACCGCCGAGGCCATCCTCGCCCACGAGCCGGACGGCGTGTTCCTCTCCAACGGGCCTGGCGATCCGGCGGCGACCGGCGTCTACGCGGTGCCGACGGTGAAGAAGGTGCTGGCGAGCGGACTGCCGGTGTTCGGCATCTGCCTCGGCCACCAGATCCTCGCGCTCGCCCTCGGCGCCAAGACCGCCAAGATGAAGCGCGGCCACCGTGGCGCCAACCACCCGGTGAAGAACCTCGCCACCGGCAAGGTCGAGATCACCAGCCAGAACCACGGCTTCATGGTCGATACCGCGACGCTGCCCAAGGGTGTGGTCGAGAGCCACGTCTCCCTCTTCGACGGCACCAACGAGGGCATCGCGGTCGAGGGCCGGCCCGTGTTCTCCGTGCAGTACCACCCGGAGGCCTCGCCCGGCCCGCGGGACAGCCATTACCTCTTCGAGCGCTTCGTCGCGATGATCGAGGATCACAAGGCCCGCGCCCTTCAGAATGCTTAGAGGCAATGCCTAAACGCACAGACATCCAGTCCATCCTGATCATCGGGGCGGGGCCGATCGTCATCGGCCAGGCCTGCGAATTCGACTATTCCGGGGCGCAGGCCTGCAAGGCGCTGAAGGAGGAGGGCTACCGGGTCATCCTGGTGAACTCCAACCCCGCCACCATCATGACCGACCCCGACCTGGCCGACGCCACCTACATCGAGCCGATCACCCCGGCCATGGTCGCCAAGGTGATCGAGCGCGAGCGCCCGGATGCCCTCCTGCCGACCATGGGCGGGCAGACCGCGCTGAACACCGGCCTCACGCTCGAGCGTGACGGCACGCTTGCCAAGTACGGCGTCGAGATGATCGGCGCCAAGGCCGACGTCATCGACAAAGCGGAAGACCGCCAGCGGTTCCGCGAGGCGATGGACAGCATCGGTTTGAAGTCGCCGCGCTCGCATCTCGTGAGGTCCTTCGACGAGGCGCTCGACGCGCTGCCGAAAATCGGCCTGCCGGCGATCATCCGGCCGTCCTTCACCCTCGGCGGCACCGGCGGCGGCATCGCCTACAATCCCGACGAGTTCGAGGAGATCGTGAAGGGCGGCCTGCGCGCCTCACCGACCCGCGAGGTGCTCATCGAGCAGTCGGTTCTCGGCTGGAAGGAATACGAGATGGAGGTCGTGCGCGACTGCGCCGACAACTGCATCATCGTCTGCTCGATCGAGAACGTCGATCCCATGGGCATCCACACCGGCGATTCTGTGACGGTCGCGCCGGCGCTCACGCTGACCGACAAGGAATACCAGATCCTGCGCGACGCCTCGATCGCGGTGCTGCGCGAGATCGGCGTCGATACCGGCGGCTCCAACGTGCAGTTCGCCATCAATCCCGAGGACGGCGATCTGGTCATCATCGAGATGAACCCGCGCGTCTCGCGTTCCTCGGCGCTGGCATCGAAGGCGACCGGCTTTCCGATCGCCAAGATCGCCGCCAAGCTGGCGGTCGGCTACACGCTCGACGAGTTGGACAACGACATCACCAAGGTGACGCCGGCCTCCTTCGAACCGACCATCGACTACGTGGTCACCAAGATACCGCGCTTCACCTTCGAGAAGTTCCCGGGGGCCGAGCCGATCCTCACCACCTCGATGAAGTCGGTCGGCGAGGCCATGGCGATCGGCCGGTGCTTTGCCGAATCGCTGCAGAAGGCGCTGCGCTCGATGGAGACCGGCCTCACCGGTCTCAACGAGGTCGAGATTCCCGGCGCGCTCGGTGCCGACGGCAAGGTCGACCGCGACGCCGTGCGCACCGCCCTGGCGGCGCCCCGGCCGGACCGCCTGCTGACCATCGCCCAGGCCTTCCGCCACGGTCTCACCCTGGTCGAGGTCCTCGAGACGACGCGCTTCGACCCGTGGTTCCTGCGCCAGGTCGAGGATCTCGTCGCGGTCGAGGAGGACGTGCGCAAGGCGGGCCTGCCGCAGGACGCCGACGGCTGGCTGCGGCTGAAGATGCAGGGCTTCTCCGACGCGCGCCTCGGCGAGCTGACGGGCGCGACCGAGGAAGCGGTGCGCGCGGCGCGCAAGGCCGCCGGCGTTACTGCCGTCTACAAGCGCATCGACACCTGCGCCGGCGAGTTCCCCTCCAATACGCCCTACATGTACGCCGCCTACGAGAACGGCCATCAGGGAGCCGATGGGCCACTGCCACCGCAGTGCGAGGCCAATCCCAGCACCCGCACCAAGGTGATGATCCTCGGCGGCGGGCCGAACCGCATCGGCCAGGGCATCGAGTTCGACTACTGCTGCGTCCACGCCGCCTATGCCCTCAGCGAGGCCGGCTATGAAACCGTCATGGTGAACTGCAATCCGGAGACGGTGTCGACGGATTACGACACCTCGGACCGCCTCTACTTCGAGCCGCTGACCACCGAGGACGTTATCGGCATTGCGCGCAAGGAGCAGAGCCGCGGCATTCTGAAGGGTGTCATCGTGCAGTTCGGCGGCCAGACGCCGCTGAAGCTGGCCAACGATCTCGAGCGCGCCGGGATCCCCATCCTCGGCACCGCGCCCGACGCCATCGACCTCGCCGAGGACCGCAAGCGGTTCCAGGCACTGCTCGCCGCGCTCGACCTCCGGCAGCCGCCCAACGGCACCGCGACCTCCAGGGAGGAGGCGCTCGCCGTCGCCGAGAAGATCGGCTACCCGGTGCTGATCCGCCCGTCCTACGTTCTGGGCGGGCGCGCCATGGAAATCGTGCACAACCCGGAGCGGCTGGAGCGCTACATCGCCACCGCCGTGAAGGTCTCGGGCAAGAACCCGGTGCTCATCGACAGCTACCTGCGCGAGGCCGTTGAGGTCGATGTCGACGCGGTGGCCGACGGCACCGACGTCTTCATCGCCGGGGTCATGGAGCACATCGAAGAGGCCGGCATCCACTCCGGCGATTCCGCCTGCTCGCTGCCGCCCTACAGCCTTGCTCCCGCCATCGTCGAGCAGATCGGGCGCCAGACCGAGCAGCTCGCCCGGGCGCTCGGCGTCGTCGGCCTGATGAACGTGCAGTTCGCCGTGCGCGGCGAGGAGATCTACATCCTGGAGGTCAACCCGCGCGCCAGCCGCACGGTGCCCTTCGTCGCCAAGGCAACCGGCCTGTCCATCGCCAAGATCGCCGCCCGGGTGATGGCCGGCGAGAAGCTGGCCGACTTCGACCTCCAGGGCTTCGAGCGCAGGCACGTCGCGGTGAAGGAAGCCGTGTTCCCCTTCGCCCGCTTTCCCGGCGTCGACGTCATGCTGGGCCCGGAGATGCGCTCGACCGGCGAGGTCATGGGCCTCGACCGCGACTTCGCTCGTGCCTTCCTGAAGGCGCAGCTCGGGGCCGGCGTGACCCTGCCGCAGAGCGGCACCGTGTTCATCTCCGTGAAAGACGACGACAAGGCGGCCATCGCGCCGGTGGCACAGGCCATCGCCGCCCTCGGCTTCCGCATCCTGGCCACCGGCGGCACCGCCAAGTACCTGGCGGAGAAAGGCCTTGCCGTGGAGCCGATCAAGAAGGTCCGCGAGGGCCGCCCGCACATCGTCGACGCGATGAAATCGGGAGAGGTGCAGCTCATCTTCAATACCACCGAGGACGCGAAGGCCATCGCCGACTCCTTCGAGCTGCGGCGGACCGCGTTAACCAACTCGGTCCCCTACAGCACGACGGTCGCCGGCGCCCGGGCCGCGGTGAAGGCCATCGAGGCGCTGAAGTCCGACGATCTTGCCGTAGCCCCGCTGCAGTCCTACTTTAAAGGGCCCTGCTGAGGCGGTGACTCTGATTGCCGACGAGGCCGGGACAGAGTTAGTCTCTTGGTGTTTTCGACAGTGCTAGGCTTGCTCCCATGAGCGATAAAGTACCCATGACGGCGGGCGGTTTCGCCCGCCTGGAAGAAGAGCTGCGTTATCTCAAGTCGACGGCGCGCCCCGAGGTCATTCGCGCCATCGCCGAAGCGCGCGAGCACGGCGACCTCTCCGAGAACGCGGAATACCACGCCGCGCGCGAACGCCAGAGCTTCATCGAAGGGCGCGTGGCCGAGCTGGAGGACAAGATCGCCCGCGCCGAGGTGATCGACGTCGCCAGCCTCAACGGCGACACCGTGAAATTCGGCGCCACCGTCACCCTGATCGACGAGGACACCGAGGCCAAGACCGCCTACCAGCTCGTCGGCGAGATGGAGGCCGACGTGAAGGAAGGGCGCCTCTCGATCACGGCCCCTCTGGCGCGCGCCCTGATCGGCAAGGAGGTCGGCGACTCCGTCGAGGTGATGACCCCAGCCGGCTCCAAGGCCTACGAGATCGTCAAGGTCCAGTACATCTGAGGCTCGTGTCAGGCCCGGTCGCCACCGGCGGCCGGAGCCTTTTCCTCTCGGGGCTTTTCTATAAAGGTCTGCTAGACTTTCGTCCTGCCCGCCAGCGGGCGAGGCCCGCAGGCAAGAATCGGCCGTGCCGCCGTCAAACCAGAATAAGAAGAACACAACAATAAGAAGCAGGCTTTGAGGATCAGATGCTCGTACTGACCGGGCTGACGAAAGACTTTGGCGGCTTTCGGGCAGTCGACCATTGCAGCTTCTCGGTGGCGGAAGGCAGCATCACCGGCCTGATCGGCCCCAACGGCGCCGGCAAGACCACGCTGTTCAACCTCGTCGCCGGTGCGCTGTGGCCCGATGACGGGCGCGTCGAGTTCCTCGGCGAGGACATCTCGCTGCTGGCGCCGCACAAGCGCTTCGCCCGCGGCCTGGTGCGCACCTTCCAGATCCCCCACGAGTTCCACCGTCTGACCGTGCTGGAGAACCTCATGGTCGCAGCCGACGGCCAGGACGGCGAGCGGCTGTGGGAGAACTGGCTGGCCTGGGGCAAGGTGCGCCGCCGCGAGGACGAGGTACGCCAGCGCGCGATGGATACCCTCGCCTTTCTCGGCCTCACCCCCCTCGCCCGCGAGCGCGCCGGCAACCTCTCCGGCGGCCAGAAGAAGCTCCTGGAGCTCGGCCGCACCATGATGACCGACGCCAGGCTGGTGCTGCTCGACGAGCCGGCGGCCGGCGTGAACCGCACCCTGCTGCGCGAGGTGGAGGAGAAGATCCGCCGCCTGAACGAGGAGCGCGGGTTCACCTTCCTGCTGGTCGAGCATGACATGGCCTTCATCGAGAAGCTCTGCGACCCGGTCATCTGCATGGCCGAGGGACGCGTGCTGGTCGAAGGCGACTTCGAGACCGTGCGCCGCAACCCGCAGGTCCTTGAGGCCTATCTCGGCGAAAGCGTGGCATGAGCGGCGAGCCCCTCTTGAGCGCCGTCGGCGTGCTCGGCGGCTACGGCGGCGCCGATATTCTGCACGGCATCGACCTCAGCGTCGGCCGGCGCGAGATCGTCGGCATCGTCGGGCCGAACGGCGCCGGCAAGTCGACTGCGCTGAAGGCCATCTTCGGGCTGCTCACTCTGCGCGGCGGGGAGATCCGCTTCGACGACCGGGACATCACCGGCTGGGCGCCGAACCGCATCGTGCGCTGCGGCATCGGCTACGTGCCCCAGGTCGACAACGTGTTCCGCGAAATGACCGTCGAGGAGAACCTGGAGATGGGCGCCTTCCTGCGCCGCGGCGCGATCGACGAGGCGCTGGAGCGGATCTACCGGCTGTTCCCCGACCTGGTCGAGAAGCGGCGCAAGCCGGCCGGCAGCCTTTCCGGCGGCCAGCGCCAGATGGTCGCTTTCGGCCGCGCGCTCATGCTCGAGCCGCAGCTCCTGCTGCTCGACGAGCCGACGGCGGGGCTCTCGCCCCGCTATTGCGAGCAGATCTTCCAGATCATCCGCGACGTGCGCGCCGCCGGCGTGGCGGTGTTGCTGGTCGAGCAGCACGCCAAGCAGGCGCTCGCCTTCTGCGACCGCGCCTATGTCCTCGCCTCCGGACGCAACCGCGCCGAGGGCACCGGGCAAGGGCTCCTCGCCGACCGCGAGATCGCCCAGATGTTCCTTGGCGGCTGAGGGAAGCGGCTGACGGCGATGCCACTCGTGGACTTCATCAATTTCTACCTGGTGCCGGGCATCGTGCTCGGCTCGATCTACGCGCTCGGCGCCATCGGAATCACCCTGGTGTTCGGCGTGCTGCGCTTTGCCCATCTGGCGCACGGCGACCTGGCCACCCTCGGCGCCTTCCTGGTGCTGGCGCTGGTCACCGTGCTCGGCCTCGATCCCTGGCTGGCGCTGCCCTTTGCCATGGCGGCCACAGCCGGCATCGCGGTGGGCGTGCACTGGCTGTTCTACGAGCACCTGCGCCGGCGCAGCGCCATCCTCACCGTGATCGCCTCGCTCGGCGTCGCCCTCATGCTGCGCGCCGTGGTGCAGGTGGTCTGGGGCGTCGACTCGCAGAGCTACGTCGGCGGCATCTCGCGTCCGGAGAGCTACCTCGGCATCCGCTTGAAGGACCGCGAGATCTGGACGCTCGTCGCCACCGCAGGCCTGGTCATCGCGCTGCAGCTCTTCCTCACCTACACGCGCTGGGGCAAGGCGATGCGCGCGATGTCCGACAACCCGGATCTCGCGCAGCTTTCCGGCATCGACACCCGGCTTACCACCATTCTCACCTGGACCATCATTGGCGTGCTCTCAGCCGCCGCCGGCTTCTTCCTCGGCATCAATACCGAGCTGAAGTCGCTGATGGGCTGGTACATGCTGCTGCCGATGTTCGCCGCCACCATTCTCGGCGGCGTCGGCCGCGTCGAAGGTGCCGTGCTGGGCGGCATGATCATCGGCATCGCCGAGGAATGCTCCGTGCTGATCCTACCGTCGGAGTACAAGTCAGCCCTCGCCTTCGCTGTGCTGCTGGTCATGCTGGCTGTCAGGCCGACCGGCCTGCTGCGCGGCAAGGTGTTGTAATGATCGACCTCGTGCTTCGAGACGCTCGCTACCGCTCGCTCCTCAGCATGAGGTCGATCTCGATTCCCTCTCGCCTCACCCTGAGGAGCGCTCGCCAGAGCGCGTCTCGAAGGGCGAGGCGAGAGGCCGGCCGTTGAAGGAGTCCGCGCGATGGAATGGCTCGGCCTGCTGAACTACGCGGTGTTCATGGCGATCTTCATCGGCATCTTCGCCATCCTGGCGCTCGGCCTCAATATCCAGTGGGGCCTGACCGGCCTGTTCAACGCCGGCGTCGCCGGTTTCTTCGCCGTCGGCGCCTACACCTCGGCCATTCTCACCGGCCCCTGGGCGGAGGGGCGCCTCGGCGGCTTCGAGCTGCCGGTGGCGGCAGGCTGGCTCGGTGCCATGGTGGTCGCCGGCCTCATCGCCTGGCCGATCGGCAAGATCACGCTGCGCCTGCGCTCCGACTACCTCGCCATCGCCACCATCGGCGTGGCCGAGATCATCCGCCTGGTCGCGCGTTCCGAGGAGTGGCTGACCAACTCGGCGCGCGGCCTCACCGGCCTGCCGCGGCCGTTCGGCGACCTGCCCTATCTCTACTCCCAGCTCGCCTATCTGGGCCTGGTGCTGGCCTGCCTCGCCGTCGCCTACCTGCTGGTCGAGCACCAGTTCCGTTCGCCCTGGGGCCGCATGATGCGGGCCATCCGCGACAACGAGACGGCGGCCGCCGCGCTCGGCAAGGACATCGCCTTCCGCCGCCTGGAGGCCTTCGTTTTCGGCGCCTGCCTGATGGGCCTCGGCGGCGCTCTTCTCGCCCACTTCAACCGCTCGATCACGCCGGAAGCCATCGATCCGATGATCGCCACCTTCCTCATCTGGATCATGTTGATTCTCGGCGGCTCGGGGAACAACCGCGGCGCCATCCTCGGCGCTGCCGTGGTGTGGATCATCTGGTCGATGACCGAGATGCTGGCCGACCTGCTGCCGACCGAGCTGGCGATTCAGGCCAAATACGTCCGCATGTTCCTGATCGGGCTCATGCTGCAGCTCGTGCTGCGTTTCCGGCCGGAGGGCCTGCTGCCGGAGGACCCGGCGCGCCACCACGAGATTGCGGCAGCCGAAAAGGCCGGCGGCGGCGGAAGCTGAGCGCTCCCGCCGCCGCGCGGCACCTGCAAGACGCGATAAGGGCCTACTCGATGGCGGAAACCAGCTTCAGGGTATCGCCCTCGACCCCGAACAGGCCGTAGACGCCCGGCACGTCGCCGTTCTCATCGAACTCGTGGTCGCCGGCAGCGCCCTGGTAGTCGATGTCCTTGCCCTCGGCGATCAGCTCGCGCGCCTTCTCCCACTCGCCCGGCAGGATGACCTCGCCCGGCGCCGAGGCCACCTCGCGCAGCGCCTCGGAGATCTTCGAGCGGTCGGCCGCGCCAGCCTTCTCGATGGCCAGCGCCAGCAGGAAGGCCGCGTCGTAGGAGGTCGTCGCATAGACCGCACTCTCGTCGCCACCGGCTTCCTGGTAGAGCTTGTTGAAGACCTCGAGTCCGGCCGAGTCGGCACCGACCGGCGCCGAGGTCGTGAAGCCCTCGAGGTTGTCGGCACCCAGCGCGTCGATCAGGGCATCGGTCTTCATGCCGTCACCGCCGACGAACTTCTCGAAGAAGCCGTTCTCCAGCGCCTGGCGCAGGATGGTCA
>DATCXZ010000154.1:0-6193 GCA_036570545.1 Kiloniellaceae bacterium
GGAGGCACTGGAGAGCGCGGGGACAGCCTTCGACCTCGATGCGCGCCTGGCCGACGGCAGTCGCCTGCTCGCCCTGCACGGCCGCTGCGCCGCGCCGGGCGCAGGCGCCACGCTGTGGCTTGAGGACAGGTCGGAACCGGCTCGGCAGCAGGCGGCGCTCAAGGCGGAGGTCAAGCAACTGCGGGCCGCTCTCGACGGGCTGCCGATCGCGCTCTGGCTCCGCGACGCCGACGGACGCCTGACCGACTGCAACCGCTTCTATGCGGAAGCGGTCGGCAGCGACGTCGAGACGGTGCGGCGTGAGAGCATCGAGTTGCTCGGCCGCGCCAAGGCCAGCCAGGCGCAAGCCCTTGCTGCGCAGGCGCGCGACGCCGGCAAGGCCTCGAGCGAGACCCACCACGTGGTGATGGGCGGCGCGCGCCACCTGCTGGAGATCGTCGAGCTGCCGTTCGGCCGCCAGGCCAGTCTCGGTCTTGCCTTCGATCACACGCAGCTCGAGGAAGTGCAGGCCGAGCTCGGCCGCCACATCCGCGTGCAGTCGGAGATGCTGGAGAATCTCTCCACAGCCATTGCCATCTACGGCCGCGACCTGCACCTGATGTTCTTCAACACCGCCTATGCGCGCCTCTGGGAGCTCGACGAAAGCTTCCTGCAAGGCAAGCCGCATCTCGGCGACGTGCTGGAGGCGCTGCGCGAGCGGCGCCGCTTCCCGGAGTATCCGAACTTCCCCGCCTACAAGCGGGAGGTGTTGCAAAAGTACGTGACCCTCATCGCCCAGGAGGAAGAGCTGGTGCACCTGCCGGACGGCAGCACGCTGCGCATGGTGGTCACGCCGCATCCCTTCGGCGGCATCCTGCTGTCCTACGAGGACGTCACCGACCGCCTGGCGCTGGAGCGCAGCTACAACACCTTGACCGAGGTGCAGCGCGAGACCATCGACAACCTCTACGAGGGCGTTGCCGTTTTTGGCGCCGATGGCCGCATGAAGCTGTTCAATCCCGGCCTTTGCAGAATCTGGGGGCTCGATCCGGACTTCCTGCGCGGCGAGCCGCATGTGCGCGAGGTGCTGCCGCGAGTGCGCCCGCTGTTCAACGTCTCCGACAAGGACTGGCCGGTGCTCGCTGAACGCATGGCGGCGCGCACCACCGACCCTGACACGCGCAGCGGTCGCAACGAACGCACCGACGGCACGGCGATCGACTGGGCCCAGGTGCCGCTGCCCGATGGCGGCGTGCTGTTCAGCTACGTCGATGTGACCGACACTCTGCGCGTCGAGCGCGCGCTCATCGAGCGCAACGAGGCGCTGGAGACCGCCGACCGCCTGAAGTCGGAATTCATCGCCAACATCTCTTACGAGCTGCGCACGCCGCTCAACGCCATCATCGGCTTCGCCGAGGTGCTGGAGAACCAGTTCTTCGGCCAGCTCAACGAGCGCCAGCTCGAATACAGCCATGCCATCGTGCAGTCGTCACAGCAGCTCATCGCGCTCATTAACGACATTCTCGATCTTGCTTCCATCGAGGCCGGCTATCTCCAGCTCGATCTGCAGCCGACTAATGTGCACGCGCTGCTGGAGTCGATCTATACCCTGGGGCGCGAGCGCGCCCACAGCCGCAGCATCGATCTGAGCCTCGCGTGCGACGACAATGCCGGCGAACTGATGGCTGACGGCCGCCGCCTGCGTCAGGCGCTGTTCAACCTGCTGTCCAACGCGCTGAAGTTCACCCGCGAGGGCGGCGTGGTGACGCTCTCCGCTCGCCGTGCCGAGGGCGAGATGCTGCTCGAGGTGGCGGACACCGGCATCGGCATTCCCGAGACCGATCGCGATCGCGTGTTCGGCAAGTTCGAGCGCGGCTCGCTGGAGATGCGCCACAGCGGCGCGGGCCTGGGCCTGTCGCTGGTGAAGAGCCTGATCGAGCTGCACGGCGGCCGCGTCGAACTGGACTCGCGGGTAGGCGGTGGTACCCGGGTCATCTGCCACGTACCGCTCGGCCCGGTGCCTCTCGAGCACGACCACGCGGCCATCGACCGCGACGTCGCCGAATAGCCTTACACCGAGTAGGACTTAGCCGGCGGGCACGCCCCGGGTGGTGGAATACTCCCAGTGCAGCGCCTCGTCCGGATAGACCAGCGGGCGGATGGTGTGGGCCGCGAGCGCGGCCTCCGAGAAACCGGTGAGGATCAGCTTCAGCTTGCCCTGGTAGTGCGCGATGTCGCCGATCGCGAAGATGCCGGCATGGTTGGTCTCGCTGGTGGCCGGGTTCACTGCGATGTGGTGGTGGTCGAGTTGCAGGCCCCAGTCGGCAATGGGACCGAGATTCATGGAGAGTCCGAAGAACGGCAGCAGGCTTTCCGCCGGCAGGGTCCTGGTGCGGCCTTCCAGGTCGGCCACCACCACGCCGCTGAGCTGCCGCCCGTCGCCTTCCAGTCCGGCGAGCTGGTAGGGGATCACCAGCTCCACCTTGCCCGTCTCGGCGAGGCGGTGGAGCCGGTCGATGCTCTCGGGAGCGGCACGAAACTTTGCCCGCCGGTGCACCACGTAGATCGTCTCGGCCAGCTCGGCGAGTGAGTTCGCCCAGTCGACGGCGGAGTCGCCGCCGCCGGCTATGACGATGCGCTGGCCGCGAAAATTCTCGCGCCGCTGCACCAGGTAGTGCACGGCGGTTCCCTCGTAGTCCTCGATGCCGGTCAGCGGCGGCCGGTTCGGCCCGAAGGCCCCGCTGCCGGCGGCGATCACCACCGCTGTCGCGTCGATCACGGTGCCCTTTGAAGTAGTCAGGCGCCAGCCGCCGTCGGATCGGCGGGCGAGGCCGGTGACCTGCTGGCCGAGATGATAGACCGGCTGAAACGGCTCCGCCTGCTCGGCGAGGCGGTCGACCAGGTCCTGCGCCTGGATGCGCGGGTAGCCGGGGATGTCGTAGATCGGCTTTTCCGGGTAGAGCGCCGCGCACTGGCCGCCGATCATCTCCAGGGTGTCGATCACGTGGCAGCGGAGCTTCAGCATGCCGCACTCGAAGACCGCGAAAAGGCCGACCGGCCCGGCGCCTACGATGGCGACATCAGTGGTGAGGGACTTCTCCGCCAAGCAACTTCTCCCGTGATCGGCTGCGCTTTGGTCCATGAATCCCGGGCGGTCGCGGCCGGCCAGGATGCCCTAACATGGCGACGGTAGGGGAGCCTGACAAGTCGTGCCGGAGCGCCGCTGCAGGACGGTTGCTGGCTTGGGGTCCGACCGCTAAAACAGGCCTCCAAGATGATGACCGCGACTCAAATGGCTCCCGCCTCCGCCGCGCCGCCCGACCTGCCCCTCGACCTCCCCTTGGCCGATTTGCCGGCTACCGAGAGTCTCGCCCAGGTGCTGGCGCCCCTGCTGCGCGCGGGCGACGTGGTCGCGCTTTTCGGCGACCTCGGTGCCGGCAAGACAGCGCTCGCCCGCGCCCTTATTCGTGCGCTGCCCGGCCCTGCGGGCGCCGCCGCCGAGGAGGTGCCGAGCCCGACCTTCACGCTCGTGCAGATCTACGAGCGCCGCCCGGCGCCGGTCTGGCACTTCGATCTCTACCGCCTCGACAGCGCTGCCGAAGTCGAGGAGCTCGGCTTCTCGGAGGCCCTGGCCGGCGGCATCGCCCTCGTCGAGTGGCCGGAGCGTCTCGGCACCCTGCTGCCGCCCGACGCGCTCCGCTTGACCCTGAGTTTCGATGCCGCGGGCGGGCGTCGCGCGCGGCTCGAGGGCGGCGGCGACTGGCCCGAGCGCCTGGCGGAGCTGCGGCCTTGAGCGCGGCGCGAGAGGCGCTCTGCCGACGCTTCCTCGAGAGTGCCGGCTGGGGCGATGCCGAGCGCCGTGTGCTGGCGGCGGACGCCTCGTTCCGGCGCTACGACCGCCTCAGCCGCGGCAGCGAGCGCGCGGTGCTGATGGACGCGCCGCCGCCGCAGGAGAACGCGCGGATCTTCCACCACATTGCGGAGTGCCTGCTCGACATCGACCTCAGCGCGCCGCGCCCGCTGGCGATGGACGCCGAAGCCGGGTTTCTGCTGCTGGAGGACTTCGGCGATCGCACCTTCACCCGCGCGCTGAAGGACGGTGCCGACGAGGCCGAGCTTTATCGGCTCGCCACGGATACCCTCATAGCCCTGCACCAGCGTTGGGGCGGCGAAGATGCCGGCCTGCTGTCCTACGATGCCGATCGCCTGCTGGCCGAGGTGGCGCTGCTGGTCGACTGGTACCTCCCGGCGGTCACCGGGCGGGAAACGCTACCGGCACAGCGCGCGTCGTATCTGGCGGCCTGGCGGGAGGTCCTGCCGGCCATGCTGTCGGTTCCGCACAAGCTGGTGCTGCGCGACTTTCACGTCGACAACCTGATGGTCGTCGCCGGTCGCTCCGGGATCGCCCGCTGCGGCCTGCTCGACTTTCAGGATGCCGTCATCGGACCGATCAGCTACGACCTGGTCTCGCTGCTGGAGGATGCCCGCCGCGACGTCTCGCCGGAGGTGGTGACGGAGATGCTGGCGCGCTACCAGGACGCCCTGCGCCCGCTGATCGACCGTAGCGCCTTCGCCGCCTCCTATGCCGCCCTCGGCGCGCAACGCAACGCCAAGATCATCGGCATTTTCACGCGGCTGTCGCGGCGCGACGGCAAGCACGGCTACCTGCAGCATATCTCCCGCGTCTGGCGTCTGCTGGAGGGCGACCTGCGCCATGCCGCGCTCGCGCCGGTGAAGACGTGGTTCGACCAAGCGGTGCCGGCGGAGCTGCGCAGTGCGCCGCCACCGCCCGCGGAGAGCGAGGAGACACGGGCATGAGCAGCGGCCCCACCACCGCCATGGTGCTCGCCGCCGGCCTTGGCCAGCGCATGCGACCGCTTACCGACAGGCTGCCGAAGCCGCTGGTGCAGGTACGCGGCGAGGCGATGCTCGACACCATCCTCGACCGCCTGCAGGATCACTGCATCGGCAAGGTGGTGGTGAACCTGCACTACCTCGGCGAGATGATCGAGGCGCACCTGGAGTATCGCGAGCGGCCGCAGATCGTCTTCTCGCCCGAGCGCGAGCTTCTGGAGACCGGCGGCGGGGTGACGAAGGCGCTGCCGCAGCTCGGCCCCGACCCCTTCTTCGTCCTCAACGGCGACGTCTGCTGGCTCGACGGCCTGACGCCGGCGCTGCAGCGCCTGGCCGCCGCCTGGAACGACGAGGATATGGACGCGCTGCTGCTGCTGCACCCGACCTGCAGCGCCTTCGGCTACGAGGGCATCGGGGATTACCTGATGGACTCCGTCGGCCGTCTGCGCCGCCGGCAGGAGCGGCAGATCGCGCCCTTCATCCACGCCGGCATCCAGATCCTCCATCCGCGCCTCTTTGAGGGCGCGCCCGAGGGGCCCTTCTCCTTGAACCGACTCTACGACAAGGCGCAGGAGGATGGCCGCCTCTGGGGCCTGCGCCACGATGGCGAGTGGTATCACGTCGGCACGCCGGCCGAGCTGAGCGCCGTGGAGGACGCGTTGCATCACCTCGCCGGGTCTTCGGGCCAGAGGTAGCGTGGGATGTCCGCTGCACCGGCCGTCTTCACCATTCCTGCCGGGCAGTCTTTCGTCGATGCCCTCGCGACCGGGCTGCTGCGGCGGCACGCCGGCAGCCCCGAGACGCTCGCCGCGGCCACGGTGCTGCTGCCGACGCGGCGTGCCTGCCGGTCGCTACAGGCGGCCTTCCTGCGCGCTTCCGCCGGCGCGCCGCTGTTGCTGCCACGCCTCATGCCGCTCGGCGACCTCGATGCGGAGGAGCTGCTGTTCGAGGCGCCCTCCTTCGCCGGAGAGGGCGAGGCCGAGCTGCCGCCGGCGCTCTCCGGGGTGCAGCGCCAGTTGCTGCTGGCCTCCTGCATCGTCGCCCACAGCCGATCGAGGGTTGCCGAGCTCGCCAGCCCGCCCATCGGAGAGGACCACGCGATCCGCCTCGCCGCGGAGCTGGCGCGCCTGATCGACCAGGTGGAAACCGAAGGGCTCGACTTCGGCGATCTCCAGAACCTGGTGCCGGAGGACTATGCCGAGCATTGGCAGATCACCCTCGACTTCCTGCGCATCGTCACTGAGGCCTGGCCGCGCATCCTGCAGGATCTCGGCTGCATCGGTCCGGCCGAGCGGCGCCGGTGCCTCGCCGAGCTGCAAAGCGCCGCCTGGCGGGCGCGTCCGCCGGCTGCGCCGGTGAT
>DATCXZ010000155.1:0-1601 GCA_036570545.1 Kiloniellaceae bacterium
CCCCGCCCAACGTGCGCCTGGCCTGCCAGACGGAGGTCGTCGCCGACTGCGAGGTCACGCCGCTGCTGCCGGCCACCGCTGGCCCCGCCCTGGCGCGGCCGCGGCCCGGCTACCTTCAGGGCGACGAGCGCCACATCGCCATCCTCTTTGCGGATCTGCGCGGCTTCACCACCTTGTCGGAGGACCGCCTGCCCTACGACGTCGTCTTCGTGCTGAACCGCTACTTCACTGCCATGGGCACTGCCGTCGAGCAGGCCGGAGGGCGCATCGACAAGTTCATCGGCGACGGCGTGATGGCGCTGTTCGGCATCGAGCAGGGCATCGAGCAGGGCAGCCGCAACGCCCTCGAAGCGGCGCGCCGCATGGCGCAGTCGCTCGACGAGCTGAACCGCAGCCTGGCGCACGACCTGCCGGAGCCGCTGCGCATCGGCATCGGCCTGCACAGTGGTGCCGTCATCGTCGGCGAGATGGGCTACGGCCGGGCGACTTCGCTCACCGCCATCGGCGATGCCGTGAACACAGCCAGCCGACTGGAGGCGATGACCAAGGAGTTCGGCGCGCAGCTTATCGTCTCGGCGCCCCTGGCGGGTCATGCCGGGATCGATCTCGCCGCCTTCCCGCGCCATCAGATCGACCTGCGCGGGCGCTCCCAGCAGCTCGAGGTCCATGTGGTGCAGAGCGCCCTCGACCTGCCGCCGGCAGCCGCGGCGCCGGTGCGGGCGGCGGAGTAGGGGCTAGCTGCCCGCCTTGGCCTTGTAGGCGGCGATGGCGTTCTTCAGCTCGGAGTATTCCTCGCAGCCGAAAAAGCAGGCACCGTCGAGCACGTCCAGGCGCTCCTCCGCCTTCGGCAGGTCGCCGAGGGTGAGGTAGAGCTCGCCCAGGTATTCGTTGGCCCCGCGGTGGTCCGGCTCCACCGCCAGCGCGGCCTGGTAGTGGGCGAGGGCGGCATCGTTGTTGCCGAGCTGGCGGTTGCTGTAGCCGAGGTAGTTCAGCGCGTCGGCGTTCTTGGCGTCCTTGGCCACCACCTGCTCCAGCAGCGGGATGGCTTCGGCATACTTGCCGTCCTCGACGAGCTGGCGGGCAGCGGCGTAGTTGGGATCGGCCTTTGCTGCGCCGCCGTCGTCGCTGCCGCCGCCCATGGCGTAGGCGCCGCCGCTCAGGGCCACGGTAAGGGCGAAGGGGGTGATCAGCTTCAAAATCCTGCGCATCGCGTCCTCTTCTGCGGTTCCGTCGCATTGCCGGCGGCAGCGCGAAGGCCAGTATGCGTCGGCACGCTGCGCCGCACCAAATCAATTGCAGGCGAGCGCCTGCATGCTTTTCGCAGTGGTTCTTCCCCATATACGCGGCGCGCGGCCCGCCGGATGCAGGCCGGGCAAAATCAGTCCGAACCCAGCTCGGCTTCCAGCGCGGCCGGGTCGTCGCTGTCGATGATCCGGCGCGCGGTCTCGTAGTCGAAGCCGCGACGACCGAGGGCGGCGAGGTCGCGCTCGCGCCGCTCTGCCCGGTCGTCGGGGCCGCTCTCCAGTCGAAACGGCCCGAGCCGGCGGCGCCGCGCATAGCGCAGGGCGGCGCGCAGCTCCACGTCGCTGCTGTCCTGAAGC
>DATCXZ010000156.1:0-8106 GCA_036570545.1 Kiloniellaceae bacterium
CGGCCCGGGCGCGACGGCCAGGGCAAGGCCGCCGGCCAGCGCCAGCGCGGTGCACAGGCGCAAGGCGGCGCTAGCGCGGGAAGCTCTCATCGGGCAGCACCTTCTCGACCGGCGCCGAGGGCGGCGGGATATTCCAGGTCAGCAGGAAGAAGCCGCCGGAAACAATCAAGCCGGCGAGAACGACGAGGGCAATGAGGGTTTTTTTCATTAAGCTATCGCCTGCGACGGAAATCGGCGTGTTCAGGCGCTGCAGCACTGCCATGCTCCGCCGCCCGGTGAGCGGCACCAGGCCCGGCAATACTGTCTTCTTGCGCCGTGGAGATGATGGTAAGGTCCGAATCTGGCGTGAATGCGGCAGTTTACCTAGGCTCTTTCGACGTTGCAACGATCACCGGACAAGCGTTAGTGGATGATGCAAGGCAGCAGGCAGCGGATGCCGGAGAGGACTCTCCAGCGGTGCCGCGGACCATTGCCCTCGTCGGACTGATGGGCGCGGGCAAGTCGTGCATCGGCCGCTTGCTCGCGGGCGCGCTCGGCTTGCCCTTCGTGGACGCCGACAAGGAGATCGAGGCGGCAGCAGGCTGCTCGATCGAGGATATTTTCGTCGCCCATGGCGAGGCCGCCTTCCGCGAAGGCGAGCGTCGCGTCATTGCCCGCCTGCTGACCCAGCCCAGGATGGTGCTGGCGACCGGCGGCGGCGCGTTCATGGATCCGGAAACCCGCACGCTGATCCGCGAGCGCGCCACCTCGGTGTGGCTGCGCGCCGACGCCGAGCTGCTGCTGCGCCGCACCTCCCGGCGCAACAACCGGCCGTTGCTGAAGCGCGGCGACCCGCACGAGATCCTCAACCGGCTGATCGAGGAGCGCCATCCCGTCTACGCCCAGGCCGACGTCGTGGTCGATTCCGTCGATGGCCCGCCGGAGATGACCCTCGCCCGCGTGGTCGACGGCCTCGGCCGCTTTCATGCGCTGGAGCCCGCCGGCGGTCTGCGGAGCGCCGTCCAGTGAAGACCCCGCAGACCCTCCGCGTCGCGCTCGGCGAGCGCAGCTACGACATCGTCATCGGCACCACCGTCCTGGCCGAGGCGGGCAAGCTGATGCGACCGGTGCTGAGAAGCGACCGCGTCGTCGTGGTGACCGACAGCAACGTCGCCGGACTGCACCTGGCCCGCTTGCAGCGCGGGCTCGACGATGCCGGCCTGAGGCACGAGAGCCTGGTCGTGCCGCCGGGCGATGGCTCGAAGAGCCTCGACCAGCTCGGTCGGCTGATCGGCCAGCTCCTCGATCGCAAGGTCGAGCGCTCGACAACGCTGGTGGCGCTGGGCGGCGGCGTGATCGGCGACCTCGCCGGCTTTGCCGCCGCTGTCACCCTGCGCGGCCTCGACTTCGTGCAGATCCCGACCAGCCTGCTGGCCCAGGTCGACAGCTCGGTCGGCGGCAAGACCGGCATCAACGCACCGCAGGGCAAGAACCTGATCGGCGCCTTCCATCAGCCGCGGCTGGTGCTGGCGGATATTTCCATTCTCACCACCCTGCCGCGCCGCGAGATACTGGCCGGCTATGCCGAGGTGGTGAAATACGGCCTGATCCGCGACGCCGGCTTCTTCCACTGGCTGGAGGCGCACGGTGCCGACCTCGTCGAGGGCGATCACGCCGCGCTCGAGCACGCCGTGCTGGAGAGCTGTCGGGCCAAGGCGGCCGTGGTCGCCGCCGACGAGCGGGAAAGCGGCCTGCGCGCGCTGCTCAATCTCGGCCACACCTTCGGCCACGCGCTGGAGGCGGAGACCGGCTACGGCGACGAGCTGCTGCACGGCGAGGGGGTCGCGGCGGGCATGGTGATGGCCTTCGATCTCTCGGTGCAGCGCGGCCACTGCGCGCCCGACGATGCCGATCGCCTGCGCCGCCATCTCGCCGCTGTCGGCCTGCCGACCGGCTTTGCCGACCTCGCGCCGCGCCACTGGGACGTGGAGCGCCTGATCGGCCACATGAGCCGCGACAAAAAGGTGAGCGACGGGCGCATCACCTTCGTGCTCGCGCGCGGCATCGGCGAGGCCTATCTCGATGCGACGGTCGATCTCGACGAGGTCCGCGCGCTGCTCACCAGCGCGCTCAACGACGCCGACCAACTGGCACGGGAGAACGACAGCGCCGCCGTCGCCGGCCACGCAACGCTGGGGAGCTGACGCGGCCACTTCCTGCCTTCTCCGGCCTGCCTTCCCCGGCCTGCCTTCCCCGAGCGTCTGGCAGCAGCCGGGCGCCTTTCAGCAACCTGCATAGAAGATCATGGACATCAACCTAGCTCTCACCCTCGCCGGCATCCTGGCGCTGCTGGTGTTTTCCGCCTTCTTCTCCGGATCGGAGACGGCAATGACCGCCGCCTCCCGCCCGCGCATGCACACCCTGGCGCAGGACGGCAACCGCCGCGCCGCGCTGGTGAACCTTCTCTGGCACGAGCGCGAGCACCTGATCGGCGCGCTGCTATTGGGCAACAACCTGGTCAACATTCTTGCCTCGGCGCTGGCCACCAGCCTGCTCATCACGATCTTCGGCGAAGCCGGCGTGGTCTACGCCACCCTCGTGATGACGGTGCTGGTGCTGGTGTTCTCCGAGGTGCTGCCGAAGACCTACGCGCTGCAGAACGCCGACCGCGCCGCCCTCACCGTCGCCCCTGTGCTGCGCTTCGTGGTGGCGGCTCTGAAGCCCGTCTCGCTGGTGATCCAGTTTGCGGTGCGCGCCACGCTCCGGCTGTTCGGCGTGGAGGTGCACCAGGCGCTGACCGCCGAGGCGACCGAGGAGCAGCTCCGCGGTGCTATCGAGCTGCACCAGGGCGAGGGCGAGGAAGAGCGCCATGAGCGCGCCATGCTGCGCTCGATCCTCGATCTCGGCGACGTCTGGGTCGAGGAGATCATGATCCACCGCAAGGACGTGCTGGCGATCGATGTCGACCAGCCGGCGGCAAAGATCGTCGAGGAGGTGCTGGCCAGCCCCTTCACCCGCCTGCCGCTGTGGCAGGACGACCCCGACAACATCGTCGGCGTGCTCCACGTCAAGGCGCTGCTGCGCGCCGTCCAGGCGGCGAACGGCAGGGAACTCGACAAACTGGACGTGCGCGCCATCGCCACCCCGCCCTGGTTCATCCCCGACACCACCGATCTGCTGTCGCAGCTCCAGGCGTTCCGCAGCCGCCACGAGCACTTCGCCATCGTCGTCGACGAGTACGGCGAGATGCTGGGCATCGTCACCCTCGAAGACATCCTGGAGGAGATCGTCGGCGATATTTCGGATGAGCACGACATCGAGATCGAGGGAGTCCAGCTACAGCGCGACGGCTCGCTGATCGTCGATGGCAAGGTCACGCTGCGCGACCTCAACCGGCGCTTCGAGTGGCGCCTGCCGGACGAAGAGGCCTCGACCATCGCCGGCCTCATCCTGCACGAGACGCGCTGCATCCCCGACGTGAGCCAGGTGTTCACCTTCCACGGCTTCAAGTTCGAGATCCTCGGCAGGAAGCGCAACCAGATCACTTCAATCCGCATCTGCGCCACCGACGATGCCGAAAAGGGCACCGCGACAGGCCTCTTGAGCGCCTCCCACGGTTGAGTAAGCCGAGATTCTACGGCTGGCGTGCCAAACTTGCCTCAGCTTGGCTCCGTGTCCTGCTTGACCCCGATTCGCAAGCCTTGCACAATTGGTTGCAACAAGAGACCAGTCGCGTCTTTTGGCCGAAGCCACGTATCCTGCGGGCAGTCCCGCGGGGAACGCTTGCGAGCCGGAGGAAAGCATGCACCGGAAGGTTGTGCCCGACATTGTCCACCAGCAGAAGATCGAGCTGCTGCCTGCCAGCACCACGATCCGCGACGCCGCGAAGAACATGGCCGAGCGCCACATCGGTGCCGTCCTCATCGGCGAGGGCAATCGCCTGCAGGGCATCTTCACGGAGCGGGACCTGCTGATCAGGGTCATCGCGCGCGGCCTCGACCCCGACGCCACGCAACTGAAGGAAGTAATGACGCCGGACCCGGACACGGTGGGGCCCAACGACTGGGCGTCTTTGGCGCTGGAGCGCATGCGCAGCTCGGGCTACCGCCACGTCCCGGTGGTCGACGACGGCATCGTGGTCGGCATCGTCTCGCTGCGCGACCTCTACGCCGCCGCCAAGCGGGAACTCGAGGAAGACCTTCAGCAGCGCGAAGCCTTCATCTTCGACACCGGCTACGGCACCGGCTGAAGGCGCCTGCCTTCGGTTGACCGCGGGGCGCGGCGCCCTATAGTCCGGGCTCAGTCTGACCATCCGCGGACCACATCCGATGCCCCTGTCGCCCCCCGTCGAGCGAACCTGCCTGCACAACCGGACCTACGATTTCCAGGGCTACCAGCGCGCCGATGGCCTGTGGGACATCGAAGGGCGCATCGTCGACACCAAGACCTATCCCTTCGCCAACCAGGACCGCGGCGAGATTCCGCCGGGCGAAGCGCTGCACGATATGTCGATCCGCCTGACCATCGACGGGGACTTCAAGGTGCACGACATCGAGGCGGTGACCGACTACAGCCCCTTCACGATCTGCCCCAACGTCACGCCGAACTTCAAGCGCATGATCGGCGCCGAGATCAAGTTGGGCTGGACCCTGCAGGTGCGCAAGGCTCTGGGCGGCGTCGAGGGCTGCACCCACCTGGTCGACCTGCTGATCGCCATGGCCACCGTCGCCTTCCAGACGCTCTATCCGGTGCGCGCCGCCAAGGCGGCTCAGCGCAAGCCCGGCGAGCGGCCCAGCCTGCTGGAGACCTGCCACGCCTTCGCCACCGACAGCCCGGTCGTGAAGCGCTCCTGGCCGGACCTCTACACCGGCAAGGACTGACCGCGACCCGCTTTAGCCAGCCCGGCGATCCTCCTCGGGGGTCAGGGTGGTGAGCTGGAGAGCATGGACGCCGCCGGCCAGCTCGGCGGCGAGGACTTCGTAGACCCGGCGCTGGCGGGCAACGCGGCTCTGCCCGGCGAAGGCGGCCGATACCACCTCGACGCGGAAATGGGTCTGGCCGCCTTCGCGGTAGCCGGCATGGCCCTTGTGTTTTTCCGAATCATCAACGATCTTAAGACGTTGCGGCGCAAGTGCCTGGGTCAGCTTGTGCTCCATCGTCTCTGCTACGGCCACTGTCGGCTCCTTCGACGCTATTCAGTGCTTCCCGCCCCGGAAGGTGTGCCGCGCGCGGCACACTGTCAACGCCGCCCCTTATAGGATTCCGGCCCCAATGCCCGACAAGCCATCCACCGGCGGCGCCTTCAGTCCCACCGTCGCCCGCCTGCTGCTGGCGGCGGTGATAATTCTCTGGGGCGCCAACTGGCCGGTGATGAAGATCGGGGTGGAGGCCATGCCGCCGGTGTGGTTCGCCACCGCGCGCATGGTGCTCGGCGCCCTCAGCCTCTTTGCGCTGCTCGCCGTGCTCGGCCGCCTGAAGCTGCCGACCCGCCGCGACCTGCCGGTGGTGCTCAGCGTCGGCGCACTGCAGATGGGGGCCTTCCTGGCGCTGGTGAACGTCGCCCTGCTGCACGTCGGCGCCGGCCGCTCGGCAGTGCTCGCCTATACCACGCCGCTATGGGTGACGCCGGCGGCCATCGTTCTGCTCGGCGAGCGGCCGACCGCCTTCAAGCTGCTCGGCCTCGCGCTCGGCTTTGCCGGGGTCGCGGTGCTGTTCAACCCGCTGGGCTTCGACTGGGCCGATCCCCAGGTGCTGCTCGGCAACGGGATGCTGCTGGCGGCGGCGCTCGCCTGGTCGGTCGCCATCCTGCACATTCGCGCCCACAAGTGGGATTCCTCGCCGCTGCAGCTCGCACCGTGGCAGATGCTGCTGGCGGTGCCGCCGCTCGCGATCCTGTCCTGGCTGACCGAGGACTGGGGCAGCATCCGCTGGGATGGCGCGACGGCCCTGGTGCTGGCCTACAACGGGCCGCTGGCGACGGCCTTCTGCTTCTGGGCCGTGGTCAGCGTCACCCGCGCCCTGCCGGCCATCACCACCTCGCTGAGCCTGCTGGCGGTGCCGGTGACCGGCGTCGCCGCCTCCGCCCTCTTCCTCGCCGAGCCGCTGACGCCGACCCTCCTGACCGGGCTCGTCCTCATCCTCGGCGGCACCGTGCTGGTGAACCTCGGCGATCTGCGCAAGGACCGCGCCGCGCGCCCGCCGGACGGGTCCGCCTGAGTCCTGGAAAATGGCTGCATCCCTTGCCTCTGGGTGAGTCCATCCCACATAATCGGCGGATGTCCGGCTCCCCCAACGACCCCTTCACGGAAGGCCCGCGCCGCCACCCCGAGCCGCCGCAGACCGAGGCGCGCCGCTGCGACCGGCCGGGCTGCGCGGCAGAGGGCCTGCACCGGGCGCCGCGCTCGCGCGACGACCTCACCAGCTACTTCTGGTTCTGCCTGGAGCATGTGCGCGAGTACAACCTGGCCTGGGACTACTTCAAGGGCATGGACGAGGACGCGATCGAGCAGAGCCGCCGGCGCGATGCGGTCTGGCAGCGCCCGAGTTGGCCGCTCCATGCCTGGAAGGCGAACGGTCAGCGCCGCGACCGACCGTTCCGCGACGGCTTCGGCTTCTTCGCCGAGGAGACCGCGGAACAGCAGCAGCAGGCAGGGCGTTTTCCTCCCAACTCCCGGCAAGCCAAGGCACTGCGCATCCTCGAGCTGGCGCCGACCGCCGGCCTGGCCGAGGTGAAGGCCCGTTACAAGGCGCTCGTGAAGCAGCTCCACCCCGACATCACCGGGGGCGACAACCGGGCCGAAGAACGCCTTAAAATCATTAACCTGGCGTATTCTGACTTGAAGGCGGCCTTCGACTGATGTTCAACAGGCTCGGTGCCGGGCCCCTTCCCAACCTGAACGACGGAAATCCTATTCTCATGGCTTCAGCAGACCCCACGATGAACGGCGGCGACATGCCGACGGACGGACCCGACATCGAAGTGTCGGTGCGGCAGACCTTCGGCATCGACAGCGATCTGCAGGTGCCGGCGTTCAGCCGATCCAGCGACTATGTGCCGCAGGTGGACGAGACCTACCGCTTCGACCGCGACACCACGCTCGCGATCCTCGCCGGCTTCGCGCATAACCGCCGCGTCATGATCCAGGGCTATCACGGCACCGGCAAGTCGACCCACATCGAGCAGGTCTCCGCCCGCCTCAACTGGCCGTGCATCCGCGTCAACCTGGACAGCCACATCAGCCGCATCGACCTGGTCGGCAAGGACGCCATCGTGCTGAAGGACGGCAAGCAGGTGACCGAGTTCCGCGAGGGCCTGCTGCCCTGGGCGCTGCAGCGGCCGACCGCGCTGGTATTCGACGAGTACGACGCCGGCCGCCCGGACGTCATGTTCGTCATCCAGCGCGTGCTGGAGGTCGAGGGCAAGCTGACGCTGCTCGACCAGAACCGCGTCATCCGCCCACACCCGGCGTTCCGCCTGTTCTCCACCACCAACACCATCGGCCTCGGCGACACCACCGGCCTCTACCACGGCACCCAGCAGATCAACCAGGGCCAGATGGACCGCTGGAACATCGTCGCCACGCTGAACTACCTGCCGCACGACGAGGAGACCGAGATCGTGCTGGCGAAGTCGCCGGACTACGACAACGCCGAAGGCCGCGAGACCATCTCCGCCATGGTGGCGCTCGCCGACCTCACCCGCAGCGGCTTCATCAACGGCGACATCTCGACGGTGATGAGCCCGCGCACGGTGATCTCGTGGGCCGAGAACGCGCGCATTTTCGGCGACATCGGCTTCGCCTTCCGCGTTACCTTCCTCAACAAGTGCGACGAGATCGAGCGCCCGGTCGTGGCGGAGTACTACCAGCGCTGCTTCGGCAGCGAGCTGCCGGAGTCCGGCGTGAAGGCCAGGCTCGCCTGAGCAGGAAGCCGCGGCAGCTTGCGCCCATGAGGTTAGCACCATGAATCAGCCCGAGAATCCGCTCGACGTGTTCCGGCGGACCACCGCCGCGACGGTGCGCGCCATCGCCGAGCGCGACGACATCAACGTCACCTTCGCGCCGCGCGGCCAGGGCCTGGTCGGCAAGGAGGTGAAGGTGACGCTGCCGGCGCGCTCGCTGCCGCCGG
>DATCXZ010000157.1:0-5111 GCA_036570545.1 Kiloniellaceae bacterium
CTTCAGGGGGATGCCCATCTCCTCTTCCACATTGCACGGATTGTTCACATGGCCTGAGATGCAGAACACCTTGGTGCCCGTATTGTTGGGCCGACCGATGCCGGCGAACCAGGCCGCCCCCCGGCGCAGGATGGTCGGCGCGACGGCGATGCTCTCCACATTGTTGACGGTGGTCGGGCAACCGAACACACCCACATTGGCCGGGAACGGCGGCTTCAGGCGCGGCTGGCCCTTCTTGCCTTCCAGGCTTTCCAGCAGCGCGGTCTCCTCGCCGCAGATGTAGGCGCCGGCGCCGCGGTGCAGGTAGATATCGTAGTCGTAGCCGCTGCCACAGGCGTTCTTGCCGATGAGGCCGGCGTCGTAGGCTTCGTCGATCGCCTTTTGAACCTGCGAGCCCTCGTGGAAGTACTCGCCGCGGATGTAGATGTAGCAGGCGGTGGCGCCCATCGCGAAACCGGCGACGAGGCAGCCCTCCAGCAGGCGGTGCGGATCGTTGCGCAGGATCTCGCGGTCCTTGCAGGAGCCCGGCTCCGACTCGTCGGCGTTCACCACCAGGTAGGCCGGGCGGTTGCCGCGGTCCTTCGGCATGAACGACCACTTGAGGCCGGCCGGGAAACCGGCGCCGCCGCGCCCGCGCAGGCCGGAGTCCTTGATCTGCTGGATGATCGAATCGCGGCCGAGCTCGATCAGCGCCTTGGTGTTGTCCCACACCCCGCGCCGCCGCGCCGCCGCCAGGCTCCAGTCGTCCTGGCCGTAGAGGTTGGTGAAGATGCGATCCCTGTCGTGTAGCATCTAGTCGTCCCCTCCCGCTGCGGGGCGTTGGGGCAGGTCGAGCAGGGTCTGCGGGCCGCCCTCCGGCGCCGAGGCGAGCCGGCCGGTCTGCGAGCCGACCTTGACCTCCTCGCCGGCGCGCAGCGCGTCGATCATCTCGACCATGCGCTCCGGCGTCAGGTCCTCGTAGTAGTGGTCGTTGATCTGCACCATCGGCGCGTTGGCGCAGGCGCCGAGGCACTCGACCTCGACGATCGAGAACAGGCCGTCTTCGGTCACCTCGCGCAGGCCGACGCCGAGCTTCTTCTTGCAGGCCTCGGTGATGCCGTCGGAGCCGCGCAGCCAGCAGGGCGTGGTGCGGCAGACCTGGATGAAGTGCTTGCCCACCGGCTTGGTGTTGAACATGGAATAGAACGAGACCACCTCGTAGACGCGGATCGGCGCGACCTCGAGATACTGGGCGACGTACTCGATGGCCGCACCCGACAGCCAGCCGCCGTTCTGGCGCTGCGCGAGGTCGAGCAGCGCGATGGTGGCGCTGGCCTTGCGGCCTTCGGGATAGCGCGCGCAGATCGTCTCGGCCCGCGCCAGGTTCGCGGCCGTGAGGGAGAAGCCCTCGGGCTGCGGCGCCGGGTAGCTGGTGGTCTTCATCGATCCACTTCCCCGAACACGATGTCCATGGAGCCCAGGATGGCGACGCTGTCCGCCAGCATGTGGCCGCGGCACATGTAGTCCATGGCCGCCAGGTGGAAGAAGCCGGGCGCGCGGATCTTGCAGCGGTAAGGCCGGTTGCTGCCGTCGGCGACGAGGTAGACGCCGAACTCGCCCTTGGGGGCCTCGACCACCGTGTAGGTGTCGCCCGGCGGGACGTGGTAGCCCTCGGTGTAGAGCTTGAAGTGGTGAATCAGGGCTTCCATCGAGCGCTTCATCTCGGCGCGCCGCGGCGGCGAGATCTTGTGATCCGCCACCTGCACCGGGCCGGCCGGCATCTTCTCGATGCACTGGCGCATGATGCGCAGGCTCTGGCGCATCTCCTCGATGCGGCAGAGATAGCGGTCGAAGCAGTCGCCGTTCTTGCCGATCGGGATGTCGAACTCGAGCTGGTCGTAGCAGTCGTAGGGCTGCGACTTGCGCAGGTCCCACGGCACGCCCGAGCCGCGCAGCATCGGCCCCGAGAAGCCCCAGTCGTTGGCCTCCTCCGCGCTCACCACGCCGATGTCGACAGTGCGCTGGCGGAAGATGCGGTTGTCGGTGAGCAGAACCTCTATGTCGTCGATCACCTTGGGGAAGGTGTCGCAGAAGCGCAGGATGTCGTCGACGAGGCCGGCCGGCAGGTCCTGGTGCACACCGCCGGGCCGGAAGTAGGCCGCGTGCATGCGCGATCCGCTGACCCGCTCGTAGAACTCCATCAGCTTCTCGCGCTCTTCGAAGCCCCACAGCAGCGGCGTCATGGCGCCGACGTCGAGCGCGAAGGTGGTGACGTTCAGCAGGTGGTTGAGGATGCGGCTGATCTCGGCGAAGAGCACGCGGATGTATTGCCCGCGCAGCGGCGCCTCGATGCCCAGCAGCCGCTCGGTGGCCAGGGCGAAGGCATGCTCCTGGCTCATCGGCGCCACGTAGTCGAGGCGGTCGAAGTAGGGCACCGCCTGCAGGTAGGTCTTGTACTCGATGAGCTTCTCGGTGCCGCGATGCAGCAGGCCGATGTGCGGGTCGGCGCGCTCGATCACCTCGCCGTCCATCTCCAGCACCAGGCGCAGCACGCCATGCGCGGCCGGATGCTGCGGCCCGAAGTTGAGCGTCAGCGGCTTGATCTGGACTTCGGGCATCAGGCCTTCCCTTCGTCGGACTGCGGCGCCGGCGCCTTTTCGTCGCCTGGCAGATGCAGCATGCCCTCCCAGGGGCTCATGAAGTCGAAGCGGCGGAACTCCTGGGGCAGGTTCACCGCCTCGTAGACGACCCGCTTCTGCTCCTCGTCGTAGCGCACTTCCTTGAAGCCGGTCAGCGGGAAGTCCTTGCGCAGGGGATGGCCCTCGAAGCCATAGTCGGTGAGGATGCGGCGCAGATCGGGATGGTTCGCGAAGAAGATGCCGAACATGTCCCACACCTCGCGCTCCAGCCAGATGGCGGCGGAGAACACCTTCCAGACCGAATCGACCGGCGTGTCCTCGTCGGTCGCCAGCTTCACGCGGACGCGCTGGTTCAGCTTCAGGGACAGCAGGTTGTAGACCACCTCGAAGCGCTCGGCCTGGTCCGGCCGGTCGACGGCGGTCAGCTCGACGAGCTGCTTGAACTGGCAGTTCTGGTCGTCGCGCAGCAGCGTCAGCACCTTCGCCACCGCGCTGCGCGCGACGATCAGGTTGAGCTGGTCGTGGGCGATCTCGACCGCCAGCACGTCGCCGCCGATGGTCGCCTCGAGATATTCGCCGAGGTCGCGCAGCGCTTCGTTCATCGAGCTTTCGCCAGTTTGTGAGAGACGCCAAATCCCTGCGGCACGCCCTGCAACCCGTCACCGCACAAGGGTCGCGCTCCGCTTGATCTTCTTCTGAAGCTGCAAGATTCCGTAGAGCAGCGCTTCAGCGGTCGGCGGGCAGCCCGGCACATAGATGTCGACCGGGACGATGCGGTCGCAGCCGCGCACCACCGCATAGGAATAGTGATAGTAGCCGCCGCCGTTGGCGCAGGAGCCCATGGAGATCACCCAGCGCGGCTCCGCCATCTGGTCGTAGACCTTGCGCAGCGCGGGCGCCATCTTGTTGGTCAGCGTGCCGGCGACGATCATCACGTCGGACTGCCGCGGGCTCGGCCGGAACACGATGCCGAAGCGGTCGAGGTCGTAGCGGCTGGCCGCCGTCTGCATCATCTCCACCGCGCAGCATGCGAGGCCGAAGGTCATCGGCCACAGCGAGCCGGACTGCGCCCAGGCGGCCAGCTTGTCCATCTGCGCCAGCACGAAGCCCTTGTCGGACACTTCCTGCGCGACGCGGGCCAGGGCCGCGTCCTGCTGCGTGCCCGGCGGGAGGGGGGCGAGAGGCTTCTCGAGGTTGCCTACTCCCATTCCAGCGCTCCCTTCTTCCACTCGTACACAAAGCCCACGGTGAGGATCCCGAGGAAGATCATCATCGACCAGAAGCCGATCATGCCGATGTCGCCCAGGGCCACCGCCCAGGGGAACAGGAAGGCGACCTCCAGGTCGAAGATGATGAACAGGATGGCGACCAGGTAGAAGCGCACGTCGAACTGGCTGCGCGCGTCGTCGAAGGCCTCGAAGCCGCATTCGTAGGCGGAGACTTTCTCGGAGTCCGGACGCTGGCGGGCAATGACGTAGGAGGCGGCGACAATGACCACCGCAAGCCCGACTGCGATGCCGATGAAGATGAGAATCGGCAGATACTCGGCCAGCATGGCGTCCATGCTATTACTCTCCTAACCCGCCTTGGTGGCGTGTTGTTCAGTCCGGCAAAAGCAGGCTTTCCGAGAACACCGGACCAGCGTGCGTTTACTGCCGCATGGCCTTGTGCAATGCAAGGTCAATCATCGCTGCAAGGCCGCGGGGAAACGCTCTCGTGCGGAATATAGGGTGGAAGGGATTCGCGGAAAAGGCCAATCCCGGCCACGGCGCCCTCCCCGCCGCCAGGCCCGGCCGGGTTCCCGCAGCGGTAGATTCGCGGTCCGCCGGGCAAACCAATGAAGTGCCGACCCAGGGCGCTGGACCGGGGTGCTGGACCGGCGCGCCGCAAAGGCCACCGGCTGGGCTGGAATGTGAGGAAGGAAAAGGCCGGATCGGGGCGAATGGCGGGAGTGACGGGACTTGAACCCGCGGCCTCCGGCGTGACAGGCCGGCGCTCTAACCAACTGAGCTACACCCCCGTATCCGGGACGCGGTGATGTACTCCACCACCCCCTGGGTGTCAAGCGGCCCCGGGCCGGCCGCAGGGCTTTTTCGCCCGGACCGCGGCAGCGCCTTTGCCGGCGGCTGGGGTGGCTCGGCTCGCCACACTCACCGCTGTCGTCCCGGAACCTGTCCCTGCGGCATTCACACATCGCTTGCGGCCATCGCACCAGCGCAACCGACCACTCCAGTTGTCGCCCTCGGGCTTGTCCCGAGGGCCCATTTCGCCGTGGCACCGACCCTCTCCAGAGGGGTCAAGAATTTGCTGCGCGCATGGATTGCCGGGACAAGCCCACTGCTGTCCGGTTAGAGAAAATCGGTTGCAGAAGTGGGCCTGCTGGACTCGTCAGAGTGTTCGCGATTGGGTTTCTCGAAGCCGCTTCGGCCCTTTGGCCCGGCGAAAGAGAAGGGATCGCTGCGATTTACGCCTCGGCCGGCCCCACCGCGACTC
>DATCXZ010000158.1:0-3174 GCA_036570545.1 Kiloniellaceae bacterium
ACCGCGTTGGCGATCAGCGTCGCCGCCACGTCGGCCGCGGCGGCCGAGTGTGCGAAAACGGTCACCGCGTCGGCGATGCCCAGCGAGAAGCTGCGCCCGCCCTGGCCCAGCGTGGCGCGGCCGGAGGTGGCGATGCCGCGGATCGGCGTCTCCGCCGCGATGACGGCGCGCCCGTTCAGTCTTGGGTCAGGAATCTCCGCCACCATGCCGCAGGCCAGGCTTTCGCCAAGCGCAAGGTGCAGCGCGATGTCGCCCCCGTCGTTCACGTAGGCGCGCTTGAGGTCGGCCGCCGCGGTCATCGCCGCCAGCAGGTGATCCGCCACGGCACCCGCCACCGCCGCCATCGGCGTCACGAACTGCAACCGATGCGGCCGGCACGCAGCCACCATGCGCCGCGCCACCGGACCCTGCACCACGGGCGAGTCTTCCGCCACCGGCTGCTTCAGCGCCGGCAGTTCGGCAACCAACCCCGGCAGAACGTCCTCGAAGCAGACCGCCGCCGCATAGGCGCGCCGTACCTCTTTGTCCGCGCCGAAGCCCTCGATGACGAGGTCGATCGGCCCTTCCTGCAGGTGCAGGCGGCCGTCGGGCAGCAGGCGTTGGAACAGGCTGGGCCTAGGAGTGTTGTAGGGCGTCATCGGAACCCCGCCTTCTTTATCGGGGAGAGCGGCCAGGGATTCGCTGCCTTCCACTCCGTCATGCGCACGCGCTCGCCGGTGCCGCGCTCCTTCAGCACCGCCTCCAGCGGCTTCACCGAGCCGAGGTGCCCGCCCAATTCAGCATAGACCTGGTGCGGCATGGTGAACTCGATCGGCCCGACGATGGCCGGCGTCGGCACATAACCAAAAGCACTGTCCGGCATGTCCAGCACGTCGACCATGATGGTGATCCCGCCGCCCGGCCAGACATAGCAGGGCGCGCCGCCGGCGGTGACGCGGGTAAGCGCGTCCTTCACCGAGCGGGTGAGCCGCACCGGGTTCTCGGTCGCCCCGGCGCGCAGGCTGCCGCCGGCGCCCGCCATGAACAGCACCGAGGCCAGCGCCGGCTCGCAGTTCTCGCCGATGCGCTCGACCACCGTCCGCACCGCCGCCGGTATCTCTGCCTCGCGCGGCTTCAGGTCCGCGTCGAGCTCGAACCAGGCGGCATGCTCGCCGGTGGTGCTGACCATGAGCAGGCGCAGGCCCGGCCAGGCGACCTTGGTGTCGATCTTCTCGATGATATCGAGCGGCTCGCTGATGTTGGTGCCGCCCCAGCCGGTGCCCGGCTCGGCGACCTGGAAGTAGCGGCCGGGCGTGGAGCGGCGCCCACGCACCCGAATGCCGCTCGGCCGCATGTCGAGGAATTTCCCCGCCTGGTGCTCGGTCAGCACGCCGGTGATGTGATCGTCCACCACGATCACCTCATCTGTGTGGCCGATCCACTGCCGGGCGAAAATGCCGATGGTAGCCGACCCGCAGCCGACGCGCATGCGCTCCTCGGTCACGCCGTTGATGACCGGCGCCCTGCCGGCCTGAACCTGGATCGCAGCGCCGCCGTCGATGGCGAGCTCCACCGCCTGCTTGTTGCAGAGGTCGAGCATCATCTGGCAGGTGACGTTGCCTTCCTTCTTGCTGCCGCCGGTGAGATGCCGCACGCCGCCCAGCGCCAGCATCTGCGATCCGTACTCGGCGGTGGTCACGTGGCCGACCTGCTCGCCCGCGCAGCGCACCGCCGCCTGCTCGGGGCCGAGGTGGCGGTCGGTGTCGATCTTCACCTTCACGCCGCAGTAGCTGAAGATGCCCTCTGTCACCACGGTGACCATGTCGACGCCCTCGACCTGTGACGACACGATGAAGGGCGCCGGCTTGTAGTCGGGATAGGTGGTGCCGGCGCCGATGCCGGTGACGAACGCCTGCTCGCCCTGGACCAGGCTCCCGTCCCACTCGGCACCACCGCCCTCGGTGGCGAGGAAGGGCACCATGTCCTGCGACTGCGCGGCCGCCTGGCGCGCCAGCAGGAAGGGGTCCATGCGCACCAGCGCAGACTCGACGTTGCCGTAGCGCCCGCAGGCGCCGGTCTTGCCGGGGCGGATGCGGCACAGCACCGGGCAGGCGTCGCAGACGACGATGCCGTCACCGGCGCGGCGCCCTTCCTCGGGCTCGGGTTCCGTCGTCGTCATCGCGCAACCTGCTCTCGCAGCAATGCCAGCAGGCGGGCGGGCGTGGCCGGCGTCTCGCGCGGCCGCACGCCGGTCGCCTGCTCGATACCGCCGAAGATCGCCGGCGCGGTGCCGATCAGCGAGTGCTCGCCGACTCCTTTCGCGCCATAGGGGCCGAGCGGCTCGGGGTCCTCGACCAGGATGCAGGTGATCTCCGGCATGTCGCCGAAGGTGGGGATCAGGTAGTCGTGCAGGTTCTCCGTGCGACCCGGCAGGTACTCTTCCATCAGCGCGAGGCCGAGGCCCTGGGCGATGCCGCCATGGATCTGGCCCTCCACCAGCGTCGGGTTCACCGCGCGGCCGACGTCGTGGGCAGCGGCCATGCGCAGCACCTTCACCGTGCCGAGGTCGAGATCGACCGCCACCTCGGCGATCTGCGCGGCAAAGCCGTAGGTCGCATAGGGGCTGCCTTGGCCGTTGGCGTCGAGCTTTGTCGTTGGCGGGTCGAAGGTGCCGCTGCCGCAGAGCACGTCGCCGCGCGCGTCCTGCTGCAGCCCGGCGAGGTCGATCTCGTGCACCGCAACGCGGTCGCGCACCAGCACGCGCCCCTCTTTCAATTCCAGCCGCGCGTCCTCGCCGGCGTTGGCGAGGCGCAGGATCTGCCGGCGCAGGTCGCGCCCGGCCAGTTCCGCCGCCTTGCCCGAGATGAAGGTCTGGCGCGAGGCGGAGGTCTTGCCGGCGTCGGCCGTCAGCGCAGTGTCGCCCATCACGACCCGCATCACGTTCACCGGCAGGCCCAGCGCATCGGCGGCGATCTGCGCCATCACCGTATTGCTGCCCTGCCCGATGTCGACGGCGCCGTTGTAGAGCGTGAGCTTGCCCTTGCGGTCGAGCGCCACCGCTATGGTCGAGGGATTGGACATCGAGGTGTTGCCGCAGCCGTACCACACGCAGCCGATGCCGACACCGCGCCGCTGCCGCGAATCCTGCTCGTTGAACTTCTCCGCCGCCGCGCGCCAGTCGCGCCAGGCCGGCCG
>DATCXZ010000159.1:0-16066 GCA_036570545.1 Kiloniellaceae bacterium
AGGCCTGGCTGCGGGAGGGCCCGGCGCTGGCTGCGGAGGACCGCCTGCGCGACGGCCTCGCCCAGAGCCGCCGCCAGGATGCCGAAAGCGGCGGAGCGGCCCTCGGGCCGCACCGCTCGGACCTGCTGGTGCACCACGCCACCAAGGGCATTGCTGCGGAGCTCTGCTCGACGGGAGAGCAGAAGGCGCTGCTGATCGCCATCCTGCTGGCTCACGCGCGCCTCCTGACGCTGGAGCGTGTCGCGGCGCCGGTGCTGCTGCTCGACGAGGTGGCGGCGCATCTCGACACGGCGCGGCGCGCGGCGCTCTACGAAGAGATCCTCGGGCTCGGCGCCCAGGCCTGGCTTACCGGCACCGACGCCACCGACTTCGAGGGCCTGGAGGGACAGGCCCAGTTCTTTACGGTCCGCGACGGGACCGTGCACGCGGGGGAGCGCCCTTTCTAGGGCAGCGTTTCCGCAGTTTAACCGGACAACAAGCGACATCAGGTTTTCTGAATGAGCGAACACGACAAGCCGACTGAATCCAGCCCCGACGCCGCCGCCCCGGTCAGGCCCGGCCGCAAGCGCGCCGCGGACGCCGACTACGGCGCGGAGTCCATCAAGGTGCTGCGCGGCCTGGATGCCGTGCGCAAGCGCCCGGGCATGTACATCGGCGATACCGACGACGGCTCCGGCCTGCACCACATGGTCTACGAAGTGGTCGACAACGCCATCGACGAGGCGCTGGCGGGCTACTGCGACACCGTGTCGGTGACGCTGAACGGCGACGGCTCGGTCACCGTCTGCGACAACGGCCGCGGCATTCCCGTCGACATCCACGCCGAGGAAGGCGTCTCGGCGGCCGAGGTCATCATGACCCAGCTCCACGCCGGCGGTAAGTTCGACCAGAATTCCTACAAGGTCTCCGGCGGCCTGCACGGCGTCGGTGTCTCGGTCGTGAACGCGCTCAGCGAGTGGCTCGAGCTCACCATCTGGCGTGGCGGCAAAGAGCACTTCATGCGCTTCCGTGGCGGCGACGCGGAGGTACCGCTGGCGGTGCAGGGCGATGCCAGCGACCGCTCCGGCACGCAGATCACCTTCATGCCGTCGACGAAGATCTTCACCATGACCGACTTCGACTTCGCGACGCTGGAGCACCGCCTGCGCGAGCTTGCCTTCCTCAATTCGGGCGTGCGTCTGGCGCTGTCCGATGCGCGCAGCGCGGAACCGAAGACCATCGAGATGCACTATGAGGGCGGACTGGTTGCCTTCGTGAACTACCTCGATCGCACCAAGACGGCCCTCATCGAGCCGCCGGTCGTCATGTCGGCCGAGCGCGACGGCCTCACGGTCGAGGTCGCCATGCAGTGGACCGACAGCTATCACGAGACGGTGCTCTGCTTCACTAACAACATCCCGCAACGGGATGGCGGCACCCACCTGGCCGGCTTTCGCGCCGCCCTCACACGTCAGATCAACAACTACGCCACCTCCTCCGGCCTGCTGAAGAAAGAGAAGGTGCAGCTTACCGGCGACGACGCGCGCGAGGGCCTGACCTGCGTGCTGTCCGTGAAGGTGCCCGACCCGAAGTTCTCCAGCCAGACCAAGGACAAGCTGGTGTCGTCCGAGGTCCGTCCCATCGTCGAGTCGGTGGTCAACGAGCGGCTCGGCCAGTTCTTCGAGGAGCACCCGCAGGAGGCCCGGCGCATCGTCGGCAAGGTGGTCGAGGCGGCCGCCGCGCGCGAGGCGGCGCGCAAGGCGCGCGAGCTGACCCGGCGCAAGGGCGCGCTCGACATCTCCTCGCTGCCCGGCAAGCTGGCGGACTGCCAGGAACGCGATCCGGCGAAGTCCGAGCTCTTCATCGTCGAGGGCGACTCGGCCGGCGGCTCGGCCAAGCAGGGGCGGGACCGCAAGAACCAGGCGATCCTGCCGCTGCGCGGCAAAATCCTGAATGTCGAGCGGGCGCGCTTCGACAAGATGCTGTCGTCGCAGGAGATCGGGACTCTGATAACGGCGCTCGGCACCGGCATCGGTCGCGACGAGTTCAACATCGATAAGCTGCGCTACCACAAGATCATCATCATGACCGACGCCGATGTGGACGGCAGCCACATCCGCACGCTCCTGCTCACCTTCTTCTTCCGGCAAATGCCGGAGTTGATCGAGCGCGGCCATCTCTACATTGCCCAGCCGCCGCTCTACCGGGCCAAGCGCGGAGAGTCGCTGCGCTACCTGAAGGACGACCGTGAGATGGAGAACTATCTCATCGACACCGGCCTCAAGGACGCGGTGCTGGTGGATCAGGCGGAGGGCCAGATCGCCGGGGAGGACCTGCGCCACCGGGTCGAGCGTGCGGTGCGCGCCCGCCATTTCATGGAGCCGCTGGTCCGCAAGGTCGGCAACGCCGACGTCGTCGCGCAGGCGGCGATCGCCGGCGTTCTGACCGCCGCCATTCTCGCCGATGACGCCCAGGCGAGCCAGGCGGCGCAGGACATCGCCACCCGCCTCGACGCTCTGGCGCCCGATCACGAGAAAGGCTGGCAAGGCAGCTCGCTGGCGGACGGCGGTCTCAGCTTCACGCGCACCCTGCGCGGCGTGACCGAGCAGCGCGTCATCGACGGTCCGCTGATCCGCTCCAGCGAGGCGCGCCGCCTCGACGAGATGGCCTCCGAGCTGAAAGAGGCTTACGCCCGCCACGGCGAACTCAGGTCCAAGGACAAGACTTACCGCATCACCGGTCCGATCGGCCTGGTGACGGCAGTCTTCGAGCTCGGCCGCAAGGGCGTCAGCCTGGCGCGCTACAAGGGGCTCGGCGAAATGAACCCGGAGCAACTCTGGGAGACGACGCTGGACCCCAACGTGCGCGCCCTGCTGCAGGTTCGTGTTGCCCATGTCGACGAGGCGGAAGACGTCTTCTCGACCCTGATGGGCGACGTCGTGGAGCCGCGCCGCGACTTCATCCAGCAGCATGCGCTGGAGGTTGCCAATCTCGACGTCTAGCCAAGCCGCCGCTGGCGTCTTTGCCCCAAGAATGCCACAGCGGGTGCCAGGGCACTCGGTGGCGACGCCGGCCGGTTTTCTCTATCACTGGCGACATGGCCGATAGCAGGCGGAACGGCTCACGGGGCCGGGCGGGGGGAGCAGGCGGCAACGGCCGCAGCAGGACCGCTGCAAGCAAGTCGAAGGGTGGCGGCAGCGGCAAGGGCCGCCGCGCCAAAGCTGCACGCGCAGCCGGGCTGCTGCGCCGGGCGCTGACCTGGGCAGCCGTGGCGGGAGTCTGGTGCGTCATTGCCTTCGGCGGCGTGCTCGCCTGGTACGCCTACGACCTGCCCGAACTCGGCGAGATCGAGAAGATGACCCGGCGGCCCAACGTCACGCTGCTGGCTGCCGACGGCACGCGCCTCGCCTCTTTCGGCGATCGCTTCGGCGCGACCTACAGCCTGCGGGAGCTGCCGCCACACCTGCCGCGGGCGGTGATCGCGGTGGAGGACCGCCGCTTCTACGAGCACGGCGGCATCGACTATCGCGGCCTTCTTCGTGCGGTTTACGTGAACCTGCGCGAAGGCCGCATCGCCCAGGGCGGCTCCACCCTCACCCAGCAGCTTGCCAAGAACCTCTTCCTCAGCTCGGATCGCACTCTGAAGCGCAAGATCCAGGAGGTCATGCTGGCGTTCTGGCTGGAGCACCGCTTCACCAAGGACCAGATCCTCACCATCTACCTCAACCGGGTCTACCTCGGCGCCGGCACTTATGGTGTCGATGCAGCGGCGCGCCACTACTTCGGCAAGCCGGCAACGCGCGTCTCGCTTTACGAGGCGGCGCTCCTTGCCGGCCTGCTCAAGGCGCCCTCGCGGCTCAACCCGACGCGCGATCCGGAAGGCGCCGACCAGCGCGCGAGCCTGGTGCTGCAGACCATGATCGAATCCGGCTTCATCACCGAGGCGCAGGCTGCCGAGGCGCTGCGACAGAAGACCTCGACGCGGGTCGCGCGCGACGACATCGCACCGCACTTTGCCGACTGGATTCTGGCGCAGGTGCGCGACTATCTCGGCGACATCGACACCGACCTGCGTGTGGTCACCACCATCGATCCCAGCCTGCAGCGCATTGCCAACGACGAACTCGCCGCCGTGCTGGAGGCCGAAGGCGCCAAGCGCAAGGCCGGCCAGGCGGCCCTCGTCAGCCTCGCCCCCGATGGCGCGGTGCGCGCCATGGTCGGCGGCCGCGACTATGGGCAAAGCCAGTTCAACCGCGTCACCCAGGCGCTGCGCCAGCCGGGCTCCGCCTTTAAGGCCTTCGTGTATCTCTCGGCGCTGGAGGCGGGGCTGGCGCCCGACAGCACCGTGACCGATGCGCCGGTGCGCGTCTCCAACTGGACCCCCGACAACTACAACGGCCGCTATTTCGGCGATGTCACGCTGCGCGAATCCTTCGCGCGGTCGATGAATTCGGTCGCCGTGCGGCTGACCCAGAAGGTCGGCGTCAAGACGGTTATCGCCACCGCCCAGCGGCTCGGCATCTCCAGCGAGCTGCGGCCGACGGGCGGCATCGCGCTGGGGGCCTCCGAGGTGACGCTGCTCGATCTCACCGGCGCCTATGCCGCCTTCGCGAACCAGGGCCGCCGTGTGCTGCCCTACGGCATCAGCGAGATCCGCGACGCCGCCGGGCGGCTGCTGTTCCAGCGCGACCGCATGCCGGGCGATCCCGTCGTATCGGCACGGCATCTGGCGCAGATGGGCAACATGATGGCGGCGGCGGTGGTCTGGGGCACCGGCAAGGCGGCGCAACCTGGCCGCGCCGCGGCCGGCAAGACCGGCACCAGCCAGGACTTCCGCGACGCCTGGTTCATCGGCTTCACGGCCGAGCTGGTGACCGGCGTCTGGTTCGGCAACGACGACTCGACACCGATGAACAAGGTGACTGGCGGCTCGCTGCCGGCGCAGCTCTGGGGCCGGGTCATGCGGCGCGGCCTCGAAGGGTTGCCGCAGCGCCCGCTGCCCGGCGGTGGCGGCGAGCTGGTTGCCCAGGCCGAGCAAGACGACAGCATCAGCGGTTTCATCGGCCGCATTCTGAAGGGCCTCACCGCTTCGGACTCGTCGGACTCGGCGCCGCATCCGACTGCTGCCGGCCGGTCGGCCCCGCGCGGGCAGGACAAGCCCTTCTGGCAGCGCGAGGAGCAGCGCGACTGAGGCTAGAGCAGATCAGGGTCGGATGGAATCGCCGGAGGCGATCCACCGACCCTGTGAATCCGATCTAGGTCACGCCGCCTCTGCGGACCGCGATGCCGGGTGGACCACCAGCCAGTAAGCGAGCGCGCTGCCCAGGGCGACGATCGCGATCGCCGCTATCATGGCAAGAGGCGAGCTGCCGCTGCCGTGGCCGACTGCGATGCCGACCAGCGCGGCAAATCCCATCTGGAAGAAGCCGAGCAGCGCCGAGGCCGAGCCCGCCATGTGCGGGAAGGGCCCGATGGCACCGGCCTGGGCGTTCGGCAGGCCGAGGCCGGTGCCGATCATGAACACGACCACCGGACCGACGATGCCGGCAACGGTGACGACGCCGGCGGCGTAAAGCGCGACGCCGGCGAGGCCGCCAACCAGCTGCACCGCGGTGCCGAACTGCACCATGCGCTCCAGACCCACGCCGAGACTGAAGCGGCCGGACAGGAAGGCGCCGATCATGTAGCCGACCACGATGGCAGCGAAGCAGAAACCGTAGACATCGGGCGCGAGGCCAAGCAGCCCGATGAGCACGAAGGAGGAGCCGGAGATGAAGGAGAAGATGCCGGAATAGGTGCAGGCGACCACCAGCACATAGCCGACGTAGCTGCGATGGCGCAGCAGGCCGCGGTAGTTGCCGACCAGATGGCCGAGGCGCGTCGCATCGCGGCTTTTCCACCTGTTGGTCTCCGGCAGGATGAAGGCGCTGGCGACGAGGATGACCAGAGCGAAGACCGTCAGCACGACGAAGTTGGCGCGCCAGCCGAACCAGACCTCCAGGAAGCCGCCGAGAATCGGCCCGAAGGCGGGGGCGAGGGCCATCACCATGCCCATGTAGGACAGCATGCGCGCTGCTCGCTCGCGCCCATAGATGTCGCGCACCGCGGCGCGGCCGATGGCGGGGCCGACGCAGGCGCCAAGGGCCTGGCCGAACCGGGCGAGGATCAGCATCTCGATGGACGGCGCAAGGGCGCAGCCGATGCTGGCCAGCAGGTAGAGCGCCACCCCGGCGAGGATCACCGGGCGCCGCCCGAAGCGGTCCGACAGCGGCCCGTAGACGAGCTGGCTGACGGCGAAGTCGGCGAGGAACACCGACAGCGTGAGCTGAACGGTGCCGTTATCGGTGGCGAAGGTGGCGCCGATCGACGGCAGCGACGGCAAATAGAGATCGGTCGAGATCGGCCCCAGGGCGACCATGGCGGTCAGCAGGACGGAGACGGTCAGGCTCTCGGCGCGCGCCATGGCAACTCCGCGACCAGGCCGGCGGGGGAAACCGGCACCGGAGGGTTGCTGGAAAGTGGACGTTTAGGGCAGACCCTGGCTCCGCTTATAGTCGCCGCAGCAGCGTCGCCGCAAGGAACCGCTTATGGACGACAGCGCCAAGAAGCCTTTCATGCCGGCCCCCTTCATGCCAGCCGACGTCTTCGGCCGCTCGCTCGCCGGCTTCGGGGTGAACATTCTGGTCAGCGACGTTGCCGCAACCCTCGCCTTCCTCAAGGAGGTGCTGACGGTGGCGGTGGTGCATGCCGATGCCGACTTCGCGGTCTGCCGCTACGAGGGGCGCCAGTGGCTGCTGCATTCGGACGCCAGCTATCACAGCAATCCGCTGTTGGCCCTGACCGGCGACGGCGCGATTCGCGGTGCCGGCCTGGAGCTGCGCCTCTATGGCGTCGATCCGGATACTGCTGCGGCGCGCGCGGAAGCGCTGGGCTTCACGGTGCTGCAGGCGCCCGCGGACAAGCCGCATGGCCTGCGCGAGGCCTACATCGTCGGCCCCGACGGCTACGTCTGGGTGCCGTCGGTGCACAGCAAGGTAGTGCGCGGCTGAGCCGCCTCAGCCATAGCGCCAGAGCTGGGCGCCATGGCGCTCCATCCAGGCCCTGGCGCCCCGCATGTCCTGAGTCAGCGTGCCGGCAAGCTTCCAGAAGCGCTGCGAGTGGTTCAGATGGACCATATGCGCCACCTCGTGCGCGACCACGTAGTCGAGCACGTGTTCGGGCGCAAGAATAAGGCGCCAGGAGAAATTGAGGTCGCCCTTCGAGTTGCACGAGCCCCAGCGGGTGCGGGTATCGCGCAGGCTGAGGCGGCCGACGCGGCGGTCGATGCGCGCCGCCTTCTCGCGCGCCCGGCTACCGATCTCGGCGCGGGCCGCGCGCTTCAGGAAGTCCTCGATCCGGCGCGGCAGGTGCTCGGCCAGGCCGGCCACGCGGATCACCCCGCCGTCGCGGCTGACGCCGCAGCGCGCGGCGGCATCGTGGGCGATGACGTGGTCTTCGCCGAGCAACGGGATGACGGCGCCATCGACGAAGGGAATGCGCGCCGGCACCTTGTCGAGGTGCTTGAGGATCCAGCCCGCGTTTTTCTCGGCGAAGGCAAGGGCCTCGTGCACCGGCGTGCGGCGCGGCAGCACCATCCGCACACCATCGCCCGCCGGGTTCAGCCTCAGGGTGATGCGCCGGGCACGGGGGTGGCGGCTGAGCTCCAGCGGCACCTCCCGGCTCGCAAGACACAGGCTGCGCGGCGCATCCAGTCGCAGGGGCATGAATCTCTATATCCCGGCGGCGTCGCGGCGGGCAAGAGGGCACAGCACCGGGCGCGCCCCGGGTGGGGGGCTGGCGACCCGCGTCCGGCCCGTGCTAGGCTGCGCCGGGTGCTATTGTCGCCATAATCTCAGAGCGTTACCCAGTGGACAGCGTTTCGCGCCGCGATGCGGCGCCGGCGGATCGTTCCGTCGGCCTCGGCCACAACCAGGGACCGCCGCTGGTGGAGTCCCAGTGGCACCTCGCCGCCTGGCGCCTGGCCGCTAAGCAGGCCTGGGAGAATCCGCCGATCGAGGTGATCCGCCGCCGCCTGAAGCGCGCCCAGGCGCTCGGCATGACCTACCGGCAATACACCCTGGAGTTCCTCGAGCGCGGCCGCTACCTGTGAGCCCTCATTCCGGGTGCTCGGCTTCGCCTTCGAGGAGGGCGGCCTTGAACTCCAGACCCCATCGATAGCCGCCGAGCCCGCCGTCCTCGCGCAGCGCGCGATGGCAGGGAATGACCAGCGACACCGGGTTGGTGGCGCAGGCCCGCCCCACCGCGCGCTGGCCGCGCGGCACGCCCATAATCTCGGCGATTTCCGAATAGGTGCGGGTTTCGCCGCAGGGGATGGCGATCAACTCGTTCCACACCCTGCGCTGGAAGGCGGTGGCGCGCACGTCTAGCGGCAGCTCGGCGTGGGGAATCTTGCCCTCCAGGAAGTCGATCACCACGGAGACGGACTGCGCGATGGAGTGTTGGTCGCGGGTGATGCTCTCGGCCTGCGGAAACTCCCGCTTTAGTTCCTGGATCAGCGTGCGGTCGTGGTGGCCGAGGCTTAGGAAGCAGAGGCCTTTGGCGGTGGCGGCGACCAGCAGCCGGCCGAGCGGCGAGTCCACGATGTCGTAGACGATGACCGCCCCCTTGCCGCCCTTGGCGTAGGAGGCCGGAGTCATGCCCAGCATGCGCTCGGCGCGCTCGTAGACCCGGCTGGACGAGCCGTATCCGGCGCCGTAGGTGGCTTGGGCGATGGAATCGCCATTCTTGAGCTGGGCGCGGAAGGCGGCATTGCGGCGCGCGTCCGCGTAGTCGCGCGGACTGACCCCCATGACACGCTTGAACAGACGCTGCAGATGCCAGGGGCTGACCTCCAGAGCGCGGGCGATCTGCGCCAGGGTCATGCGCTCGCAGTCCTGCGCGTCGATCAGGCTGCAGGCCCGACGCACCAGCGCCACCTGCCGCGGCGTCGCGGCAGCCTGGCTGTCCGCGGCGCTCTTGGCTCGTTGCATGTCCATGGCAGTATCCTCGCGCACCAAGGTCGGCTTCGTCATGGTGGCGTTGTAGCGGCCTTTTCCAAGCATGCTCTATCCGAAGCTTGCGCACCAGCAGCCGGTCGGCGGCGCGAGTTTCCCCATTTTTGTTCTTATGCATACCTCTCTGCCGTCATCTAAACCTAGCAAAACGGTCACAAGAGCGCCGCAGCCCAGGGTTAGCGTTGCGTCTCCTCAGCACGGCCGAATCGCACAGACAGGGAGCAATATCATGCGCTTGAACCGCAAGGCCTTCCTACTTGCCATGGGCGCCGCCCTGGCTGCCGGAGGGGCCGGATCGGCCTCGGCGGCCACGGAGATCCAGTTCTGGCACGCCTTCACCGGGCCCTTGGGAGAAATTCTGGCCGAGCAGGTCGAAGGCTTCAACGGCTCGCAGGCCGACTACCAGGTGGTCGCGGCCTACAAGGGCAACTACTCCGAGACCCTGAACGCCGGAATCGCCGCATTCCGCGCCGGCCAGCAGCCGCATATCCTGCAGGTGTTCGAGGTTGGCACGGCGACCATGATGGCGGCCAAGGGCGCGGTGAACCCGGTCTACGAGGTGATGGAGACCGGCGGCGAGACCTTCGACCCCAGCGTCTACCTGCCGACAGTGACCGGGTACTACACCGACCCCGAGGGCAACATGCTGTCGATGCCCTACAACAGCTCGACGCCCGTGCTCTACTACAACAAGGATGCTTTCGAGCAGGCAGGTCTCGACCCGAACGCGCCGCCGAAGACCTGGGGCGAGTTCGGCGAGGTGCTCGATGCGCTGAAAGCCTCCGGCTCGTCCTGCCCCTTCACCACCGCCTGGCAGTCCTGGATCCACCTGGAAACCTTCAGCGCCTGGCACAACGTGCCCTTCGCCACCAAGGAGAACGGCTTTGCGGGGCTCGACACCGAGCTGGTATTCAACGGGCCGCCGCAGGTGAAGCACATCCAGCAGCTCGGCGACTGGGCGAAGGAAGGCAAGTTCGTCTACGCCGGCCGCCGCAACGAGGGCGGCGCCCGCTTCCGCAGCGGCGAATGCGCCATCTTCACCGAGTCCTCGGCTGGTTATGCCGGCGTGAAGAAGGAGGCGGCCTTCGAGTTCGGGGTCAGCAACCTGCCCTACTGGGACGACGTCGAGGGCGCGCCGCAGAACACCATCATCGGCGGCGCCAGCCTCTGGGTGCTGTCCGGTCATGCGGACGAGGAGTACCAGGGCGTGGCCCAGTTCTTCTCTTACCTCTCACGCCCGGAAGTGCAGGCCGAGTGGCACCAGCGGACGGGCTACCTGCCGATCACCCTGGCCGCCTACGAGCTCACCAAGGAGCAGGGCTTCTACGAGCAGAATCCCGGGACGGAGACGGCGCTGATCCAGATGACCGCCAAGGCGCCGACCGCGAACTCCAAGGGCGTGCGCCTCGGCAGCTTCGACCAGATCCGCACGATCATCGATGAGGAACTGGAGGCCGTGTGGGCGGGCACCAAGCCGGCTCAGGAGGCGCTCGATTCGGCAGTCGAGCGCGGCAACAAGCTGCTGCGCCGCTTCGAGCAGGCCAACGACTAGCCTAAGACCGATCGGTGGGAGGCGCCGGGCATTTGGGCGCGGCGCCTTCCGTCCGTTCTCGCGATCGTAGGCCGGAGCCTCGTTCAGCATGGAAAAGCGCGTCGTCTTCAGGTCCTCGCCGCTCCCCTATCTGCTGGTCCTGCCGCAGCTTGCCATTACGGCGGTCTTCTTCCTCTGGCCGGCGTCCCAGGCGCTCTACCAATCGCTGCTGATCCAGAACCCGTTCGGCTTCACGACCGAGTTCGTGTGGTTCGAGAACTTCGTGTTCCTGTTCTCCGATCCGCTTTACCTGCAAACCTTCTGGACCACGGCCTACTTCAGCGGCGCGGTCACCGCCCTGTCGCTCGGTCTGGCACTGCTGCTGGCGGTCATGGCGGATCGCGTGGTCAAGGGCGCGGCGGGCTACAAGACGCTGCTCATCTGGCCCTATGCGGTGGCCCCGGCCATCGCCGGCGTGCTGTGGCTGTTCCTCTTCAATCCCTCGATCGGGCTTGTCGCCTATTACCTGAAGCTCATCGGCTACGACTGGAACCACGTGCTGAACGGCGGTCAGGCGATGTTCCTGGTGGTGATCGCCGCAGCCTGGAAGCAGATCAGCTACAACTTCCTGTTTTTCCTGGCCGGTCTGCAGGCGATCCCGCGCTCGCTCATCGAGGCGGCGGCGATCGACGGCGCGGGGCCGCTGCGCCGCTTCTGGACCATCGTCTTCCCGCTGCTCTCGCCGACGACCTTCTTCCTCATCGTCGTCAACGTCGTCTACGCCTTCTTCGAGACCTTCGGCATCATCCACACCATCACCAAGGGCGGGCCGGGCAAGGCAACCGAAATCCTCGTCTATAAGGTCTACGCCGACGGCTTCGTCGGCCAGGACCTCGGCAGCTCCGCCGCCCAGTCGGTCGTCCTCATGGCGATCGTCATCGGCCTCACCGTCATCCAGTTCCGCTTCATCGAGCGGAACGTTCACTACTAGGACGCAGTGGGCATGGTCGAGAACCGCCGCTGGCTGAACGTCCTCGCCCACGCGATCCTGCTGCTCGGCGTGGCCGTGCTGGCCTTTCCCATCTACGTCACCTTCGTCGCCTCGACCAGCGAGATGCGCGACATCATCCAGCCGCCGCTGCCCCTGGTGCCGGGACCCCACCTGCTCGACAACTACAGCGAGGCGCTGCAGCACGGCGTCGCCCAGGCCGCCGGCGCGCCGGTGGCACTGATGTTGTGGAACTCGCTGGTCATGGCGCTGGCCATCGCCATCGGCAAGATCGTCATCTCGCTGCTCTCGGCCTTCGCCATCGTCTACTTCCGCTTTCCGCTGCGCATGCTGTGCTTCTGGACCATCTTCATCACTCTCATGCTGCCGGTCGAGGTGCGTATCGTGCCCACCTATGAAGTGGTCGCCGATCTCGGCATGCTGAACAGCTACGCCGGCCTTTCCATTCCGCTGATCGCCTCGGCGACGGCAACCTTCCTGTTCCGCCAGTTCTTCCTCACCGTGCCCGACGAGCTTGTCGAGGCCGCGCGCATGGACGGCGCCGGCCCGCTGCGTTTCTTCAAGGACATCCTACTGCCGCTGACGCGCACCAACATCGCGGCACTCTTCGTCATTCTCTTCATCTACGGCTGGAACCAGTACCTCTGGCCGCTGCTGATCACCACAGACGCGTCGATGAACACCATCGTCATGGGCATCAACCGGATGATCGCCCCGGGCGAGGATCAGACCAACTGGCCGGTGGTCATGGCGACCGCCGTGCTGGCCATGGTGCCGCCGGTCTTCGTCGTGGTCGCCATGCAGCGTCTGTTCGTGAAGGGGCTGGTGGAAACCGAGAAATAGCGAGGCGGAACGGACTGGGCCATGGCTGACATCTCCCTCAGCAACGTGAAGAAGAGCTTCGGCGCCACCGAGGTCATCCACGGCGTTTCGGTCGACATCGCCGACGGCGAGTTCGTGGTCATCGTGGGGCCGTCGGGCTGCGGCAAGTCGACCCTGCTGCGCATGATCGCCGGCCTCGAGGTGATCACCGCCGGCGAGGTCGCCATCGGCGGCCGCGTGGTGAACGACCTGGAGCCCAAGGACCGTGACATCGCCATGGTGTTCCAGAACTATGCGCTCTACCCGCATATGACGGTTTACGACAACATGGCCTATGGCCTGAAGATTGCCGGCAAGCCGCGGTCGGAGATCGATCGGCGGGTCGGCGAGGCGGCGCAGATTCTCGAGCTGCAGGATCTTCTTCAGCGCCGGCCGCGCCAGCTTTCCGGCGGGCAGCGCCAGCGGGTCGCCATGGGCCGCGCCATCGTGCGCCAGCCGGCGGCCTTTCTCTTCGACGAGCCGCTGTCCAATCTCGACGCCAAGCTCAGAGTGCAGATGCGCCTGGAGATCAAGCGTCTGCAGCGCCGCCTCGACACCACCTCGGTCTACGTAACTCACGACCAGGTGGAGGCGATGACAATGGCCGACCGGCTCATCGTGATGAACGCCGGCCGCGCCGAGCAGATCGACACGCCGATGGCGGTCTACCGTCACCCGGCCAGCCTCTTCGTGGCCGGCTTCATCGGCTCGCCGGCGATGAACTTCCTGGCGGCGGAGATCGCAGCGGACGGCGCCGCCGCTGCGCTCGCGGGCGGGGTACGCCTGCCGCTGCCGGGCAGCGGCCTCCCGCGGCTCGCCGGGCAGCAGGTCATCCTGGGGATCCGCCCCGAGCACCTGCGTCCGGCGCAGGGTGCCGAGGCGGGATTCAGAGCGCAGATACAGCTCGTGGAGACCCTCGGCGCGGACACCCTCGCCCATGGCACCCTTGCCGGCAACGGCGAGGCGCTGACAGTGCGCCTGCCCGGCGGCGCCAGCGTTAGCGAAGGGCAGGATCTGGTGCTGGTCGGCGATCCCGGCGAGCTGCACTTCTTCGACCCGGAAAGCGGCCGGCGTGTCGCCGATCTTTGAGCGGGGCCGGCTTTAGCTGCCGGCGCCGGCGGCCTGGGCGGGATCGACGCGCTCGGCAAGCGCCTTGGCGATGTTCTCGGCGGTGCTCGCGTGGGTGAAGTGGGTGAGGTAGCTGCCGTCCGGAGCCATCAGATAGATCACCGAAGAGTGGTCCATCAGGTAGTCGCTGGCGTCGGGCTCCTCGACCTTCTGGTAATAGATGCGATAGGCCTTGGCGGCATCGGCCACCTCCTCCAGCGTCCCTGTCAGGGCGAGGAGGCGCGGGTGGAAGTGCTCCGCGTAGGTCGCGAGAGCCTCGACGGTGTCGCGCTCCGGGTCGACGGTGATGAAGACCGGCAGCACGGCCTGGGCCTTGTCCGCCGCCTGCTCCGCCAGCAGGTCGAGCCCCTGGGTCATGGTGCTGAGCGAGGTCGGGCAGATGTCTGGGCAGTAGGTGTAGCCGAAGTAGACCAGCGCGTAATGGCCCTTAAGGTCGGCTTCGCTGCGGCGCTGGCCGGTCTGGTCGGTCAGCGTGAAGGGCCCGCCGATGAGGGCGCTTCCGCTGCTGCGGGTCTCGCTGCTGACTATCGCGCCGGACTGCGGCTGCTGCACGTAATACCAGGCGATGAGGCCACCGCCGGCCAGCATGAGGCCGAGCACGACGATGAGCAGGATGCGGCTGAGGGTCGACATGGCGCTAACCTAGAGCAGATCAGGGTCGGATGGAATCGCCTTCAGCGATCTATCGACCCTGTGAATCTGCTCTACCCTTTTGAAGTAGATCGGATTCACGTGGTCAGATGGAACCGCGGCGCGGTTCCATCTGACCACGATCCGATCTAGTGCCTGCCGCCGCGCCCGGCAATGCGGCCAGCGGTCGCGCCGAGGCCGGTCACGGGAGGAGCTGGCGCAGGCTGTCGGCGTGGAGGTTGGTGAACTTGCGGTCGATGACGATGGCCTTGGGCGTGGCGGCGGTGCCGTAGTAGCTCTCGTTCAGCGAGGTGCGCGTAAAGATCTTGGCGCCCTCCAGCGCACCGCCGCCGAACAGGCCGACCGACTTCGAGAAGGCGTAGATGTCGGAGGTGAGGTCGGTGCTGCGCGAGGCCTCGACGCCACGGCCGATCGGCCCGACGGTGACCGAGGCGTCGGCGCCGAGCTTGAATTCGCTGGAAAGCATGGCGTCGACGGCCTTGTCGCTCATCATGACGAAGACGACCTCCTTCACCTCGCCGCCGATCTGCAGGCCGATGGAGCCCGCACCCAGGGTATAGAACGCCGGCGGCGACCAGCTCCCGTCGGTGCCGCGCGCAAGGAACACGCCGGAGCCGCCCTCGGCGCCGATGATGAAGCCGCCCTTCACGAGCTGCGGCACGATCAAGATGCCCTTGGCGGCCTTGATGAACTTCGGGAGCTCGAAGAATTCCTTGTCGGCCATCAGGCGGTCGACGGTCAGGCGGGCCTCGGTGACCAGGGCCTCCGCTTCGGTCTCCGCCCTTGCGGCGGTGCCCGCCATGCAGAAAACGATAGCGACGGCCGCCAGGCGCAGCATCGGCGGGACGGCGAGGCGAATCATGGGTTCCTCCAAGTGCTCCTGGGCAATAGGGCCCAGGCTCTCCTCATCTGCGGCGTAGACCCTAGCATAGCCGTTCGAGTCGGCTCTTGGGGCAATCGCCAGGCGCGATTACGCCGGAAGTTGGGCACAGGCATTGACGACCGTGATACGCCAGGAACCGCTCAGGCGTTCCTCCGGCCGTGTCGATTGAGCGTCGTCGGCGAAATGATCGAGCCGGGTCAGCGAGCAGGTGTCGATGGCAAAGCTCAGCGCCTGTTCCGGAGGCACCGCAAGGGCGTGCGCAAGGGCGGCGCGGATCGTGCCGCCGTGGCCGATGCAGACGATGTCGCGCCCCGCATGCTGCCTGGTGAGAGTCTCGATGGCGGCGGCGACGCGCCCGCTGAGGGTGGCGAAGCTCTCGCCGCCGGGCGGAACCTCCGCCGCAGGGGCAAGCCAGAAGTGGCGCCACGCCTCGCTGTCTTCGGCCGCGAGCGCCTCGTAGCTGCGACCCTGCCAGCGGCCGAAGTTCTGCTCGGCCAGCCGAGCCTCGACGTGGAAGTCCTGCGGCGCGGCCGGATGATGGCGGGCGATCGCCGCGGCGGTCGCCCGGGTCCGCCTCAGCGGCGTCACGATCCATACCGCGTCGTCCGGCAGGCGCGCGGCGAGCGCGCGGAATAGCGCCTCGTCGGTGCAGTCGCAGTCGACGTCGAGGGTGCCGTAGAGGCGCCCGTCCTGCCCGATCACCGGTGCGTGGCGGATCCACCACCATCGGGTCATCGGCGCTGTGGCCATCATTGCGCCGCCGCTGCGCAGGCGATCAGCAGCACCGCTGCCTCGCCGAGTTGCTGGGCGGCACCGAGCACGTCGCCGGTGACCCCGCCGATCTGGCGGCGCGCCTGCCAGGCTAATGCGGCCTGGACCACGGCGACGGCGGCGGCGGCGGCCAGCGCCACCGTGAAATCGAGCAAGACGAGCGCCGGCACGCCCCCCAGCACGGCCGCGGCAATTGCATC
>DATCXZ010000160.1:0-5850 GCA_036570545.1 Kiloniellaceae bacterium
GCAGCCGGGCGGCCGGTGCAACGGATCGGGCACCGCGCCGGGGATGGTGGCGAAGCGCCGGCCCGGCGGCAGCGGCGCCTCCAGCACGCCCGGCGAAGCGGCCAAGAGCGCACGCGTGTAGGGATGGGCCGTGCGGTGGAAGACCTGTCGCGTCGGCCCGCGCTCGACCACGCGGCCGGCGTACATCACCAGCATCTCCCGCGTGTTCTGCCACACCAGCGCCAGGTCGTGAGTGATCAGCAGCAGGGTCAGGTCCGCCTCCGCCGCCACTTCGGCGAGGAGATCGAGAATCGCGGCCTGGCTGGTGACGTCGAGCGCCGTCGTCGGCTCGTCGGCGATCAGCAGCGCCGGCTCGCAGGCGAGCGCCATGGCGACCACCACGCGCTGGCGCTGGCCGCCGGAGAGCTGATGCGGATAGAGGTCGGGCGAGAAGCGCGGCTGCGGCAACCCGACGCGGTCGAGCAGCCTCACCGCCCGCGCCTCCGCCTCGCCGCGTCCGAGCCCGAGGTGCCAGCGCAGCCCCTCGGCGACCTGGAAGCCGATGGTCTTCACCGGGTTCAGCGCCGTCATCGGCTCCTGAAACACCATGGCCAGTCGACGGCCCCTCACGCGACATAGCTCGGCCTCCGGCGAGGCCAGCAGGTCACGCCCCTCGAAGATCACCTCGCCGACCGCCCGCGCGGGCTCCGGCAGCAGGCCCATGACCGCCAGCGCGGTCATCGACTTGCCGCAGCCGGACTCGCCGACCAGGCCGAGGCTGCCGCCGGCGGCGAGGTCGAAGGAGACGTCCTGCAGGATGGCCAGCGGGCCTTCCTGCGTGTCGAGGCTGACGCTGAGGCCGCGGACGCTGAGCAGGGACATCGTGGCCCGCCCTAGCCTCGGCGCCTGAGGCGCGGGTCCAGCAAATCGCGCAGGCCGTCGCCCAGCAGGTTCAGGCCGAGCACCGTCACCATGATGGCGAGGCCGGGGAAGATGGCGAGCTGCGGGGCCAGGTACATGAGGGTCTGCGACTCGTTCAGCATCTTGCCCCAGCTCGGCGCCGGCGGCTGGGTGCCGAGGCCAAGGTAGCTGAGCCCGGCCTCGGCGAGGATGGCGAGCGCGAACTGGATGGTCATCTGCACGATGAGCAGGCTCGCGATGTTGGGCAGGATGTGCTCGAGGGTGATGCGCGTGCGGCCCTTGCCGGCGACCCGGGCGGCCAGCACGAAGTCGCGCTCCCACAGCGGCAGCGCGGCGCCGCGCGTCAGGCGCGCGAAGACCGGGATGGCGAAGATGCCGATGGCGATGATGGAATTGACGGCACCGGGGCCGAGGATCGCGGTGATCATCACCGCCGAGAGCAGCGCCGGAAAGGCGAAGGTGAAGTCGTTGAAGCGCATCACCACTTCCTCGACCCAGCCGCGCCGGGCAGCGGCCAGCGCGCCGAGCGGCACGCCCAGGCCGGCGCCGATGCCGACGGCGACCAGCGAGACGGCGATGGAGTTCACCGCGCCCGCCATGAGGCGCGACAGCACGTCGCGGCCGAACTGATCGGTGCCCAGCCAATGTGCCCACGACGGTGGCTGCAGCTTTGCCGGGATATCCATGACGTCGACCGCATAGGGCGTCCAGAACAGCGACACCAGCGCCGCGGCGGCCGGCACGACGATGATGGCGAGGCCGACGATGAAAGCAATGCTGCCGCGCCCGCGCGCCCAGACCGCGTGCCAGGCCGCCGCTGGCGCGCCGGAGCCGAGCCTATCCATGGCGGCCGCCGGCGCGCAGGCGCGGATCGAGCACAGCGTAGAGCAGATCGACGATGAGGTTCACCACCACCACCGCGGCAGCGAGCAGCATCACGAGGTCCTTCACCACGACGAGGTCGCGCTGCGCGATGGCCTGGAAGACGAGGCGCCCGAGCCCCGGCAGATAGAAGACGTTCTCGATGATGATGGTGCCGGCGAGCAGGAAGGAGAATTGCAGGCCCATGATGGTGACCACGGGGATGAGCGCGTTGCGCACCGCATGGCGCCAGAGCGCGGCGCGGCGCGTGAGGCCCTTGGCGCGCGCCGTGCGGACGTAGTCCTCCCCCAGGGTCTCCAGAACCGAGGAGCGGGTGACGCGCGCGAGGATCGCCGCCTGCGGCAGGGCGAGCGCGACCGCCGGCAGCAGCAAGGACTGTAGCGCCGGCCAGAAGCCCTCGTCCCAGCCTGCGAAGCCGCCGGCCGGCAGGATCTGCCAGTGCACCGCGAAGAGCAGGATCAGCAGCAGGGCAAACCAGAAGTTCGGGATTGCGATGCCGAGCTGGGTGAAGCCCATGACACCGACGTCGGCCGCCCGGTTGCGGCGCGCTGCCGCCAGCACGCCGAGCGGTATCGCCAGGACGGTCGACAGGCAGATGGCGATGACTGCAAGCGGCAGCGAGAGACCGATGCGCTCGCGCACCAGTTCCCACACCGAAACCCCATAGGTATAGCTGGTGCCGAAATCGCCGATGGCGAGGCCGCCGAGCCAGGCGAGGTAGCGCGCTGCCGCCGGCTGGTCGAGGCCCATCTCGGCCCTGAGCGCCGCCAGGGTGTCCGGCCGTGCGTTTACCCCCAGCATGAGGGCGGCCGGATCGCCCGGCAGCACCTCCATCACCAGGAAGATCACCAGGCTGGCAACCAGCAGGGTGACGGCAAAGGCGGCCAGGCGCTGCAGCAGGAAGATGGCCATGAGCTAGCGCAGACACCGAGCGAGGGAGCGGTGGCCCCTATCAAAGATGTCGTCCCGGGGCTTGTCCCTACCGGATTCACACATCTCTATCACCCACACCGGTCGTCACCCCGGCCAAGCGAGCGTGAGCGAGCGCGAGCCGGGATGACGGCCTCAGGGTGGGCGACAGGACGACGGCGGTGTATATAGCCCTATTTCCAATACACCTCGGTGAGGTCGTTGGCCTGCACCGGGCTGTTTTCCCACAGACCGACGACGTCGCGGTCCCACACGCCGTGCTTGGCGAGCTGGAACAGGAAGACGTTCACTGCGTCGGCTGCCAGCTTCTTCTGCGCCTCGGCGAGCAGGGCGTTGCGGGCGTTCTCGTCGACGGTGGCTTCGGCCTTCGCCATCAGTGCCTTGAAGTCGGCATTGCGGTAGTTGAAGTAGTAGTCGTCACGCGCGTAGATGCCGATGTCCATTGGCTCGGTGTGGGAGACGATGGTGAGGTCGTAGTCCTTGCCCTTGAAGACCTGCTCCAGCCACTGCGCCCATTCGAGCTGGAAGATATCGGTCTTCACGCCGATCGTTGCGAGCTGCGCGGCGATCACCTCGCCGCTGCGCCGGGCGTAGGGTGGCGGCGGCAGCTTGAGGGCGAGCGTGAGGCCGTTGGCGTGGCCGGCCTCCGCCAGCAGCGCCTTGGCCTTCCCCGGATCATAGGCATAGTAGTCCGCAAGATCGACATAAGCCGGATGCAGCGGCGAGAAATGGCTGCCGATCGGCGTGCCGTAGCCGAACATGGCGCCGTCGATCACCGCCCGCTTGTCGATGGCATGCGCGAGCGCGCGACGCACCCGGATATCGTCGAGGGGCGGGCGCGCGTTGTTGATGGCGAGGATGGTCTCGCCCTCGGTCGCGCCGATCACCGCCGCATAGCGCGGATCGTTCTCGAACTGCGGCATGGCCTCGGGCGCGGGAAAGTTTGCAAAGGCGTCCACATCGCCCGCCAGCAAGGCGGCGGTCGCCGCGGCCGGATCGGGAATGACCTTGATGGTCGCCTTGGCGAGCCTGGCCGGCTTGCCCCAGTAGTCCGGGTTGCGCAGCAGCTCGATGCGGTCGCCCTTCACCCAGCGCTCGAACACGAAGGGGCCGGTGCCGACGGGGTGGTTCTTGTTCTCGGCGGCGCTCTCCGGCGCGACGATGACGGCATCGCCCCAGCCGAGATTGAAGAGGAAGTTGCCGGTCGGCTGCTTCAGGGTGATCACGACGGTCGCGGCATCGGGCGTCGTCACGGCGGCGATAGGCGCAAAGAGGCCCTTTTGCGCGTTGGTGCTGTCCTCCGCCATGGCGCGGTCGAGGGAAAACTTCACGTCGGCGGAGTCGAACGTGGTGCCGTCGTGGAAGGTCACGCCCTCGTGCAGCTTGAAAGTGTAGGTGAGGCCGTCGTCGCTCACCGTCCAGCTCTCGGCCAGCGCCGGCTGCACCGCGCCGTTGCGGTCGATGCGCGTCAGCCCCTCGAAGATATTGGCATAGACCACCTCGTCGATCGCCGCGGCGGCGTGAGACGTGGGATCGAGGTGCGGCGGCTCCAGCACCATGGCCAGCGTCAGGCTGTCCTTGGCAGCCAGCGCCGCGGAAACGCCTCCGAGGACGCCAGCGCCAAGGACGCCAGCGCCGACGAACGCCGCCGCAAGGACACGCTGAAAAGTGTTCTTCATGGCCCTGCTATGCCTCCGTCTTGCCGCGGTCCAGGCGTCAGACCGGCCGCTCTTTGCGCTTTTGCGGCAGTCTAGCGGCCGGCCGCCTCGCCCAAAAGCGCCAAAGTCGCAGCGGCCATCACCTTGGCCGAGGCGACCATGTCGTCGATCCCGACATACTCGTCGGGCTGGTGGGCGAGGTCGAGGATGCCGGGGCCGTAGGCGATGCAGTCTTCGAGCTGCCCCACGCGCACGACGTGCTTCTGGTCGTAGGTGCCGGGGGAGACGACCTGCGTGGCCGGCCTGCCGAGCACCTCCTCGATGGCGGCGGAAACGGCCCGCACCACCGGCGCTTCCGGGTCGGTCATGGTCGGCTGGAAGGCCAGCACCTCGCGCAGGGCATAGTCGAAGCCCTTGCGATCCTGCTTCAGACCGTCGAGCAGATCGACGATCTCCCGCTTCACCGCCTCCGGGTCTTCCTCGATCAGGTAGCGGCGGTCGAGCACCAGACGGCAGGAGTCCGGCACCAGCGGCGCCGGCAGGCCGGCGCGGTCCTCGGCAAGGCCGCCGTGGATGGCGTTGATGTTGAGGGTCGATTGCCGCGCCCCCTCCGGCACCACCGGCATGTCGGTTCGTTTCTTCGCCAGCGCCGGATAGAGCTCGGTCTCGAGCTTCTGCAGGAAGGCGCCCATGTGGCGCACGGCGCAGTCGCCGAGGAAAGGCATCGAGCCGTGCGCAATGCGGCCCTTGGTTTCCACCTCCGCCCACCACACGCCGCGATGGCCGATGCAGACGCGGTCGACGTTCAGCGGCTCGGGGATGATCACGTGGTCGACGCGCGGCCGCGAGAAGAAGCCCTGCTTGGCGAGATAGCCGACGCCGCCGTAGCCGCCGGACTCCTCGTCCACGGTGCCGGAGATCTCCAGCACGCCGGCCAGGCCGTTGTTCTCCTCCAGCAGCGCCTCGACCGCGATGACCGCGGCGGCGAGACCGCCCTTCATGTCGCAGGCGCCGCGGCCGTAGACCCTGCCGTCGCGGACCACCCCCTCGAAGGGCTCGACCGTCCAGCCGTGCCCGACCGCCACCACGTCGATGTGGCCGTTGAAATGAACGCAGGGGCCGGGGCGCCCGCCTTCCCGCCGCGCCACCACGTTGGTGCGCGGATAGCGCGCCGAATCCCCCGTCTCGCCCTCCGCCCGGTGGTAGCCGACCTCGAAGCCGCGCGCCTTCAGGCGCGCGCCGAGATACTCCGCGCAGGGCGTGTAGGCCTCGCCCGGCGGATTGACCGTGGGGAAGCGGATGAGATCGCGGGTGAGAGCGACGAGGTCGTCGCGCTTGGCCTCGATGCGCGCGAAGAGGGACCGATGCATCGCCCGGCTCATCGCTCGACCCGGCCGCCGAGCGCCAGCCGCAGGGCGAGGCCGACGAAGAAGACGCCGGCGATGCCGTCGAGCCAGCGCGCGAAGGCGCGGCGCGCGAG
>DATCXZ010000161.1:0-12838 GCA_036570545.1 Kiloniellaceae bacterium
GGTGGTCGGGCAGCAGGCCGGCGCCGGCCGAGGCCTGGCGGCGCGCGACGCGATGCCCGGCGAGATCGCCGACCGACCGCACCTCCGCCGCCAGCTCGTGCCGCAGCAGCAGCCCCTGCTGACGGCGTGCCCATTCGACCAGCACCACCGGCGTCGCGCCCAGCGTCTCGCGCACATGGCCGAGGTTCCAGTCGCCACGCTCCGGCTCGAAGACATGGCAGCCGGCGATGGCCGCCTCGCCGCGCGCCATGCGGGCAAGGCCGTCGAGGCTGCCGTCGAAGTAGGCGGCAAGCCCGGAACCCGATTCGCGGATCGCCCAGTCGAGCAACGGATCATGGCTGCCGGCGACGATGTTGGCCGGCAGCGCACGACCCGCCGCGCCGACCCCGCCGCGCGCGAGCCAAGCCTCGATCTCGGCGCGCGGGAACAGCAGCTTGCCGGTCACCCGGCGGCAGGGGATGTCGCCGGCAGCGGCGAGGTCGTAGACCTTGCGCTCCTTCACGCGCAGCAGTGCCGCCACCTCGCGGGTGGTGAGAAAGGAAGGCCCGCCATTCATATCGGTATCGCTCATGCCGGCTTCAGGCATGCCACACCTCTTGCGCCACCTCGACGCAGCGCGCGAGCTTTTTCCACTGGTCGTCCTCGGCGAGCTCATTGCCGTGGGCGGTGGAGGAGAAGCCGCACTGGTGGCTGAGGGCGCACTGCTCCAGCGCCACGTAGCGCGCGGCCTCGTCGATGCGTTGTCGCAGATAGTCCCGGCCTTCCACCGCCGGCCGCTTGGAGCTCATGAGGCCGAGCACCACGCGCTTACCCTTCGGCATGAAGCGCAGCGGCGCGAAGTCGCCGGAACGCTCGTCGTCGTACTCCAGGAAGAAGCCGTCGATCGCCATCTCGTTGAACAGGATCTCGGCCACCGGCTCGTAGCCGCCCTCGGCCACCCAGGCGCTCTTGAAGTTGCCGCGGCAGAGGTGCACGCAGACGGTCATGTCCTGCGGGCGCTCGCGGATCGTCTCGTTCACCAGGCGGCAGTAGAGATGTGTGAGGGCATCCGGGTCGTCACCGCGCGCCTTGGTGCGCTCGCGGATCTTCGGGTCGCAGAGATAGGCGAGGTTGGTGTCGTCCATCTGCAGGTAGCGGCAGCCGCGCGTCGCCAGGTCGGCGATCTCGGCGCGATAGGCGGCCGCGAGGTCGGCATAGAAGTCTTCGAGGTCCGGATAGACCTTCTGCGAGATCGCCTGGCGGCCGCCGCGGAAATGCAGCATGGAGGGCGCGGGAATGCAGACCTTCGGCGTTTTCGCTACCACGCCGGCGAGGAAGTCGTAGTCGGGACCCTGGATTGGCCCGGCGTGGCGGACCGGCGCCTCGACGTGCATGGTCGGCGGGCGAAAGCCGACCTCGCTGCCGTCGTCCCTGCGGAAGGCGGCGGCGAACTCGCCGTAAGTGACGGTGACGCCGTCGAGGCGCTCCAGGAAATCGACATGGAAGAAGGTGCGGCGGAACTCGCCGTCGGTGATGCCCTGGAGCCCGATGTCCTCCTGGCGCTTCGCCACCTCGCGGATGCAGTCGTCCTCGACCCGGCGCAGGGTCTCGCCGGCGATCTCGCCCGCCGCGTGCTTCTCGCGCGCCTCGATGAGGCGCCTGGGCCGCAGAAAGCTGCCGACGTGGTCGGCGCGGAAGGGGCGCTGCACGGACATCCTGATGTCTCCTGGTTCTCTCGCCTGCTTGTCGGACTCTTATACAACGTCAAGGCGTCGCTTGGAAAAGGGTGTCCATTTTCTATTCCTCCGTTGCCCATTCTGAGGCCGTCATCCCGGCCAAGCGAGCAACGCGAGCGCGAGGGAGAGAGCCATGCGCGGCGAAAAATTCAGCGGCCATGAGCGGGCAAATGCGTTAAAGCAGGGCGGGCGGCGCCGGAAGTGGTCCCGGCGCCATCGTGCGTCACCCGGGGGAAAGAGACCAGCCATGCGATCGGACCTCGATAGGATCGTCGAGCGCATCGCCTTCTGGACGGCGATGGCCGGCGGAGGCGCGCTGATCGTCGCGCTGGTGCTGACCGTCGTCAGTATCGTCGGCCGCGGCCTCATTTCGGCGGGGCTGGGGCCGATTCCCGGCGACTTCGAGCTGGTCGAGGCCGGCACCGCCTTTGCGGTGCTCGCCTTCATGGGGCTCTGTCAGTACCACCGGGGTCACGTCACCGTGGACCTCTTTCTTGCGCGCGCCGGGCGCCGCGCCAACGCGCTGGTCGACGTCCTCGCCAACCTGCTGATGACCGCCGCCGCCGGCGTGCTGACCTGGCGCCTCTTCCTCGGCATGCTGGACAAGCGGTCCTATGGCGAGACCACCTTCATCCTGCAGTTTCCGGTGTGGTGGAGTTTCGCCGCCGCCCTCCTCGGCGCCGCGGTGTTCACCCTGGTCTGCGCCTACACGGTGCTGCGCAGCCTGCGGGAAGCAGCGGCCCGATGAGCAGCCTCGAGCTCGGCTTCTGGTCGTTCCCGGTCCTGCTGGCGATGATCTTCCTGCGCGTGCCGATCGGGCTCGCCATGCTGCTGGTCGGCTTCTTCGGCACCTGGCTGGTGACCGGTAGCTGGGTTCCCATCCTGGCGCAGCTCAAGTCGCTCACCTACGACACCTTCTCCAGCTACTCGCTCTCCATCGTGCCGCTGTTCCTGCTGATGGGACAGTTCGCGACGCGCGGCGGCATGTCCCAGTCGCTGTTCAAGGCGGCGGAGACCTGGCTCGGCCATCGCAAGGGCGGCGTCGCCATGGCCGCGGTCGGCGCCTGCGCCGGCTTCGGCGCGATCTGCGGCTCGTCGCTGGCGACCGCCGCCACCATGGGCCAGGTGGCCTTGCCGGAGCTGAGGCGCTACGGCTATTCCGGGTCGCTGGCGACCGGCTGCCTCGCCGCCGGCGGCACCCTCGGCATCCTCATCCCGCCCTCGATCGTGCTGGTGATCTACGCCATCCTCGCCGAGCAGAACATCATCAAGCTGTTCATCGCCGCCATGGTGCCCGGCATGCTCGCGGCCCTCTGCTACATGCTGACCATTGCCGCCTACGTGCGCCTGAAGCCCGGCTCGGCTGGCCTGCGCGAACGCGCCAGCTACGCCGAGCGCTTCAACGCGCTGGTCAGCGTCTGGCCGGTGCTGATCATCTTCGCCCTGGTGATCGGCGGCATCTATGTCGGCTGGTTCACCCCGACCGAGGGCGCGGCGGTCGGCGCCGCCGGCACCGGGGTGGTCGCGCTGCTCAACGGCGGCCTCTCCTGGCGCGGCCTCGGCGAGGCCATCACCGGCACCGCGATCTCCACCGGCATGATCTTCTTCATCGTGCTGGGCGCCGCCGTGTTCAACGGCTTTCTCGCCTTCTCCCAACTCCCGCAGGAGGCCGCGCGCATGGTCGTCAGCCTCGACATCAGTCCCTGGCTGGTGCTGGTCGCCATCCTCGTCTGCTACCTCGTGTTCGGCTGCGTCATGGATTCGCTCTCCATGATCCTGCTCACCATCCCGATCTTCTTCCCGGTGGTCTCGGTGCTCGACTTCGGCCTGCCACCGGAGGAACTGGCGCTGTGGTTCGGCGTGCTGGTCCTTATCGCCGTCGAGGTCGGCCTGATCACGCCGCCGGTCGGCATGAACCTCTTCGTCATCAACTCGATGGCCCCGGACGTGCCGCTGGGCCGCACCTATGTCGGCGCCCTGCCCTTCGTGGTAAGCGACATCCTTCGCGTCGCCGTGCTGGTCGCCTTCCCGGCCATCACCCTGGGCCTGGTGCGCCTGCTGCACTGACACGTGCGGCCATGCCGATTCACACACCACTGTCGCCCCGGGGCTTGACCCCGGGGCCTATTGCCATCAGCACGTGGCGAGGTCGTACAAGGCGTTCATCCTCGCCGGCCGCGAGCGCCGAAAGCTGCCGATCGACGAACCGATGAGTCGCCAGGGCATTGGGTCCTGGGGGCGACCTAAACTAAACAATTAATCTTTTCGATGACACAACTCTACTCGCAGTGCTAGGGTAGCAACCCCGGGGAGAGACCGAGCCTGTCCTGAGGTTCTTTGCGTCACTAGTTCCCGTCCCTGAATATCTGATCCGGCCGCTCCCGTCCCGTTTGTGACTCTTGGGGGTGCGGCATGGTCAAGGTGACCTCTTCTGGAGAGCCGCTAGGTTCCGGCGAGCCACTTGGTTCCGGCGAGCCACTTGCCAGCGACCCGGCACGGATTGTCGACGTTGCCGACCAATCCGGCATCGTTCTCGATGCGAGCTTTCTGTTCTCGGCGGAATTCACAAGACTGGGGGACGATCTCCTCCTGCAGGGCGCCGACGGCGCTCAGGTCCTGCTCCGCAACTACTTCGGACAGGTCGCGCCGCCGCCATTGGAAACCGCGGAAGGCGCGGGCCTGGCGCCGGAAACCGTCGAGGCCCTGGCCGGCCCCGCAATTCCTCCCTGGTTTGCACAGGCTGGCGACTCCCCCTTCGGGGCGCCGGTAGGCGAGATCAGCTTTCTGAACGGCATTGCCCGCGTGCAGAGAGCCGACGGCACCCGCAGCGATCTCGATGAAGGCGACCCGATATTTCAGGGCGATGTCGTTTCGACCGGGGTCGGCTCGGACCTCGGCATTCTCTTCGCCGACAACACGGTGTTCTCGCTGTCCGCCAATGCCCGCGTGGTGGTCAACGAATTCGTCTACAACCCGGCCGGCACCACCAACGCCATGGGGGTTTCCCTGATTCAGGGGACCTTCGTCTTCGTCACCGGCGAAATCGCGCCCAGCGGCGAGATGGACGTAGCGACGCCCGTCGGAACGATCGGGATCCGCGGCACGACGGTCGGCGTGCGGATCGCCACGTTCAGCGGCGCAACGCGGATCGTCAATATCGAGAACCCCGAAACGCAGGAAGTCGGCAGCTTCACCTTCAGCAACTTCGGCGGATCGGTCCGCTTTACCCAGGCCAACGCCTTCCTCGAAATCCGCAGCGCCGACGTCATCCCCGGCAGCCCCGCGCTGATCTCCAGCGAGACCCTCAGCGACGTCTTCGGCCGCTCCCTGAATAGCGCGACCGAGATCCAGCGGAGCATCGAGCGGAGCCGGACCGACGACCAACCGACGGCACCGGGGAACAGGGATCAGCAGCAAGGCGAGGCCCCGCAAGAACAGACCGACGCTTCCTTTCAGCCGCCTCTCGAAACCGGCGGCGGCGACCAGCCGTTGGGCGAAGGCAGCGGCTTCGCCGCCGGCTTGACCCTTGCCGGAGCAGACCTGGACGCCGGACTCGTCGCAAGCGGCCTCCTTGCCACCGGCACATTGGGGGGCGTGGAGGCCTCGGGCTTCGGACTCCTTGCCCTCGACGACAGCTTTACCTTCCTCCTCGATCGCCCCGTTGAAGGTCCGGAACCGCCCATACCGGAACCGCCCATAAACGTGGTCTACCTGATCGACATTTCAGGGTCCATGGACGGGAGCGGCGACGGCACGGCGTCTTCGCCAAGTCGACTGGATCTCGCCAAGCAGACCGTGCTGGCGCTCAATCAGCAGTTCATCGACGCCGGCGTCGCGGACCGGCTCACCATCAAGGTCATCGCCTTTCGGGCGGACACCGATCTGTCGGTCATAGAGGCCAACAGCACCGAGCTCGACGGAGCGGACGACGGTGGACTGGAGGCTTTGCTCAACGGCCTCTCCGCCAGTGGCGGCACGCAGTATGAAGGCCCGCTCCGCGTGGCGGCAGACTGGCTGCGCGAAGATGTGGACCCGGGCGCCGGAATCACCGAGCGCCACGAAGAATCCGTCAACGCAATCTACCTCTTCAGTGACGGCGACGAGGACTATCTCCCGGATGCCGCGCTCGTCGCCGACCTCTATGACAACGGCAGCGGCATGCCGAACATCTCCAACCTCACCATCGACGCTTTCGGTTTCGGCGTGCCTGGCGTCGACGATTTTTCCGCGGATCAGTTGGGGAAGGTCGAGACCGGCAGCCTGGGCCATGGCGACGAGGTCACGGTCATTTCCAATACCGACGACATCGCGGAGGTTTTCTCCTCCACAGCATCCACCGGCGAGCCCATGGCTGCCGAAGCGCTTCCACTCGCCGACCTGCTGGACGAGGGCGACCCCGCGCTCACTTCCCTGCAGACCGCCGATGATGGCGCGACAGAGAACTCGGCGGGCTTCGGCTCCACAGCGGATGGGGAAACGGCCGCGGCCTTCCAGGCGGCTGGCACCTCTTCCGTCATCGTGGAAGGGATAGCGGTCGCGGATCTCAATCCGGAGGAGCTCTCCCCCATCGCTTAGGCGTGATATCGATAGCATGGAGCCGAAAGCCGAGGCCCGGTATTCAGGTGGAGAGCCGCCTTTTGCCGGCTGGCCTCGCAAGCTGCACGGCTTCTTCAGCCGGAAAGCTTTGCTGCGGCTGCTGCGGCGCCTGGCGCTCAGCCGCCTGCTCGGTTTCTGCCTGCTGGTCGCCTTGATGGCCCTGCGGGTCTGGGACCCGGCGCCTTTGGAAACGCTTCGCCTGAAGGTCTTCGACCTTTACCAGCTCGCCAATCCTCGTCAGCCCGTCGCCGCGCCCGTCGTCATCGTCGACATCGACGAGGAAAGCCTTGCCGCGATCGGCCAATGGCCGTGGCCCCGCATCAAGGTGGCTCAGATGGTCGACCGCCTCCGTCTCGCGGGGGTCGTGGCGATTGCCTTCGACGTCGTCTTTCCGGAGCCGGATCGCACGTCGCCCGGCGTCTACGCGGACTCCCTCGTCGATGTCGAGCCCGGCGTCGTCGAGGCGCTGCGGGCCCTGCCCAACAACGACGAGGTTCTCGCCGCCGCGCTCAGGCGGATGCGCCTCGTGCTCGGCCAGTCGGGATACCATCGCAAGGCCGTGGGCAACGAAAACCGGCCCCGACAGGAAACGCCGCTAGCAATCATCGGGGAGGATCCCAGGCCCTACCTCTATCGCTTTCCGGCACTGGTGCGCAACACGCCCATCCTGGAACAGGCGGCCAGCAGCAGCGCGGTCTTCAATCTCGTGCCCGGCAACGACGGCGTGGTGCGCAGCGTGCCAGCCTTCCTGGTCGCGGAGGGCCAGATCGTTCCCGGCCTGGTGGCGGAGCTGCTGCGCATCGCCTCCGGCGGCGACGCCTTCATCATCAAGACCGACAGCGCCGGCATACGCTCTTTCGTCGTCGCTGGGGTCGAGGTGCCGACGGACCGCCACGGCCGCCTGTGGGTGCACTATGCAAAGCAGCGGCCGCAGATCTACGTCTCGGCCAAGGACGTCCTGGCCGGCGAGGTGGCGCGCGAGCGGCTGGCCGGCAAGTTTGCGCTGATCGGCACCTCCGCTGTCGGCCTCCTCGACATCAAGGCGACGCCGCTGCAACAGAACATCCCGGGCGTGGAGGTGCACGCCCAGGTGCTCGAGATGATTCTCTCCGGGCAGCTTCTGCAACGCCCGCACTACGCGCTGGGGGCGGAGCTGGTCATCCTGGCGGTCGTCTCTCTCCTGATCATAGCCCTGGTGCCGGTTCTCGGCGCCGCGCTCACCATGCTTCTGGGCGCAGTCGTGGCCGCTGCGCTTCTGATCATGTCATGGCTTCTGTTCACCGGGGAGGGTCTGTTGATCGATGTCGCCTATCCCTCGCTGGGATCTTTCGCCGTCTTCGCCCTGCTGGTCTTTGCCAACTACCTGCGCGAGGAAAGCCGCCGCGAGCAGGTGCGCAGCGCCTTTCGGCACTACCTCTCGCCGGCCCTCGTCGATCAGCTCGCCAACGAGCCGGACCGGCTGGTGCTGGGCGGGGAAACGCGCGAGATGACGATGCTGTTCAGCGACGTGCGCGGGTTCACCGCCATCGCCGAGCGCCTGCAGAATCAGCCGCAGGTGCTGACGCGCCTGATGAACCGCCTGATGACCTCCCTGACCGCCGAGATCATGGCCAACAACGGCACCATCGACAAATACATGGGCGATGGGGTGATGGCATTCTGGAACGCTCCGCTTGGCGATGCCGACCATGCCCTCAACGCCTGCGCGGCCGCCCTGTCCATGGCCACCGCCCTCGACCGGCTGAATGCCGAAGCGCTCGACGATGCTCGAAAAGGCATGGCGGGCGCAGAGCTGTTGCGGATCGGCGTCGGCATCAACACCGGCCTCTGCGTGGTCGGCAATATGGGATCGGAGCAGCGCTTCGACTATTCGGTGCTGGGGGATGCCGTCAATCTGGCCGCTCGTCTCGAAGGGCAGTCTCCCGTCTATGGGGTGGACATCGTGCTCGGCCAGGCGACGGCCGAGGCGGTCGGCAGCAGGGCCACCTACGTCGAGCTCGACCTGATCCGGGTGAAGGGAAAGCGGGAGCCGCAGCGGATCTTTGCCCTGCTCGGCGGACCGGAACTCATGGAGGATCCGGAGGTTCGCAGCACGATTGCGATCATGCACGACCTGCTCTCCGCCTATCGCCTGCAGGCCTGGGACGCAGCCGTGCAGGCCGTCGATGCCCTGTCGGGCCGCCGCCTGAGCCACCTCGATCTGGAGACGTTTCGAAGCCTCTACCGCGGCCGCATCGAGCAGTTTCACCGCGACCCGCCGGCGCCCGGCTGGGACGGCGTCCACAGCACCGAGACGAAGTAAGGGGCGGCGGACTGGATCGCGGCGGCGGACGGCTGTCTAATAGGAGGGAAGGTCGGCCCGGCGGGGCGGCGGAGAAGCGGGGGGCTATGCGGACTCAAGTTGGCATCATCGGCGGCGGGCCGGCGGGGCTGCTGCTGTCGCAGCTCCTGCACCTGGCGGGCGTCGCCAGCGTGGTGCTGGAGCGGCGCAGCCGCGCCCACGTGCTGGGCCGCATCCGCGCGGGGGTGCTGGAGCAGGGCTTCCAGAACCTCATGCGCCGGGCCGAGATCGCCGGACGCATGGACCGCGAGGGCCAGGTCCACAGCGGCGTGAACATCGCCTACCAGGAGGACCGCCTGCGCATCGACCTGGAGGGCCTCACCGGCGGCAAGACCGTCCTGGTCTACGGCCAGACCGAGGTGACCCACGATCTCTACGCGGCGCGCGACGCCCTCGGCGGCGTGGTCATCGACGAGGCGGCCGATGTCACGCCGCACGGCCTCGAGGGCGGCCGCCCTTATCTGACCTTCGTCAAGGACGGCGCGGCGGAGCGGCTCGACTGCGACTTCGTCATCGGCTGCGACGGCTTCCACGGCATCAGCCGCCAGTCCATCCCGGCGCAGCGCCTGAACACCTTCGAGCGCGTCTATCCCTTCGGCTGGCTGGGCGTGCTGTCGCCGACGCCACCAGTGAACGACGAGCTGATCTACGCGCGCCACGACAGCGGCTTCGCGCTCTGCTCGCTGCGCGGGCCGCAGCTCAGCCGCTACTACGTGCAGGTGAAGGCCGACGAGAACCCGGCCGACTGGCCGGACGCGCGCTTCTGGGAGCGGCTGAAGTCGCAGCTTCCCGCCGAGGTCGCCGCCCGCCTCGTCACCGGCGCCTCGCTCGAGAAAAGCGTCGCGCCACTACGCAGCTTCGTCGCCGAGCCGCTGCGCTGGGGCCGCCTGTTCCTGGCCGGCGACGCCGCCCACATCGTGCCGCCGACCGGCGCCAAGGGCCTGAACCTCGCCGCCTCCGACATCCACTACCTCTCCGGCGCGCTGATCGACTGGTACAGAAAGGACGACAGCGCCGGGCTCGACAGCTACTCGCAGCGCGCCCTCGCCCGCATCTGGAAGGCCGAGCGCTTCTCCTGGTGGATGACGGCCCTGCTCCACAAATTCCCGGAGAACGAGGGCTTCGGCGACCGCATCCAACGCGCCGAGTTCGACTACCTCAGGAGCTCCAAGGCGGCGCAGACGGCGCTGGCGGAGAACTATGTGGGGCTGCCGTACTAATTCGTTTACATGATAAACAATAAGCGGCTGCAGGCCGCAGAGGGAGGAACCGAGATGTCATTTTCTCTGAAAACTCTATGCATGGCCGGCATCCTGGCCGCTGCCGCGCTGCCGCCCGCCGCCGCGCAGGAGGTCGCCCTGCGCATCCACCACTTCCTGCCGCCGCAGGCGCCGGTGCCGGCCAACTTCATCGCGCCCTGGGCGGAGAAGGTGACCCGGGAGTCGGGCGGGCGCATCGCCTTCGAGATCTATCCGTCCATGCAGCTCGGCGGCAAGCCGCCGGCGCTCTACGACCAGGCGCGCGACGGCGTGGTCGACATCATCTGGACGCTGACCGGCTACACGCCCGGCCGCTTCCCGGGCACCGAGGCCTTCGAGCTGCCGTTCGTCCCGGCCAGCGCCGAGGCGACCTCGCAGGCGGCCTGGAAATTCTACGAGAAGCACCTGACCGAGGAGTTCAAGGACGTCCACCTGATCGCGGCGCACACCCACGGCCCCGGCCTGCTGCACGTGAAGGGCGACGGCGTCGAAACGCTGGAGGACATGGAGGGCCTGAAGCTGCGCGGCCCGACGCGCCAGGCCAACGCGCTGATCTCCGCGCTCGGCGCGACGCCGGTCGGCATGCCGGTGCCGGCCATGCCGGAGGCGCTGTCCAAGGGCGTCATCGACGGCACCGTGATCCCCTGGGAGGTCACCACGCCGCTGAAGGTCGCCGAGCTGGTCGACAGCCACACCGACTTCGCGGGACCGCGCGGGCTCTACACCTCGTTCTTCGTCTTCGCCATGAACAAGGCGCGCTACGAGGCGCTGCCGGACGACCTGAAGGCGGTGCTCGACGCCAACTCCGGCCTCGCCGCCTCCAAGTGGGTGGGCGTGGTGATGGATAAGGGCGACCTGCCGGGCATCGAGGCGGCCAAGAAGGCCGGCAACAAGATGATCACGCTGGACGAGGCGGAGGTCGTGCGCTGGAAGGCGGCGGCGGCACCGCTGGTGCAGGCCTGGATCGACGAGATGAACGCCAAGGGCTACGACGGCGCCGCGCTGGTGGCCGATGCCAAGGCGCTGATCGCCGAGTACGCCGGCGCGGAGTAAGAATGACCGTCCTCGTCGCCGGCGCCGGCATCGGCGGCCTCACGCTGGCGCTCTCGCTGCACCAGGCGGGCGTGCCGGTCAAGGTCTTCGAGACCACGGCGGCGCTGCAGCCGCTCGGCGTCGGCATCAACCTGCTGCCGCATGCGGTGCGCGAGCTCGACGAGCTCGGCCTGCTGCGGCAGCTCGACAGCCTCGGCGTGCGCACGGCCGAGCTCGCCTACTACTCCAAGCGCGGCCAGCTCATCTGGTCGGAACCGCGCGGCGAGGCCGCCGGCTACCGCTGGCCACAGTTCTCGATCCACCGCGGCAAGCTGCAGATGCTGCTGCTGGAGGCGGTGCGCGAGCGCGTCGGCGCCGACAGAATCCACGCCGGCTGGCACCTGACGGACTGGCGCGAGGAGGGCGGCAACATCGTCGCTTCCTTTGTCGACAAGAAGAGCGACGCGTCGCGCGGCGAGGTTACGGGCGCCCTGCTCATCGGCGCCGACGGCATCCACTCGACCCTGCGCCGGCGCCTCTATCCCGACGAGGGACCGCCGATCTGGAACGGCGCCATCCTGTGGCGCGGCACCGCGCGGGCGGCGCCCTACCTCACCGGCCGCTCGATGATCATGGCCGGGCACGAGTTCCAGAAGTTCGTGTGCTATCCGATCTCCGCACCGGATAACGACAACCCCAACGGTGAAGAGAAGGCCACCATCAACTTCATCGCCGAGCGCAAGTTCGCGCCCGACCACGCCTGGCGCCGCGAGGACTGGAACCGCCCGGGCGACCTCGCTGACTTCCTGCCGCAGTTCGCGGACTGGCGCTTCGACTGGCTTGACGTGCCGACGCTCATCGGCGCCGCCGAGGCGGTCTACGAATACCCCATGGTCGACCGCGACCCGCTGCCGCGCTGGAGCGACGGCCGCGCGACGCTGCTGGGCGACGCGGCGCACGCCATGTACCCGATCGGCTCCAACGGCGCCTCGCAGGCGATCCTCGACGCCCGCGTGCTGACCCGCGAGATTCTCGCCCACGGCACGACGCCAGAGGCTCTCGCCGCCTACGAGGCCGAGCGCCGGCCGGCCACTGCGAAGATCGTGCTGGCCAACCGGCAGAACGGACCCGAGCAGGTGATGCAGCGCGTCGAGGAACTGGCGCCCAACGGCTTCGCGCGCATCGAGGACGTGCTGCTGCCGACCGAGCTGGAAGAGACGGCCAGCGGCTACAAGAAGCTGGCCGGCTTCGACCGGGAAGCGCTCAACAACCGCCCCCCCATCGTGCCGCGACGGGCGCTGCGATCATGAGCCGGAGCGGCGCCGTGAAGCAGTCGCCGCCGACGACCGGGCGGCTGCACGAGGCCTTCGGGCACTTGTTCCGGCGCTGCCACCTGCGCAGCCAGCAGGCCTTCGCCCGCGTATTCGACGGCTACGGCCTCTCGCCGCTGCAGTACGGCATCCTGGAGCTGGTGCTGCTGAACCCCGGCATCGGCCACGGCGCGCTGGCCGAAGCCATGGCGACGGCGCCCTCGGTGGTCACCACCGCGATGAAGCCGCTGCGCGCTGCCGGCCACGTGGTGCTGGAGGAGACGCCGGGCGGCGACGCGCGGCGCAGCGGCTATCACCTCTCCGAGGAAGGCCACGCGTTTTTCACGTCGGTGAGCGGACACATCCTGATTGCCGAGGAGCTGCTGGTCGGCCCCCTGAGCGAGGCCGAGCGGGGCACGCTGAGACGGCTCTTGCAGCGGCTGGCACAGAGCGGCAGGCTGTAGCATTCCCTTCGACGACGAACGATAAAGGAGGCCCTTTCGTGGCCGAGGAAGAGGATTCGCCGGTTGAGGTCGCGGCCCAGGTTGAGGACCAGGCCACGATCGCGGGGTGGCGCCGCCAAGA
>DATCXZ010000162.1:0-23275 GCA_036570545.1 Kiloniellaceae bacterium
CTGCTCCGGCAAATCCTCGAAAAGCCCATCGCGCGCCATCGCTACCTCCCTCAGTGGCCACTGAGAAAAGGAATCACCGCCTCAAGCCGCCAGCAACCAAAACTCGACAATGCCCTCAAAGATTCACAAGCTCTGAGGAGGCGCTTTAGCGCCGTCTCGAAGGATGCGCCACAGGCCCGAATGACCAGCAGCCTGCTAGTTGCTGCGCGCCATCGGCGGCGCGTCGGAGCTGTCCTCCAGCAGCGGCGCGCCGCGGTCGGGCGGCGTGACGATGCCGCCGGAGACCACCATCTTGATGCCCTCCTCCACCGTCATCTCGAGCGTCTGCGTCTCGCGCCGCGGCAGGAACAGGAGGAAGCCGGTCGTCGGGTTGGGCGTCGTCGGCATGAAGATGTTCACCGTGTCGTCAGGCGTCAGCTCCTGGATGCTCGGCTCGACGGGCCCGGTGATGAAGCCGATCGACCAGCAGTTCTTGCGCGGGAACTCGAAGAGGATCACCTCGCGGAAGGCGCGCGACTGTTCCTTCAGCACCGTCTCGAAGATCTGCTTCACGGCGCTGTAGACGCTGCGGATCACCGGCATGCGCGCCAGTATGCGCTCGCCCGCGCCGACCAGTGTGCGCCCGATCAGGCCGGCGGTGAGGAAGCCGACCATAATGAGGCCGAGGACCACCACCAGCAGGCCGAATCCGGGCACCGAGAACGGCAGGTAGCTTTCCGGATTCCAGCGCGCCGGAATGTAGGGCTTCACGCTGCCGTCGACAAAAGCGACGAACTCCCAGGCAATCCAGGCAGTGATGGCGATGGGGGCGGTGACCAGGACGCCGGCGAGGAAGTAGTTGCGCAGCCGCGCCAGGATGCCGGTGCGACCGGATTCTGCCCGCCTGCGGCGACGGCGCCGCCGCGGCTGTTCCTCGGCCTCCGTTGTGGTGGCGTTCGATGCCTCCGCTTCGGAGCTGAGCGATGCCTCTACCTGGGCCTCCACCTGGGCCTCCACCTGGGCCTCCACCTGCCCCTCCACCTGGGCGGCGATGGCGGCGGCAGTCGGCGGCTGCTCGAAGTGCGTGTGGTCCGGCACCACGATGCCGCCCGAGATCACGAGCTTGATGCCCTCTTCCACCGTGAGGTCGAGGTGGTAGACCTCCTCGTGCGGCACGAACAGCAGGAAGCCGGTGGTCGGGTTCGGCGTGGCCGGGACGAAGACGTTGTAGACGACGGCGTCGGTCAGCCGCTGCACCTCACCCACCGTCTTGCCGGTGATGAAGCCGATCGCCCAGCACCCCGTCCGGGGATACTCGATCAGCACCACCTCGCGGAAGGCGGCCGAGGAGTTCGACAGCACCGACTCGAAGACCTGCTTGGTCCAGCTATAGACGGATCGGATAACCGGCACGCGGTTCACGATGCGCTCGCCGACGCGCATGGTCATGCGGCCGACGTAGCCGGCGGCGAGGAAGCCGATCAGCGTCAGCGCCACCACGGCGACGATAAGACCAAGGCCGGGAATGCCGAACGGCAGATAGGTTTCGGGGTTCCAGTGCGCCGGTATGTAGGGCGTGACGCGGTCATCAACGAAGGTGATGACACGCCAAGTCAGCCAGAAGGTGATGCCGACCGGAGCAGTGACCAGCACGCCTGCCAGGAAATAGTTTCGCAGGCGCGCCATCGCGCCGTTTTTCTCCGAGTCGGCCAACTGCCGCGGTCTCCCTCTTCGTTGAGCGCCCGATGATACGGTAACCGGCCGCCCGGAGGCTACCGCCGGCCGAAGACGCTTTCCTTGGACGCAGTGCTGCTCCAAGCGCAGCTTCCGCCAGCCAGCCTAACGAAGAGCTAAGAGCGGCTGCCGGCCCGAGCGTTGCCACGGATGTCGGAGGGAAGCCGGAACGGGAGGGCTTGAGGGGCCCGAGGACTACCGTTCCTGCGATGGTGCGGCTGAGAGTTGTACAACATCTCAGCAAAATCAACGCTCTACGGAAAGGTGCGGGCACAAACGCCCTTTTGAAGCAAAAAACGAATTAAGCGCCGCGCCCGCACCGGCCAGCCCCCTGCCCCCGGCCATCGAGAAGGCCATCGGCGGCAAGAACGCCTACGTCATCACACCCGAGGGCAACGACCTCTACACCCTGCACGTCCGCCGCTCCAAGGGCTTGCCGGAGACGTTCACCGGCCTCTCCGAGCCGCAGGCGCTTATCTACGTCAGAGAGAAGCTACGGGGCTTCGTCGGCTTCCACGGCGCCCCGGCGACCGGGCCGAGCATCAAGTCGACCATGAGGCGCCTGTGACGCGCGCCCGCCCGCCTCTCCGGCTGCTCCTGCTGCCCGAGCCACGGCTGGTGAGCGGCACCCTGGAGGTATCGCTAGGCCCGCGCAAGGCCCAGCTACTGCTGGCGCTCACCCTCAACGGCACCCTCACCGTCGACGACATGATGGAGATGCTGTGGCCGCACCCGGACGACATGCCGGATTGCTGGTACCCGGCCATCACGCAATGGATGGTCCGCCTCAACCGCACGCTGGCGCCCTTCGGCTGGACCCTGCAGGTCAGGCCGCGCCGCGGCTGCGGCTGGCGCCTCGTCCCCTACCAGAAGGAACACGACATGAGCCGCCGCGAAGATCAGGCGCTCGCCATGCTGCGGGCGCGCCGCTTCTGCACGCCCTTGGAGATCGGCCGCGCCGCCACCCGCGGCGAGGTCCGCGCGAACCGCCTGACCAACACCGACCGCCAGCGCATCGGCCTCGAGGTGATCGCCGTGCTGCTGAAGGCCGGCAAGGTGAAGGTCGCACGCAACAACGAGGTCACGCTCGTCACCTAGGCGAGCTGCACGACATAGCCAGCGGCCCCACGCCGCCCCGCCCCGACACATTGCAGGTGAAAAACGGATCGGCGGGAAGCACCACGAGATGGGCGCGTGCGTGATTCCCCACGCCTTATGAAGGATTCGGGCGCTGCGAAACAGATGCAACCCGAGCTGAGGCGACAGGTCGTTGGCAGGCCTGCGCCCCGGTCCCGTTGGAACAATGACACCCCTGCCGCTGCCGAGGTACAGGCCAACCGCCTCAGGGAAAAGCAGCGATGCCAAGCCACGAACGGAAACTCCACCGGCTCGGTCGGCCTGAGGGCTCCCGGAAGGGGGCCCTTTGCCTCGCCGTTGCTCTCCTCTCAATCAGCCTGAGGGCTTGAGGAAGAGAAGCCCGAAGCCCTGGCAAGGGCCGCCTGCAGGCGGGACCGGTAGAGGTGGCAGGCAAGGCGTCGACCTGGATACACAGGACAGGACAGCAATCCTTGTATTTCTGCGCGCGTCGCCTGCGAATTATTCGCATTCAAGGCTATCGTGCTATCGGCTTTTCGTTGCTATGCCGGAACGGTTAACCTATAATTCGGTTACGCTCCAACAACGACAGGCCCGCCACCTTGGCCTCAACGGACGCCCAACACCCGCCCGCCATCACTGCTGCGCGCACGGACGCGAGCAATCCGGTCCCAATGCCCCCGAATCCATCTACCGCAGGGACCGGCGGCGGGAGTTTTCTCTTTGCGCTGTGTGAAATCGGGGGGCCCCGATGAAGGACAGCACGAAGGCGATCCGCTTCCTCGAATCCCTGCGCATCCCGGAGGGCCCGCGGGCGGGCCAGCGGCTGAAGCTGGGGCCGTTCCAGCGGCAATTCGTGAAGGGCGCCCTTGGCGAGGGCATCTCGGTTGCGGCGCTCTCCATTGGCCGCGGCAACGCCAAGAGCGCGCTCTCCGCCGGCCTGGCGCTCGGCTCCCTGCTGGGCAAGTGGGATCCCCAGCCGCGCCGGGAAATCCCCATCGGCGCCCGCACGCGCGATCAGGCGGCTATCGCATGGCAGTTCGCCGCCGGCTTCGCGCGCTCCCTGCCGGAGGAGGAGCAATCGCAGCTCATCTTCCGGCGCTCGCCGCGGCTCGAAATCGAGTACGAGGGCGACGGCGGCGGGCATGTCATCCGCGCCATTGCGGCGGACGGCAAGAGCGCGCTCGGCGGCTCTCCCACGCTGGCGCTCATGGACGAGCGGGGCCATTGGCCGCTGGATCAGGGCGATGCACTGGAACACGCGCTCCTGTCCGGTCTCGGCAAGCGTGGCGGCCGTGCGCTCATCATCTCGACCAGCGCCCCCGACGACGCGCACCCCTTCAGCAAGTGGCTGGACGAGGAACAGGCGGGCGTTTACCGGCAGGAGCATCGGCCGGCGCCGGGCCTTCCTGCTGACGACGTGGAATCCCTGCTGCTGGCGAACCCCGGCGCCAAGCATGGCATAGGCGCCAGCCTCGAATGGCTCCAGGCGCAGGCTCGGCGAGCGATCGCTCGCGGCGGCTCCACCCTGACCTCCTTCCGGCTCTACAACCGCAATGAGCGCGTGTCCGGCGAGACCCGCGACCTCCTGCTGACTGTGGATGAGTGGCTGTCCTGCGAGACCGCGGCGCTGCCCCCGCGCGAGGGGCCTGTCGTGATCGGCATCGACCTCGGCGGCTCCGCCAGCATGTCGGCCGCGGCCTACTACTGGCCGCAGACCGGGCGCCTGGAAGTTCTCGGCACCTTCCCCACGCGCCCCTCCCTTCTCAATCGCGGGCAGGCCGATGGCGTCGGCTCCCGGTATGTGGAGATGGAGAGCCGCGGCGAGCTGTCCACCTTGGGCGAGGCGACGGTTCCGGTCGCGCCCTGGCTGGCGCAGGTAATGCAGCACGTCGAGGGCCAGACCATCGCGGCGCTCTGCCTCGACCGCTACAAGCAGGCCGAGATCGGCGAGGGCATCGACAAGGCCGGCATCCGCGCGCCTATCGTATGGCGCGGCATGGGCTTCCGCGACGGCGGCGAAGACTGCGAGCGCTTCCGCCGCGCCTGCTTCGACAGCCGCGTGCTGTCCGCTCCCTCTCTCCTCCTCCGCTCCGCCTTCGCCGATGCCGTCACCCTGCGCGACCCGGCGAACAACCTGAAGCTGGCGAAGGCCCGCTCGAAAGGGCGCATCGACGCGGCGGCGGCGACCGTGCTGGCCGTGGCCGAAGGCGCTCGCCGCTCTGCCCGTCCTGCTGCGAAAGCGAGGGCCGCAACATGGGTGTGAGGCACGGCTACAGCGTCTATCGCGATGCCAGATGGCCCCCGCTGCGCCTGAAGGCGAAGAGGCGCGACGGATTCAAATGCACCAACTGCGGCGCGCGTGGCCGGCTGGAGGTGCATCACAAGATCCCGGTGCGACAGGCGCCGGAACTCGCTTTCGAGCTGGGCAACGTCACCTGCCTTTGCCCGACCTGTCACACGAAAGAGACCCGGCGAGAGCTTGGACTCGAACCGAACCCCGAGCGCCAAGCGTGGCGCGATCTACTCAGAAAAGGAATTGCAAATGTTGGAGTCTGTGAAGATCCAGCGCCGCCAGTCGGAAATCCGCTCGGCGCTCTCTGAGCTTGTCGGCAAGGACAAGCCGACTGAGGACGAGACCCGCTCGATGGAGACCCTCGACGCGGAGTATCGGCAGAACGAGGTGCGCTACCGCGCCGCGCTGATCGCCGAGGACACAGAGCGCCGCGATGCCGGCGAGGAACTGGAGACGCGCGGCGACCGCGAGTATGCCGATCTGCTGCGCCGCTTCGAGGTGCGGCAGGTAGCGCTGCACTATGACGAGGGCCGCCAGCTCGACGGCGCGACTGCCGAGATCGTGCAGGAGATGCGCAGCAAGGGCGGCTATCGCGGTATCCCCGTTCCCCTGGCTGCACTGGAGCAACGTGTCGGCGAGACCGTCGCCAGCGGCACCCCGGACCCGGTGCAGACGCGGCCGATCATCGACCGCCTGTTCCCGGATAGCATCGCCGGGCGCATGGGCGGCCAAGTCATCAGCATCGACTTCGGCGACGTCGAGTATCCCGTCGCAACCAGTGCCGTCACCGCCGGATGGGCTGCAACGGAAACCGGCAACGTCGCGGGGCCGACCGCATTCGCGACGACCGACCGGGCGATGGTGCCGAATCAGAATCTCGGCATTCAGATGAAGCTCACCAGGCGCGCTCTGAAGCAGTCCGGCGCGGGCCTGGAGGCGGCTATCCGCCGCGACATGGCCTCGACCATCGCGGCCGAGCTGGACAATGCGGCATTCAACGGCGCCGGTTCGTCCGGCGAGCCTGAAGGCGTGCTGACCAACAGCACCTACAACATCACCAGCACAGCCGCCTCGGCGACCTGGGCCGGCTTCCGCAGCGCGGTTGCCCGCTTCATGTCGGCGAACGCTGTCGGCTCGCCTTCGATGGTCAAGGTAGCCATCGCGCCGGCAACCTGGGACACGCTCGACGGCGCTCTCTTCGATGAAGGCTCCGGCATCACCGAGTTGGACAAGATGCTGAAGCATATCGGCGAGGGCAACCTCACGATCAGCACGCACATGACCGATGAGAGCGAATCGCCGGACGCCCATAGCGCCCTGCTGACCGTCACTAAGAACGGGGTCGCGCCTTTCGTTGTCGGCATCTGGGGCGGGGTCGACGTGATCCGCGATCCCTACTCGGATGCGGCATCCGGCGGCCTGCGGCTGACCGGCCTGCTCACTGCCGACGTGGCCGTGCTGCGACCGGCGCAGCTCGAAATCCTGACGGGCCTGTAACCATGCTGTATGGCGCCGCGATAAGCTTTGAGGTCCGCGCCGAGGGCGGGGCTACGCGCTTGCGCGGCGCCTTCCCCTACGACGCGGAAACCACCTTGGGCGACGGCCGCAGAGAGCGGTTCGCTGCCAGGGCCTTCCGTCACCGCATCGAGGCCGGCGAGAACATCTTTCTGCTGGCCGGTCACGATGCCGAGAAGCCGCTCGCCAGCACTGAGGCAGGTAGCCTCAGCCTGCGAGACGGCGACGACGCCTTGCACATCGAGGCCCGCGTGGTGGCGTCGACCACTTGGGCGACCGATGCGCTCGCCGCTCTGGCGGCAGGGCTCACCAAGGGATTGTCGCCGGGCTTCCGCGTGAAGCCGGGCGGCGACCTCGTTACCCGCACCGCCGAGGGCCTGCTGCGCACCGTGACGGCCGCAGACTTGTTCGAGGTCTCGCTGGTCACCCGGCCGGCATATGACGCGGCGCAGCTCGCGGCGCGCTCCTGGTCCCTGACCGAGACGCCCGATGCAGGCCTGCACCGCATGTTGGCGAGGTATCGCCTATGAGCGCGACGACGATAAAGCAGACCGAGGCGCTCCCGGCGAGCTATCCCGACGTCACCCCGTACCCGCATAGGCCAGTCGAGAACGGCGGCGTGACGGATGCGGAGATCGACCCCGCGTTGGTCTGGCAGCGGATCGAAAGCTACATCGCCTACCGCTGGAGCGAGCGCGAGGTTGTGTGGATCGTGGAAGGCAGCGGAGATTGGACTCCGCCGCTCACGCCCGCGACCATCACCGAAACCGAAGTCTGGACGGCTGACGGATGGGCGGCGATCACGCTGGCGGCCAGTCCCTACGGCGGCTACATGCTGCCCGGCTGCGGGCCGTACAGGTTCACCGCCACCGTGGGTGAAGGCGGCTCGCCGGCTCCCGAGGTACCTGAGGCCGTGCAGGAGGCCTGGCGCCGGCTGCACGAGTACAGCCGCGGCATCGCCGAGCAATTCCGCGAGGACGCCAGCCACGTTCGCGAAGAAGAGACCGAGACCATCCGCGGCTGGACCGGCAAGGCAATCCAAATCTGCGGCGCGGCCGATCTGCTCCGCCCCTATAGGAGGGCATAATGCTCGGCTGGCTTAGAAACCTCGTCCGAGGCCAGGACCAAGTTGAGAAGCGCGCCTCTGCCTCCGGCTTCACGGCGGAGATCATCGCGGCGCGGGAGTCCTACATCTCCGGCCGGCGCGGCATCGCCGAGCTGACGGCGACGGCGCAGGCCTGCATCAGCATGTGGGAAAACGGCTTCAGCATGGCGGACGTCGAGGGCACCGACCTGCTGGACCGGCGCTCACTGGCGCTCGCCGGGCGCAGCGTCGCCTTGCGCGGCGAGGCCGTGTTTCTGATCCGCGACGGGCTGATCCCGGCCAGCGACTGGGAGCTTTCCACCCGCAACGGCAGGCCGGTTGCCTATCGCCTCAGCATCGCCGAGGCCGGCGGCGGCACGACGCAGACCGCGCTCGCCGGCGAGGTGCTGCACCTGCGCATCGCGGCCGACCCTGCCGCGCCCTACTATGGGCAGGCGCCCCTGAAGCGCTCGCAGCTCACCGCCAGCACGTTGCACGCTGTCGAGGCCGCGCTCGGCGACGTCTACGAGAACGCACCCATCGGCTCGCAGATCGTGCCTTACCCGGAGTCACCCGAGACCGACATGACGGCGCTGGGCAGAAGCTTCCGAGGACAGCGGGGCCGCGTCCTGCTGCGGGAGTCGGTAGCTGTCACCGCTGCCGGCGGACCGGCTCCACAAGCCGACTGGCGACCGCAGGACGTGACGCCAGACCTCTCCCGCGCCATGACGGCAGAAACCCTCTCAGCCGCGCGGGACAGCATCTGCACCGCCTTCGGCGTGCTGCCGAGCCTCTTCGCCAGCGCCGCGCAAGGCCCGCTTGTGAGAGAAGCGCAGCGGCATCTTGCGCAATGGACCTTGCAGCCGATGGCCGCGCTCCTGGGAGAGGAAGCCAGCGAGAAGCTCGGCGGCGAGGTCACTATCGACACGATGCGCCCGATGCAGGCCTTCGACGCAGGCGGCCGAGCCAGGGCGATGGCGACGATTGTGGAAGCGATGTCCCGCGCGAAGGAGGCGGGCCTCGCACCCGGCGACCTGGGGGCGGCGCTGCGGCTGGTCGACTGGTCCGCGGAGGGCTGAATGTTGACCCGCGCCACCCTGCCGGCGCGGCGGATCAAGGTGGCCGGCATCCGCTTGAACAAGGACAAGCGCCGGGCACTGGTCGACCGCATCGCCGCTGCCATGAGCCGCTCCGAGCCTACGGCCTTCAGTCTGGAGGGCGAGCTACGGCACCGCCTGCGCAGCTCCCTATGTCGGCAAGGCGCCGATTGGATCCTCGCCGATCTGCTGGCCGCGGCCATTGTCGAGGATGCCCTGCGGAAGGTAGGAGCGCAGCGCCCGACCTGGCAGCAGGGTCAGCCCGAATGGACGCAGGAGGGGGTGATCTACATTCAGCGCACGCGGTGCATCCGGTGCAGATGGAAATTGCCGCCGGGCCATCGGAAATATTGCTCGCAGCTCTGCGCCCAAGCGCATCTTCACGCGCTGGAGCGCCGCTTCAACGCTGCCGATGGGAGAGCCTTCGCTTATGCGCCTCGATGACCTCGCCGACGATGCTTGCCCCTGGTGCGGCGCCGAGATCGCGCGCGATACGAAGCGCTCTATGCTGCGCATCTACTGCAGCCGGCAATGCAGCATGGCGCACTATCACCAGATGGAGAAGGACGCCCGGCTCGAGGCGAAGAAGCACCGCCCGCCCTGCAAGCGCTGCGGCAAGCCGGTGCCAGTCGAGATGGACTCCCGCGCGGTCTACTGCTCGCACGCGTGCCAGAACAAGGGCGGCATCGACAAGACGTGCGCAGGGTGCGGCAGGGCGTTCAAGGGACACAAGCGCGGCAAGTTCTGCTCGCAGGCCTGCATGGGCTTGGCCTTCCGCCGGCAGGACCGCACCTGCCAGCACTGCGGCACCGCCTACACCCCCACCCACGGCCGGCAGCGCTATTGCGGGCACTCCTGCGCCGGCAAGGTGGGCATGGCAAAGCGTCGGGCTACCGATGGTCGGGATAACCGGTGGCGCGAGAACGGCCCTCACGGCAGACTCCAGGAATGACGACGCCCCGCCCCGGTGCCGCTTGTGGACAATGGGAACTGGTCACCAAGCATGGAAAGCCGCAGAATCGGAGTATGACCACACCGCGGCGGCGCGCCCGCTTCCTTAAGAAATCCTTAATACGGTTTTTTAACGACCGGGCGCGTAGGTTCTCCCTCATGCCGAGACCCAGCCCCGCCTTGACGTGGGTTCATGGTAAAACTATAATGAAACCATGAGCACCGATTTTCGCCCCCTCTCTCTCCGGTTGCCGGTGCATCTGCACGCCCGTGTCCGAGAGACCGCTTTGGCCAATGGCCGCTCCCTCAACTCCGAGATTATCGCCCTCCTGGAGCAGGCCATGTCGGAGCCTGACCGGCAGGAGCAGATGGTCAAAGACATGGAGCGGGACCTGAAGCCCGTGTTCGAGGACATGATTTCCGATGTCGTCGCGCTGGCAAACAGCAAGCTTGCCAACATAGAGCGCAGGCAACAGGAAGCCTTGGACGAGGCGTTGTCGAGCATCGAGGAGCTGCGCATGCGCATCGAGGAACTCGAGAATCAGGGCATGCTGCGCATCGAGAAACTGGAGGCGCAGGTGGAGGCGCAGGCCGCCTCACGATGGACGGTAGAACAGAAGATCGGCGATGAGCTGGAGAAGCTCCGCGACGACCTCGAGGCGGCGCAGGCCAAGCCGGAGAGGGCCAAGCGCGCGTGATCCTCTACCACTTCACCGCGCGGGAGTACCTGCCTTCGATCCTGGAGGAAGGGTTGACCAAGGGAGAGGTGCCGACCTCTGCCTATGGACCCGCTCCTAACGCAGTGTGGTTCACCTCCGACGGCAGCCCACAGGGCCACGGCCTGAGCGATGAGAAGATCCTCTCTCCCGAAGAGGTGCAGGTTATGCGCCGGATGCACGGCGTCGACTACCCAGACGATCTGATGTTCCCGAACAAGAAGGCCATCCGCATCAAGGTCAAGCTACCCAGCAGCGACCGACGCCTGTTTCACTGGCCGGCATGGAGTCGCAAGCGGATGAGCCGCCAGTGGCTCGACGCTTTGCACAAGGCTGGCGGGCCGCGTTGGCGCACTTGGTACATCTACTTCGGCGTGGTGCCGCCCTCCGACTTCCTGGAGGTGCTGGACATGACGACCGGCGAGCCCGCCGCAGTGCTGGCGGAGGCCGACTAGCCATGTCGCGCGGCCCGTCCACCTTCCGGCAAACTGACGTCACGCGCGCCATCAAGGCCGCTCTGGCGGCCGGCGTGCCCGTCGCGCGGATCGAGGTCGCACCCGATGGCAAAATCGTAATCACGGCTGGCCCTGTAGAGCCGTCCAAGACCGACGCTGAACGGGAGATCGTGCTCTGATGCCACGGCCTCGCCCGCCCCACCTCCACCGCGAGACGACACGCCACGGCCGAACCGTCTGGTACGTCCGTGTCGGCAGAGGCCCGCGAGTCCGCATCACGGCAGCATTCGGCACGCCGGAGTTTGATTCCGAGTATCAGGCGGCGATCAGCGGCGCGGCGCGCCGACAGAAGGGCACAGCAGGCATCGCATCGCTGGAGTGGCTGGTCACCCGATACCGCGAAACCACGGACTGGTCGGCGCTCTCGCAAGCGACGCGGCGGCAGCGCGACAACATCTTTAAGCACGTGCTCGAAACCGCCGGCCGGGAGCACTACAGCAAGATCACGCAGGCGACGATCATCGCGGGTAAAGAGCGGCGCGCATCGACGCCCGCGCAGGCGCGCAACTTCCTGGACGCCATGCGCGGGCTGTTCCGATGGGCTGTGAAGGCGAAGTTTGTCAAGGCGGACCCCACCGCTGGCGTCGCCAACCCGCCGCGCAAGACCGGCGCCGGCTTCATTCCCTGGACTGAGGAACACGTCGCGGCTTACGAGGCCAAATGGCCCCTCGGCACGCGGCAGCGCGTATGGTTGGACGTTATCGCCTACACCGGCCTGCGGCGAGGCGACGCGGTACGGCTCGGAAAGCAGCACGTCCGCAACGGCGTGGCGACGCTCAAGACCGAGAAGGGCCGCGGCACTGTGGAGGTGTCGTTGCCAATCCTACCGATCCTGCAGACCACCCTCGACGCCGGCCCATGTGGAGACCTGACCTTCATCGTTGGCGCCAATGGCCGCCCCCTGACCAAGGAGAGCTTCGGCAACGAGTTCAAGGCCGCGTGCAAGGCGGCTGGCGTTCCCGGATCAGCGCATGGCGTGCGGAAGATCGCAGCGACCCGCGCGGCCGACAACGGCGCGACCGAGGCGCAGCTCATGGCCATCTTCGGCTGGACCGACCCGAAGATGGCGGCTCACTACACCCGCACCGCCAACAGGAAGAGACTCGCCGCTGAGGCAATGGGCAAGCTGAACGCTGGCGGAACATCTATTCCCGCACCTGCCCATCCGGTGCGGGCGCAGAAGCGAAAAGCGCAATGAAATCAAACTCGTATTTTCAGGATGGTGCGGCTGAGAGGACTCGAACCTCCACTTCCGTACGGAAACTAGCACCTGAAGCTAGCGCGTCTACCAATTCCGCCACAGCCGCATCGCTGTGCGCAGGTGGGGGCCCACCCGCAGATTCCAGAGCCCGGACGATTGGTGCGGCTGAGAGGACTTGAACCTCCACGGGGTTTCCCCCACAGCGCCCTCAACGCTGCGCGTCTACCAATTCCGCCACAGCCGCAGATGTCCGCTGGCATGGCCACCGGCTCGGAGCGGGAGTTATAGCGTCCCCGCTCAAAAGGGCAACGGAAAATTCGGCCGTGAATTCGCCCATGAATTCATGGACAAAACGGCGCGCCAGGGCCTGGCAAATAGCGCTGGACCGGGCGGCGTGCGGAGGTCATCTTCCGGGCGACTGCTCACCGAGCCGGCCTCTCGGCGACACCACGGAGGAGCAAGAACATTCATGCGTACGGCAGCACTGGTCGCCTTTCTCGTTGCGCTGCTCGTCGGCACGCTGCTGGCAGGCATCTACCTCTGGTGGAGCCTCAGCGACGTCGAAATCAGCATCCACGGCCTCATCGCGATGACCCTCGGCTGCCTTGTCACGCTGGCGCTGGGCGGCGGCCTGATGTTTCTGGTTTTCTACTCAAACCGACAAGGTCACGACGACCAGCAACACGGCGGCCCGCCAAGCTAAAGCATCATAAATGTCTAGGATACCAAACACCTAGACCCCGCAACCGCCGCCTTGACACAAAAAGACCACCCCCGCGCCCGAGTTCCTGAACTTAGTCTCAACGTCGGGTGAACCTGCAGGAATCGAGGCCCTGCCTCCCTGTATGACTTCATGTCTACCAACCCCCGAAGACGGCCGGGGTGTCGACTTCCTGCAGGTTTCCCCAACTCCACCGGTCCTCTTCCGGTTTCCCCTCCTCCCCACCGCACCAGATCTTCCTTGCCGGGTCTTCCTTGAAAGACGCTTGTCCCGTGAAACGGGCGCAGTCATCATGACTGCTGGCATATCGGTCCAGTTCGACTTTTCCGAACGTCATCATCGCGCGATCGTCCGCCGCCGCACGGGCTTCGACCGGATGGACAGCAACGGCGATTGCCGGAAAGCCGGTCGACCTCGGCCAGTCACGGGTGGGCAGTCTTCACGCATGGATGCCCTGCAGAACCAAGTCCTGTTCCTGGAGGCCGAGCGGCGACGGCGGCTGGAGTTGCAACGCATCGAGGCCAGCCTGAAGCGCATCGAAACCGGGGACTACGGCTATTGCGTGACCTGCGGCGAACAGATCCCGGTGCAGCGCCTGGAACTCGATCCCACCCAGCCGACCTGCCTCAACTGCACCAGCGGCTCGGCCGACTGACACGATGGCCGACTGACACGATGAGCAGCGGCGCGGCTTCGTGGTCTTCGCGTGCACGCCGCTGCCTTGCGGCATGCGCCGCCGGCGCAGCCCTCGCCCTGCTGGCCAGCCTGCCGGCAACGGCGCAGCAGCACACCAGCGAAACCGACCCGCGCACCGAATGCTGGCGCGGCTTCGGCTATCTGCTCGACGGCGCCAGCGGCGGCTACAAGAGCCAGGAGATGCTGCTGGTCACCATCGGCACCACGGTGTGGGAGGCCGGCCGTCCAGTCGAGCTGTTCCTGCTGGACCGCGCCAGCGGCCTGATCTCGGAGATGCCGTCCTTCACCATCGTGCCGGAAGTCCCGCGCCTCTTCTACCGCGGCCGGCTGAACTACGTGGACACCAAGGCCGGCATCGTCGGCTCGGAGGACCGCATCGTCATCGGCCTCAGCCACATCGAGCCCGCCAAGCCCGGCGTGCCGGCCAAGGAGCGCTATAACCGCTGGGCCTGCGGCTTCCCGGAACAATAGCCGCCGCTGACTTTGCAGCGGAGAATATATTTCTCGGATACTTTGGCTTTGTCTTAGTTTTTACTTGAATGCCGAAGAATATGGTTAATAAAACCTAAAAAATTCCTTGCATCCCACCTATCATCTCGCCATGATGCTGTTCAGATTTCTTTAACCAACCGAAGCCGCCACGACAGGCGGCCGGACCAGGGAAGACGGCGCGATGTTGGCAGTTCTACAGTGGATCTACGGCCCGGAAGCCGCATCCGATCCTTACTATCTGCTCCTGCATGACTTCGTCGTGCTGATGCCCTGGTGGTATCCCTACATGTGGCTCTGCATCTTCGGCGGCCTCGCGAGCTGGCGCCTCCTGCGCCGCTGGCGCCTCGCCCGGCAGAACCGGGCCGGCCTCCGGCGCGTGCGCAGCCGCGTCCACCACCTCGCGGCCGGCCCCGCCCTACCCGCTTTCGTGCTCAGCCCCGCCAACGACGATCTGCCGGTAGCCTCCGCCCAGCGCCGCGCCGCCGACTGAAGCCCCAAGACTGAAGCCGCCACAAAGGCCGCGCTGCCGACCCGGCAGTTCCTGCCGCCTCGTGCTGGGCTTGCCGTAGGGATAGGGCGTCCTTCACCGGCCCTCCCACCAGAAACCGCGCGTTTCCGCCACCGCGAGCCCGCGCCGGCGATGGCCCGCCACTTGCATCTTCCCCGTCGGGGCCGCCACGGCCCAGGCAACGCGCACGACGAGGGAGCGCCCCGATGACCCTGGTAGAGCTGACCGGAAACGCCGCCCGCAACAACGCCCTGCAGTGGTTCCACCGCACCAGCGGCCGGCCCCGCGAGCGCCTGCGGATGCTGGAGGACGCCCTGGCGCTGCCGGCGCCGGAGGCCGAGCCGGTGTCGGCCGGCGCCTTCGTCGAGCAGATCGAGGAGACCATTCAGGAGCAGTCCAAGCGCGAGATCATGTCCGTGCTGGTGCACCTGAAGCAGAGCGAGATCAGGGCGCTGGTGCGCCGGGCTGCCCATGCCAAGGGCCGCTATCTCGCCGCCCTCATGGAGCTGCCGCGCAGCCAGTCGAGCCACAAGACGGCGGTCGCGGAGCTCACCCTCGCCCGTCGGGAGTACGAGGAACTGGAGAAAGGCCTGGAGATCCTGCGAGAGCTCATCCTCGCCAATGATGTCCAGATCGGAGGCGTGCGCTGAACGGGGCCCCGCCGAGGCGTCCCGCCAGCCATACAGTCGTGTTTACCTGTTTTAAACGCTGCCGGCTGGATTATGGGGCGAGGAATTAGTTGGGATCGCCCTGAAATCATGTTGAAAATCGCCGGTTGCATCGTCGACGGCCACGACCTTTGGCTGGTCGTCGTAGCCGGCCTCGTCTGCATGCTCGCAAGCCACGCCAGCTTCAGCCTCCTGCACCGCGCCAGGCGGCAGGAGAAGCAGAGGACGCTGTGGCTGAGCGCCGCCGCCATCGCCATGGGCTGCGGCGTGTGGGCCACCCACTTCATTGCCATGCTCGCCTATCGCACGCCGATGCTCGTCGGCTACGACGTGCCGCTGACGGTGTTGTCGGCGCTCATCGCGGTCTGCCTGTCGGGTGTCGGCCTGTGGCTGGTGCTGCGCGGCTGGCGCCTCCTCGGCGGAGTCATTTGCGGCGCGATGATCGGCGCCATGCACTACACCGGCATGGCCGGCTTCGAGGGGCCGTTCTGGATCGAGTGGGACTCCGGCTACGTCGCCGCGTCGCTGGCGATCGGCGTTGCGCTGTCGAGCCTCGCCTTCTTCGTCCTGCCGCGCGCCGGCACGCTGCAGGGGCGCGCCCTTGTCGTAACCCTCTTCACGCTCGCCATCTGCGGCATGCATTTCACCGGCATGACGGCGGCGACGCTGGCTTTCGATCCGCTCACCAGCCTCGCCGAGCCGTCGGGGATCGAGCGCCAGTCGCTGGCCATCTTCGTGGCGGCCGTCGCCCTGCTTCTGCTCGGCATCGGCATGGCGAGTGCCGTGATCGACGGCTACCTGGCCGACCGCAACGCGCTCGAGGCCGAGCGTCTGCGGCGCTATGTCGGCGAGCTGGAGACCACCCGCAACGAGCTCCAGGCCACGACCGCGAGCCTTAGCCAGGCGCTCGAGGCGGCCGCCGCGTCGAGCCAGGCAAAGTCGCAGTTCCTGGCTACGATGAGCCACGAGCTGCGCACGCCGCTGAACGCGATCATCGGCTTTTCCGAGATCCTGAAGGCGGAGGCGCTGGGACCGCTCGGCAACCCGCGCTATGCGGAATATGCCACCGACATCCACGACAGCGGCAGCCACCTTCTCAGCCTGATCAACGACGTGCTCGATTTCTCGAAGGCCGAGGCCGGGCGGCTCGACCTGCGCGAGGAGCCGCTGGACCTGCGCGACATCGTCTCCGACTGCCTGCGGCTGGTTGCGCCAGGCGCCAAGGAGGCTGGCATCGCCCTCACCGCCACGCTGCCCGACACCGCGCCGACTGTGCAGGGCGACGCCCGCCGCCTCAAGCAGATCGCGCTGAACCTGCTGTCCAACGCGCTGAAGTTCACGCCATCAGGCGGCACGGTGCAGGTGTCGCTGGTCTTCGACGGCGACGGCGCCGCCATGGCAGTCGCCGACAACGGCGTTGGAATGGCGCCACAGCAGATCCCGGTCGCTCTGGAGCCCTTCGGACAGGTCGACGGCAGCTTGAGCCGCAGCCACGAAGGCACCGGGCTTGGACTGCCGCTGTGCCAGCGCTTCGCCGAGGCGCACGGTGGCAGGCTGGCGATCGAGAGTGCTCTGGGTAAAGGGACGACGGTAACCGTGCGCCTGCCCGTCGGGCGCCTGCTGATGACGCAGGCGGCGTAGCTTCCCGACGCTCGGGAAGCGGAAGCTCAGTTCACGTAGTGGACGTCGCTGTCCGGCTTCGGCATCTGGAGAATCACGGCCTCCGAATTGCCGCTGAGGCGGCCGAGCAATTCTTCCGTCGCCTTCGGACAGGCATTGACCACGTCCAGGGCCAGGTCGCCGTTGGAATTCACCCGCGCGAACATTCCAGCACGGAAGGCATCGGAGATCCAACGCGCCGCATCGAAGATGTACCGATCAGACATTGCTCAACCTCGTTCATGCTCACGCACGCCCCAGCTTGCCACCGCTCCTTTTAACTTTTGGTTAGCGGCGCGCTTACCACACGGCCACCTACAAGCCCCAACAAACCCTTGTAGTTCTGCATATTCTCCCGCCCGCGATCTGTGCTCTTTGTCACGCGCGCCGTGCGACAGAAGCGGCTCATAAACTACTTTTGCATACTGTAATGCGCTGACAGGGCGCCGTTCATCCCCAGCACAACTTCGTGAGGCTCGGTCCCAAGTTCGTGAGAGAGCGCCCCAGGGCGAAGGAGACCGGCTATATATCTCCGGTTCAACCGGCGCGTTCGGGAAACGCGCGTCGGCAATGCAGCGATGGAGAACCGATGCGTCTCGATAACCTGATAGCTCCGAAGCGCTGGCCCTGGTGCGACCGCGGCGGCCGCTTCTCCGCGCTGCGTGCCGGCGCCTTCGCGATCGCGGTGGCGCCTGCGCTCTGGATTGCCCTGGCCTTGGCGGCCGGCTGGATTGCCGCCGAGCCGCTGAAGCAGGCGACCCATCTGAGCGGAACCTGGACGCTCTACTTCCTGCTGGGCACCCTGGCGGTGACACCGCTCATGCGCCTCCTTGCGTGGTCCAGGCTGGCCACCATCCGCCGCCTGCTCGGCGTCACCGCCTTTGCCTACGTCGCCGGCCACCTCCTGCTCTACATCCTGAGCCTGGACGGCAACGTGGTGAGGGCGGCGAGCGAGATCGCCAGCCGCATCTACCTCACCATCGGGTTCACTGCCGTGCTCGGGCTCGCCCTGCTGGCCGCGACGTCTTTCGACGGCGCCATCCGACGTCTGCGGCGCAATTGGAAGCGCCTGCACAAGCTCGTCTATCCGCTCACCGCCCTCGGGCTGCTGCACTTCTACATGCAGTCGAAAGTCGACGTCTCGGAGCCCGTCCTTCTCAGCGGCATCTTCGTCGGCCTGCTGCTGCACCGCCTGGCTCCTCGCATGCTCCGCGCTGCCGCGTCGATTCCCGCCGTGCTCGCGGTGGCGGTCGCCGCGGGCCTTGCGGCCGCCGCGCTCGAGTTCGCCTGGTACGCGACCATGAGCGGCATTCCGGCGGAGCGCGTGCTGCTGTCCAATCTCAACTTCAGCTATCAGGTGCGGCCGATGTGGATCGTCATGGCCATCTGCGCGCTGCCGGTGCCCGTGATGCTGGCAAAGCCCCTCGCGACGCTGCTGCCCTGCCCGGCGCCACGGCGTCGCCGGGCAGCCTAGCACCCACTATCAGGATTAGATGCGTCATGAGATCGTCTTTTCGACCGCATCAGGTAGGAGCCGCGCGCAGCGCGATGTGGTGCATCGGGCAAGCGCGACGACGCCCCGGATGCGGAGCGAAAAGCGACCCGTCGGGCGGCCGGGGGCGACCCGTGGACGGCGTCGCGTCGGCTTGCCGATGGCCCACATCGCCTGCGCCGGCGCTCCTAGCCACGGGTCGCCGTCGGCCGTCTCATGACGCATCTAATCCTGATAGTGGGTGCTAGCGCGGCGCGCCAGCGCCGGTAGGAACCCTGCCGCCGCAACGCGGTTGCTGTAACGCAAGAAGCGGGAGGACGATCTGGGCGACACGGCAACAGCGGCGGCGCATGGCGGGGCGGTCACCGTTTTCGGCGGCACCGGCTTTCTCGGCCGGCGCGTGGCGGAGCGCCTGGCCGATCTCGGCTTTGCGGTGCGCGTGGCGACGCGGCACCCGGAGCAGCAGCAGCGTCAAGGGTTGACGAGCGTGGCAGCAGACGTGAACGACGAGGCCTCCGTCGCCGCGGTCGTTGCCGGATGCTTCGGCGTGGTCAACGCCGTCAGCCTCTACGTGGAGCGCAGCGGGCAGACCTTCGATTCGGTGCATGTCGAGGCCGCCGGGCGCGTGGCACGCTCAGCCAAGGCGGCGGGCGTGGAGCGCCTGGCCCACCTCTCCGGCATCGGCTCCGACCCTGGATCGTCCTCGCCGTACATCGCCAGCCGCGGGCGCGGCGAGCAGGCGGTGCGGGACGCCTTTCCTGAGGCAAGCCTCATTCGTCCCGCGGTGATGATCGGACCGGGCGACTCCTTCATCGTTCCGCTGAGTCGCCTGCTGCGGCGGCTACCGGTCTTTGCGCTGTTCGGAAACGGCGGAACAAGGCTGCAGCCGCCGCACGTCGACGACGTCGCCCGCGCAATCGCGGGCGTCTTCACCGTCGAAGCGCCTGCCAAGATCTATGAACTCGGCGGGCCGCAGATCTACACCTACCGGGAGCTGCTGGAGCTGCTGCGCAGCCGCCTCGGCACCAGAACGCTGCTCATCCCGCTGCCCTTCGCGCTCTGGCACGGACTTGCCGCTGTCGCCGAGCAGTTGCCGCGACCGCCGATCACCCGCAATCAGGTCGAGCTGATGCGGCTGGACAACGTCCTCTCCGGCCATTACCCCGGCTTTGCCGAGCTCGGCATCCTGCCACACCGCCTGGACGAGGTGCTGCCGGAGATTCTGCGGCAGGAATGACCCCCGCGCGCCGCGGGCGCTCATCGAGGAGGCGGAACGACTGCGCGACGGCAGCCTAGCGCGGCGCGCCAGCCCTGCTGGGGCTGTAGGAAGGCGGATCCGAAGCCGGGAAGGACTCGTCGACCGCTTCATCGACCGGATCCTCGTGCCTCTGCCGACGGCTGATTGTCGCCTTGTCAGCCCTGCGAGCGGCGCGGCGGCGCGGACTGGCCGCATAGAGGCATAGTCCCGCCGTCGTAATGGCGGCCAGGGCCACCGCCACCCAACCTGCCGTGGAGTCCTTACGCATCGTCCTTCCTCCTCGATGATCGCGTGCTCAGGCTTCTCGAGACATCCTCACGCAGTCTGCCAACGGCGGCATTCCCCGGGGGGTTCCCCCCGAGGGTTTTGAGCGGTTCCCCTGACAGTTCCGGGCACCGGAACCGGGCAGAGCGCTGCGACGTTGCGGTGTAGAGCGTAACCAAGATCCTGTGAGCACTGCGGAAGGAGCATGGCCATGCCGGCGAAGTCCAAGGCACAGCAGCAGGCGGCGGGCGTCGCGCTTGCCGCCAAGCGGGGCGAGAAGATGAAGAGCGAGCTGAAAGGCCCCTCGAAGGAGATGTACGAGTCGATGAGCGAGGACGAGCTCGAGCGCATGGCCAAGACCAGGCGCAAGGGCAAGCCCGAGCACAAGTCGAAATCCTGAGCAGGCGGGCGGCTTGTGCGGGCGTGGCCGGTGCTGTAGGCATTACTCGCGATCGGAACTGAACTTCGGGCTTTGACCATGACCGCGCTGTCTATCCTGGAGCTTGCCCGCGTCACCGAAGGCAGCGATGCGCGCGCGGCGCTCGACAACGCGCGCGACCTCGCCGCCCATGCCGAAGGCTGGGGCTACCGCCGCCTCTGGGTGGCCGAGCACCACAACATGCCGGGTATCGCCAGCGCGGCGACCGCCGTCGTCATCGCTCACATCGCCGGCGGCACCAGCACCCTTCGCGTCGGCGCGGGCGGCATCATGCTGCCGAACCATGCTCCCTACATCGTCGCCGAGCAATTCGGCACCCTGGCGCAGTTGTTCCCCGGCCGCATCGACCTCGGCCTGGGGCGCGCGCCCGGCACCGACCAGGCGACCTTGCAGGCGCTGCGGCGCTCGCCGGCCGCCGCCGACAGCTTCCCGCAGGACGTGCTCGAGCTGCAGGCCTTCCTCGCGCCGCGCCAGCCGGACCAGCGCATCGTCGCCGTCCCGGCGACGGGCACCGAGGTGCCGCTGTGGATTCTCGGATCGAGCCACTTCGGCGCCGTGCTCGCCGCCGAGCTCGGACTGCCCTACGCCTTCGCCTCGCACTTCGCGCCGGCCCAGCTCCTCCAGGCGCTGGAGATCTATCGCAGCCGCTTCAAGCCGTCGAAGCAGCTCGACCGGCCCTACGCGATGGTGGGCGCCAATGTCATCGCCGCCGACAGCGACCGCGAGGCCCGCCGCCTGGCGACGACCCAGCAGATGTCCTTCGCCGACCTCTTCCGCGGCGCGCGCGGCCTCAGCCGGCCGCCGATCGACGACATCGAAAGCTATTGGTCGCCGCTGGAAAAGGCGCAGGCGATGCAGATGCTGGCGCGCTCGGTCGTCGGCTCTCCCGAGACCGTGCGCGCGGGCATCCAGGCCTTCATGAAGGAAACCGGCGCCGACGAGCTGATGGTGGTCTCCGACGTCTACGAGCACACCGCGCGCCTGCGCTCCTTCGAGCTGATCGCGGAAGCTGTCGGGTGATACACCGGGAATGGTGAGCCCGGGAGAAAGCGGGGCCATGGACCATGAATTGGAATCGGAGCTGACGGACTGCAAGCGGGCCGCAGCCTGCTTGCTGGCAATAGCACCGTGCGATTAACTGCAAAGGACTTCCTGCACCGACCGGCGGAAGTCGAGAGCATCCCATAGCTCGGCAACCAGCTGCAAGCTTGCCTGCTGCAGCTCTTGATCCTCCGGAAAGCGGGCAGCCATCGCCCGCCCCTGTTGGTGCGCCATTTTTTGTTCAAGGCTGAGCCAGACGAAACAATAGGGGGTCACCGTGACGGAAGATGAAAAGGCATGCGGGGGCGCACCTAACTGGCGCGCCAAGGCGTGGGCCGGCTTTCTGGAATTTGGAAAGGCATATGCAACGGCAATCGCCGTGGCGATCATCGGCTTGTTCGTAACTGGTGCTTTGGGAAGCGCCGAACTGCGTGTCAAGAACTTTGAGCTAGCAGTCGACGTGCTTTCGAACCCAGAGACGCCTCTTCAGGTGAGGGTGTTCGCAGTGGATGTACTTAAAGCGACGATACCGCATGGTGTGGTCTTGTCCGAAGAGATGGAAGAAAGTCTGAAGCGTGGGACACTGATCCTCTCGGTGACCGGAAAAGCCACGGTAAAGAGTTCTGTCAGCGGCGGCGGTTCTGCGATTCAGAAGTGATGGTGAGCGACCTCGCCCTCAACCAGCATAGTGTCTATTGTCCACTGCCCCGCCGCGGCGAGTTCTACTCGCTCATTACCAAGGCGGCTATCTCTTGAGGAATCGTTGCCAGCGTGATGCCCATCAGCAGGAAGCCGAGGCCATAAAGCTCTAGATGGATGCCGCCGATCACGGCTTCCTCTAGCCGCCTCGAAAGGCGCTGCTCGGCTTCTTGGCGATTCTTCTCCGCGTTCTCAAGGCCCTTCTCGGCATCGTATCGCAATTTCCGAATGTCGGATTTGGCCTTTTCCAGCCGTTCCCATATCGCTTCTACATCTGACTCGAGATTTGCCACGCGCTGATCAAGCGGGCCGCCGTGCACAGTCACTCGCCCCCCGCTGACTTCTGTTCGGCTTTCGATGTTCATTGGCGTGATTATATAGTTCACGGGCTTTGGTTTGATGAACAGCGACCGTACCCAGAGACCAAGCCGCACTACTGAACTTCGTGCGGCAGCAATGAAGGTGGGCTTTCCGAACAACTGCCTCGACTCGTCGAGTCCAACCACCACGGTGAACAAGCCGGAAATTTGAAGAACGAGGCCTGACCAACGGATGCGATCACTTAGTTCCGCGTCCATCCCTAGGGCCGGAGGGATTGCAACAGGCCCAACGATAAGCAATGCGGTCCAGGCGAGCCATCGCACTACTCTCATTCCAACGTTACCGCTCAAGCCATATCAACAGCACACCGCAAGCCGCTGCAAAACTCGCTGAAAGTGCGCCATAGGCGTTGAGCTTGCCGATCCGCTGCAAAACGCTGATGAATGTATCGACATTGTCGGGGACAGTGATTAGGGAAGCCCACAACCAAAAGCCAGCGGCGAGAACGGCCAGGACGCTTGCAGCGAGCTTCACGGCTAAACTGTAGTCGATGGACATAGAGGGCCCTCCCCGAATCGAATCCCCAATCATAGACCGATTCGCATCCCATGCGCGGGAGCAAGACCTGCGAGCAGCTAAGGGCGGCTGTTACCCCAGGCGTTACCCTGAGCCATTTCTTCGACGCCTGAATTTCCGCTGAGCGACCCGAGACATAGGTGACGTTTTGTACCGGACACATGGGTAACACTTTCGGGCATTTGGCCGGAGGTGTTGATGCCGTGGAAGGAGAGTTCGGTGGAAGAAGAACGTCTGCGGTTTGTGGCTCGGCTTTTG
>DATCXZ010000163.1:0-1823 GCA_036570545.1 Kiloniellaceae bacterium
CCAGCGGCCAGCCCGGCGAGCGGCCGGCGGCGGAGTCTGCGCTGCTCCGGGCCAGTGCCGTCACAGCGCCGAGCGGCCCGTTCCGGCACCGGCGGTGCCGTTCATCACGTCGTCGACGATGAGGCCGTCGAGCAGCTTCACCGAGCGCGCGCAGCGGTCGGCGAGCTGCGGGTCGTGGGTGATGAGCACCAGCGTGGTCCCGTGCTCGGCCTGCAATCGGAACAGCAGGTCGATGATCTGGTGGCCGGTCTCGCCGTCCAGGTTGCCGGTCGGCTCGTCGGCCAGCAGCAGATCGGGGGCCGGCGCGAAGGCACGCGCCAGCGCCGTGCGCTGCTGCTCGCCGCCCGAGAGCTGGCCCGGATAGTGGGTAAGCCGGTGGCCGAGGCCGACCGCTTCCAGGCAGGCCGCGGCACGCTCGAAAGCATCGGCGCGGCCGGCGAACTCCAGCGGGATGGCGACGTTCTCCAGCGCCGTCATGGTCGGCACCAGGTGGAAGTCCTGAAACACGATTCCGACGGAATCGCGCCGGAACCTGGCGAGGGAATCCTCGTCGAGACCGGTGAAGCGGGTGCCGCCGACATGGACCTCGCCTTTGCTCGCACGCTCCAGGCCGGCAATGATCATCATCATCGAGGATTTGCCGGAGCCCGAGGGGCCTACCACGCTGACCGTCTCGCCGGGCTCGACGATCAGGTCGAGGCCGCGCAGAATGTGGACCGGACCGGCCGCCGAGGGCAGGGTCAGCTCGACGGATTCGAGCGCGATCATGGCGTTGGAGGCAGGCCGGGACGTGGTCCGGGCGGCGCGGTGCTTAGAGGTCATGGCTCACGTCGGTTTTTCGGCCTTGAACGCATATGGCCCGGATGGCGGCGTTTTCAACGCGGGTGGGTGCCGCGGCCGGCGGCGCTTGGGTTGATCCGCTGCCGCCGACGCCTTACCTGTCGTGAAAACAGCGGCTTCCTTTCAGGAAAGCCCGGGTAAGGCTACCATCCTCCCGAGTCCTTCGACAGGCGGCAATATGCTGGGTTCCCGACCGACGACTGCGACGCGAACGGCCCGGCTGGCGGCTGCTCTGGTGTTTGTGCTGGCTGCTTCGGTGCTGCCGGCGGCAGCGGCATCGGTGCGCCTCATGGCGTTCGGCGACAGCCTGACCCACGGCTACGGCCTGGCGTCGGGCGAGACCTTCCCGGAGCAGTTGGAGGCGGCGCTGCGCGCCGACGGCCTCGACGTCACCGTGCTCAATGCCGGCAACTCCGGTGACACCACCGCCGGCGGGCTGGCGCGGCTCGACTGGGCGCTGGCCGACGATCCCGACGCGGTTATCCTGGAACTGGGCGCCAACGACGGCCTGCGCGGCCTCGATCCGGATGCCACCTACGACAACCTCGATGCCATGCTGGCGAAGCTCGCCGACGCGGGCCTGCCGGTGCTGCTCGCCGGCATGCTGGCGCCGCCCAACCTTGGGCGCGACTATGGCGAGGCCTTCAACGCCATCTACCCGCGCCTCGCCGAGCAGCACGACGTGCCGCTCTATCCGTTCTTCCTGGAAGGTGTCGCCGCGCAGCGGGCGCTGAACCAGGCCGACGGCATCCATCCCAACGCAAAGGGCGTGGCCGAGATCGTCGCGCGGATCAAGCCGCATGTCGTGCGGCTGCTGGAGGCCGAATCGCTGGCCGAGCGTCCTACCGGCGGGCGTGCCGGCAAGGCCGGCAATTAGCCCCGTGCGGCCAAGATGACCCTCTCGTCCCGACTGGAGACCGGTGCGCAGCGCGCCGTCCGCTACAAGGCGGCTCACGCGGCGCTGGAGCCGGCCGAGGCCGCCG
>DATCXZ010000164.1:0-11033 GCA_036570545.1 Kiloniellaceae bacterium
GCCGCCGGCATCGGCAGCGGCGCGCTCCAGGGACTTGGCCGCCGAGCGCAGGTTGCCGGAGCCATAGTCGATGATCGCAACGGTCATCGTGGGACCCCCTTTGGTCCTTTACCCGGGGCACGCCCCGGCAGCACTCCGGCCTGGCCGGATCGTTCAGAGAGAGCCCTTGGTGGAGGGCACGGCGTCGGCCTTGCGAGGATCGATCCGGATGGCCTCGCGAAGCGCGCGGGCCAGACCCTTGAAGCAGGACTCGACGATATGGTGGTTGTTGGTGCCGTAGAGGTTCTCCACGTGCAGCGTCAGGCCGGCGTGCTGGGCAAAGGCCTGAAACCACTCCTTGAACAGCTCGGTATCCATGGTGCCGAGCTTGTCGCGGTCGAAAGCCACCTTCCAGATCAGGTAGGGCCGGTTGGAGGCGTCGAGCGCCACGCGGGTCAGGGTCTCGTCCATGGGAATGAGCGCCTGTCCGTAGCGCCAGATGCCCTTGCGCTCGCCGAGCGCCTGGGCCACCGCCTGGCCGAGCACGATGCCGCTGTCCTCGGTGGTGTGGTGGTAGTCGATGTGCAGATCGCCTTCCGCCTTCAGCGTGATGTCGATCAGGCTGTGGCGCGAGAGCTGTTCGAGCATATGGTCGAGGAACCCGATACCGGTGGATACCTGGTAGGTGCCGGAACCGTCGAGATCGACCGTGGCGGCGATCCTGGTTTCCTGCGTATTCCGCTCAATCGTTGCCCGGCGCATATCGTCTCCGCCCCGCCCTCTCGGCGGGTCCTTCGGCTGCAGGTCTCAAACGAAGGCGCCCTTTTATCAGGAAGGGGAAGGCGATGCCAGCACCGATGCGGGCGCCCCAACGCCGCCGGGCCGGGCACGCGCCGCGGGTCGGGGGCACTCTCCGGCCGGTGGAATCCGGCTTGACCCGGCCGCCGCTTTTGCCCATTTGACAGTCCATGTCCGATAACACCCCCCTGCAATGGCACGGCACCACGATCCTCTCGGTCCGCAAGGACGGCCGGGTGGTGGTGGCCGGCGACGGCCAGGTCACATTCGGCAACACGGTGATGAAGTCCAACGCCCGCAAGGTGCGCCGCCTCGGCAAGGACAATGTGATCGCCGGCTTCGCCGGGGCGACGGCCGATGCCTTCACCCTCTTCGAGCGCCTGGAAGCCAAGCTGGAGACCTATCCGAACCAGCTCACCCGCGCCTGCGTGGAGCTGGCCAAGGACTGGCGCACCGACCGCTACCTGCGCCGCCTCGAGGCGATGATGGCGGTGGCTGACGCCGAGACCTCGCTGGTGCTCACCGGCAACGGCGACGTGCTGGAGCCGGAGGACGGCCTCATCGGCATCGGCTCCGGCGGGTCGTTCGCGCTGGCGGCGGCGCGCGCCCTGGTCGACGTCGATGCCCTGGATGCCGAGGCGATCGCCCGCAAAGCCATGAAGATCGCCGGCGACATCTGCATCTACACCAACCAGAACATCACCATCGAAAGCCTGCCAGGCGGCAGCGGCGGAGTTCGCCATGACTGAGACAGCGAAAGCCATGAGCGGCAAGGACACGGATCACACGCGCATGGGTGACCGGACCGGGAGCGACAAGAACGAATCCTCCTTCTTCAGCCCGCGGGAGATCGTCTCGGAACTCGACCGCTTCATCATCGGCCAGAACGATGCCAAGCGCGCCGTCGCCATCGCGCTGCGCAATCGCTGGCGCCGCCAGCAGCTCCCGGAGGATCTCCGCGACGAGGTGCTGCCGAAGAACATCCTGATGATCGGCCCGACCGGCGTCGGCAAGACCGAGATCGCCCGCCGCCTCGCCAAGCTGGCACAGGCGCCCTTCATCAAGGTCGAGGCGACGAAGTTCACCGAAATCGGCTACGTCGGCCGCGACGTCGAGCAGATCATCCGTGACCTGACGGAAGTCGCCATCCTCATGACCCGCGAGCGCCTGCGCCAGCAGGTTAAGGCGCAGGCCGAACTGCACGCCGAAGAGCGCGTGCTGGATGCCCTGGTCGGCCCCACCGCCAGCCCCGACACGCGGCAGAAATTCCGCACCCGCCTGCGCCAGGGCGAACTCGACGACAAGGAGGTCGAGATCGAGGTGCAGGAGTCGGGCGGATTGCAGCTCCCGACCATGGAGATCCCGGGCATGCCCGGCGCTTCCATGGGCATGCTCAATCTCGGCGACATCTTCGGCAAGGCGATGGGCGGGCGCACCAAGAAGCGCCGCATGACGGTCGCCCATTCCTATGAGGTGCTGATCGCCGAGGAGAGCGACAAGCTGCTCGACGAGGAGACCGTGGTGAGCACCGCCATTGCGGCGGCGGAGCAGAACGGCATCGTTTTCCTGGACGAGATCGACAAGATCACCGCGCGCTCCGAGCGGGGCGGCGCCGACGTCTCGCGCGAAGGTGTCCAGCGCGACCTGCTGCCGCTCATCGAAGGCACCACCGTGGCCACCAAGCATGGTCCGGTGCGCACCGATCATGTGCTGTTCATCGCCTCCGGCGCCTTCCACATGGCCAAGCCGTCGGACATGCTGGCGGAGCTGCAGGGCCGCCTGCCGATCCGCGTCGAGCTCAGCGCGCTGACCCGCGACGACTTCAAGCGCATCCTCACCGAGCCGGAGAACAGCCTGATCCGCCAGTACAAGGCGCTGCTGGAAACCGAGGAGGTGACGCTCGATTTCGCCGACGAGGCGATCGACGCGCTGGCCACCCTTTCGGCAGAGATCAATTCCTCGGTCGAGAACATCGGTGCGCGGCGCCTGCACACGGTGCTGGAGAAGCTGCTGGAGGAGATTTCCTTCACCGCCACCGACCGCGGCGGCGAGACGATCCGCATCGATGCCGAGATGGTGCGCCGGCGCGTCGGCGAACTCGCCAAGAACGCCGATCTCTCCAAGTTCATTCTCTAGATCGGACTCACAGGGTCGATGGATCGCCGAAGGCGATTCCATCCGGCCCCTGAGGAGGCACGTCAGCGCCGTCTCGAAGGATGCGCTACAGGCCGAATGCCTGCTAGATTACCCAGCCCTCACGGCAGCCGCACCTCTAGCTCTTCGGTGATCGTCGGGGGATTGGCCTGCCAGGCGGACTTGCCGCTGCGCAGGTCGCGCGTCGCCTTCTGGCCGATCATCAACATGTCGACGGAGCTGCCGTTGCCAGCCAGGGGCATGAACACCCGGCTGATGCTGCGCGGGCCCGGCGCGTCCTGGTAGGCGTAGCTGCTGCGGTTGTAGAGCGCCCCCGGACCGGCGGCGCCGCGGCTGAAGAGAGCGCTGAGGTGATTCCGGTAGACACCCTCCGGCGCCGACTCGTGCAGCAGCTTGCCCGTGGGATCGATGCCACTGGCCGCGTCGGTGCCGACGAGGCGAAAGCGGAAGTGGCGGCCTGCATCCAGCACGTCGAGCAGCAGGACGAAGGGCAGCAGGCGCTTGATCTCCTCCGGCGCGATTTCGCTGCGCGCCGGGTAGTTGCGCGACTTGCGCTTGTCCGACCAATAGAGATAGAGGTCGCGCAGCTCGGGTTCCGCAATGACGTCGGTTGTTGCAGTAGAGGTCATGGAGCGTCGCTGTCCGCTCCGGTCGTGGCGCCGCGCCCCGCCGCGCCGCCGGCGCTGTCAATCTCGCGCAGCAGGCCATCGAGCTGATCCTCCCCAAGATCGCCGATGCGGTTCGCCAGCAGGTTGGCGAAAAGCGTGGCCTTCACGCTGAGTCCCGCCGTGTCCACCACCACGCGCGGATGCGACAGGTCGGCGAGCCGTTGCAGTTCCTCCGCCTCGTCCCAGATGATGCCGAGGAACTGGCAGACGCGGTGGACGAAGCGGCGGCTCGGCTTGCCGCGGCGGCCGTGCTCCATGGCCGAGAGGTAGGCCGGCGAGACCTGCAGGCCGGCCGCCATGTCCTTCAGGGCGAGCCCGCGGCCGGCGCGGATCGCCCGCAGCTTTTCGCCGAAGGGGGTCATTGCGCGTCCGGATCGTCGTAGAGGCCGTGCGCCTGATGCCACTCGGCCAGCGACTCCTCCGGGTACCCGGCATAGCAGTTGGTGCGCTTGGCATCAGGCGGCAGCCTCACCCAGCCCGGCTTCGATTCCAGCATGATGAAGACGCTCTCCGGCGCCGCCGCCAGCGGCGTGTCGATCGCCGCCGCGAAGGGATGCACCAGCTCGGGCCAGGTCGGATCGTAGAGGTAGAGCGCAGAGCCGCAGTGCTTGCAGAAGTGCCGCCGGGCGGTGCTCACCGCGTCCGGAGCACCCGTGGCGCCGCGCGCCTGGTAGACGGCGAGATGCTCCTCGCCGCTCACCTTCAGGGTGGCGTAGTCGCCCGAAAGGTTGATGGCATAGCCGCCGCCCCCCGCCGTCGTGCGGCAGATCGAGCAGTAGCAACGCATGAACGGCACCGCGGCGCGCGAGAAGACGGAGAAACTGACCGCACCGCAGTGACAGGACCCTTTGAGCTGCGGCAAGGCCGGCCTCCCCTGTCTTCCAGGCGATGTCTCTGGCAGATAACCGGATCGCAGTTTAGCCGGTTCCACCGGAGAAGGCGATTCCTCCTTGGAGAGCGTCGATCTTCCGCGTCAGCGGCGGCGGCGCAGCAGGACGTAGAGCGCGCCGGTGCCGCCGTGCCTGGGCTGGGCGTAGTCGAACGAGAGCACACGAGCCCGGTTCGGCGCCTCGTTCAGCCAGCGCGGCACGGCGCTGCGCAGGACGCCGCCTTCTTCCTTGTGCAGGCCCTTGCCGGTCACCACCAGGACGCAGCGCTTGCCGGCGGCCTGGCTCTCGGCGAGAAATGCCTCCAGTCGGCGATGTGCCTCGGCTTGGCGCAGGCCGTGCAGGTCCAGGCTCGCCTCGATCGGCAGCTTGCCGCGGCTGAGGCGCTCGGCCTTGCGGCCGTCGAGACCGTCGCGGCTGCCATGGAGGAGGGGCGCGGGCGACTTCGGCCGCGGCAGGGGCGAGGCCTGCTCGGGATGGCCAGCCGCGGCCACGGCGGCCCGCCGCTTCAGGGGGACGGGCGGCTGGTCCTGCGCCGCGTCGGGCGCTTGCTGCTGCAGCAATTCGGCAGCGTGGGAGCGCAGGCGGTCGCGGCCAGACAACGGCTTGATCTGGCCGCTGACATGCTGCCAGAGACGCTGGTCCTCGAGCGACAGAAGGGAGCGGACCTTGCGTCTGCTGGTCATGCCGCCTCTCGGCTGCACTCCTCGAATTATGCTAAACCGAGGACATGCCTTGGTAGTCCAGACCGTCGTCGGCCAACTGAGCCTGCAGCAATGTAGCCAGATAGTCTTCCATCACTGAAAAATCTAGATGACCATTGTCCCAGGCGCGGTCGGCAGCAAACAATGCCCTTTCGTACCCATCCCGGTCTTCCTTAATGCGTTCCGGAACGATCTTTCGTCCCGGCAATAGGGCGCCTGACCTTACGCACAAAAGAAAGTAGCAGGCTGCTCGAGCAGTCCTGCCGTTTCCTTCAATGAATGGGTGAATCCAGTTAAGACGCCAGAGTCCGAAAGCTGCTAATTCCGTAGGCGTCCAAACATACCAATTCTCTTGAACCGTCGATACAAAACGGTCCATCCAGTCATCAACGTCGTTGAAGTGTGGCGGTTTGTGATCGCCCACATAGATGGGTTCGCGCCTGAACCTCCCGCCGAATTGCGAGATATTCGCGACGGCTACATGGTTGAGCGCCCAAAGAAGGTACTTATCAAATGAAACCGGCCCCTTTAAGAGGCCGATCTCTATGCAGTTTGTAAGGAGTTCGTATTGTCGGTTCAGATTTTGCTCTTGAACCCGGTCATAAAGCTCCTGATCTTCTTCCTCCAGAATAAACATTCTCTGAAATCAAGCGCTTTCCCTTACGCGAACCCGGTCTGCAGACTTGCGCGCTGAATCTCTGGTGATGCGAGAGCCCTTTGGCGCATTGCCATATACAAAGCTAATGCGCTGTTCCTTCAGCTGGTCATCTGTCAACACGACGCCTTTCGCCTTTTCCAAAAGCGCTGCCAACTCCGGGCGCTCAGGAGCTCGTTTTAGCGCTGCCTTACGTTCGGCCATGTTTAAGTCCTCCAGCTAGCATCATCTCTTTATATAGTTACCAGTTAGTGAGTCCCACATCTATATCTATGTCGAACCGGTCTCCAAAAAGGCTGCAAGTGACGTAACTTGCCCTCATGCGTATCGTTACAGTTGGATAATTTCAATTTTCAGATCCTGAGGGTCATGTAATCGCAATCACTCATCCGGAGTCTCGGTCGTCGACCAGTAGCACGTGCAGGCGACGCGGGCCGTGGGCGCCGAGCAGAATGGTCTGCTCGATGTCGCCGGTGCGCGAGGGGCCGGTGATCATATTCACCGCGCGCGGCATGACGCCGGGACCGAGCGCCGCGCGCAGGCGCTGCCAGGCCTCCTCGTAGCTGCCGATGACCTGCGACGTCCGCAGGACCACGATGTGGTTCTCCGGGAGAAAGTTCAGCGTTGTCGGCGCCTCCGGCCCCGAGGCCATCATCAGCGTCCCGGTCTCGGCGATACCGGCGAAGGCGCCGGTCAGCGAGGTGGCGTCATCAGCTTCGGCAATGCCTTCCTCCACCTCCAGCAGCGGTGCGCTGTCCCAGGGCAGGTGGCGGAGGTCGTCGCGCGGCGCGAGGCGCAGCTTCGGCGGCAGGTTCTCGCTCTTCAGGTAGTCGGCGACGGCCTGCGGCACCGCCGCCTCCCCAGGCAGGCGCACCACCGTTGCCTTCAGTTCCTGCAGCATCGCCTCCATGAGGTCGAGCTGCTCGGCGTGCGGTAGCTGCGCGCGCTGCGGGATCAGGTTCGCCGTCGGTGCCGCCAGGCGCTGCTCCAACTCCGCCCGCGTCTCGGCGCTGGGCTCCGCGCGGCGCAGCGAGCGGCGGACGGACGCCAGAATCTGCTGCCTGGCGCTGCTCACCGGCGGCCGCCTTTCTGCCGTTCGGCCCAGAGCTGCTGGAAGGTGCGGCCCTCCGGTGCCGGGAAGTCCCGGTGCCTGGTCCAGCCGCGTGCGAAGGGCAGGGCGTCGAAGCGGCCGGCGGCGCGGCCGAGGCGGCCGAGCAGGCGGGCCTGCAGGCCGGTCGCGAAGCGATAGAGCTTCGGCCGCCGGGCGAAGAACGCCCAGAGGGCGAGGCCGCTGCGCACGGTGGCGGGCGTGAGGTGCCGCTCGAACTCACGCTCGCGCCAGTGGCGCATCATCTTCGGCAGCGGAATGCGCATCGGGCAGACCGCTTCGCAGCGCCCGCAGAAGGTCGAGGCGTTGGGCAGGTGCCCGGCCTCGTCGACGCCGATAAGGTTCGGCGTCAGCACGGCGCCCATGGGGCCGGGATAGACCCAGCCGTAGGCGTGGCCGCCGACCGCGTGATAGACCGGGCAGTGGTTCATGCAGGCGCCGCAGCGGATGCAGCGCAGCATGTCCTGAAACTGGCCGCCCAGCATGTTGGAGCGCCCGTTGTCGAGCAGGATGACGTGGTATTCCTCCGGCCCGTCGGGATCCTCCGGCCGGCGCGGGCCGGTGGAGAAGGTAGTGTAGGAGGAGAATTCCTGGCCGGTCGCCGAACGTGCCAGCACACGCAGGATGGTGGAGACGTCCTCCAGCGTGGGAACGACCTTCTCCAGGCTGGCGACCACGATGTGCACGCGCGGCAGGGTCTGGGTCAGATCGCCGTTGCCCTCGTTGGTGACGATGATCGAGGTACCGGTCTCCGCCACCAGGAAGTTGGCGCCGGTGATGCCGACGTCGGCCTCGAGGAAGCGGCGGCGCAGCATCTGGCGCGCCTCGGCGACGAGCTGCACCGGCTCGCCGAGCGCGCGCTCGGGCGGCAGCTCGCGGTGATGGTGGCGGAAGTCCGCCTCGACCTGCTCCTTCGTCAGGTGCACCGCCGGCGCGATGATGTGGCTCGGTGGCTCCTTGCGTAGCTGGATGATGTATTCGCCGAGGTCGGTTTCGACGACATCGAGCCCGGCCCGCTCCATCGCCTGGTTGAGCGCGATCTCCTCGGAGATCATCGATTTGCCCTTGGTCACCACGCGGGCATCGACGCGCCGGCAGATGTCGAGCACCGCCTTCACCGCGTCTTCGGCCGTTGGCGCCCAGTGCACCTGGCCGCCGCTGGCGATCACCTTCTCCTCGTAGCGCTCCAGGTAGAAGTCGAGGTTGGCCAGGGTGTGGTTCTTGATGTCGCGGGCGACGTCGCGCAGGGCGTCGAACTCGGGCAGGCGCGCGCGCGCCTTGGCCCGCTTGTCGATGAAGCCCGTCTTCACGTGCCGCATCGCCTTCTGAAGGGTCTGGTTGGCGAGCGCCGCGCGGGCGTTGTCCTTGAAGGCGTGGGAGGTGCTCTGCATGCCTCAGGCCCTCCGCCGCGCCGGCTCGCCGCCCGATGGCTCACCGATCGCCGGCTGATCCGTCATCCCGGCCAGCACCTCGGCGACATGGCGCACCTGGATGGCCGAGCCGCGGCGCTGCAGCTTGCCGGCCATGTTCATCAGGCAGCCGAGGTCGCCGGCCAGCAGGGTGTCGGCGCCGCTGGCCAGGATGAAGTCGGCCTTGGCGGTGACGATCTTGTTGGAGATCTCGGGATACTTCACGCAGAAGGTGCCGCCGAAGCCGCAGCAGACCTCGGCCTCCGTCATCTCCGTCAGTTCCACCCCCGGAATGGATTGCAGCAGGCGGCGCGGCTGCGCCTTCACGCCGAGCTCGCGCAGGCCGGAGCAGGAATCGTGGTAGGTGATCTTTCCTGAGAAATCAGAGTTCACGGCGGTCATGCCGCGAGCGTCGGTGAGGAAGGCGGTGAGTTCCCAGGTGCGCCCGGCCAGATCCTCTGCCTTGGCCTTTAATGCCGGATCGGCATCGAAGAGCGCGGGGTAATGCTCTTTCAGCATGGCCGCGCAGGAGCCGGAGGGCGCAACCACGTAGTCGAAACCCTCGAAGGCTCGGATGGTCTGCTCCGCCAGCGCGCGGGCGTCGGCGCGGTCGCCCGAGTTGTAGGCCGGCTGGCCGCAGCAGGTCTGCGCCTCGGGCACCTCGACACTGCAGCCGGCATCTTCCAGCAGCTTCACGGCAGCAAAGCCCACCGACGGCCGCATCATGTCGACCAGGCAGGTCACGAAGAGCCCGACGCGCGGGCGCTCTTCAGCCATGAGCGATCCTCCCATCTCCTTGCGGCCCGATAATGGTATTACCAGTTGCGGAAAGCAAGGTGGCGGGAGGCGGATTCGAGCCGGGTCAGCGGGACACCGATTGCCGCGACTTGGCGGGATCGTAGGTCACCATGGGACCGGAAATGCCTGGATAGTCGACGAGGACCTGCCGCGCGGCGGCCTCGTCCTGAAAGTAGTTCAGCGACCGAAGGCGGTCGCTGAAGTCCCACTTCAGGAACTCGAAATGTCCGATGTAGAGGATCTCGCCGGGCAACACGGTGAAGAGGAAGTTCCGGCCGCGGCCGACCTCCGCCGCCGGATCGATGTGCCTGCGAGGATCGACGGTGTGGGTCCAGGTTTCGAGCTCTCCCATATTCTCCACCAGGCCGGAGTTCTGCTTGGACGCGACGAAGGTGGTCATGAGGTGGGGAAAGCCGGCGCCGATGAGCGCATAGTAGCCCGGCTCCACCTGTAGCACCGACACGGTCGGCTTCAGATAGCGAGGTTCGGAGAACACACCTCCCTCGACCTTGCTCAGGAAGGTCTTGCCGCCGGGCACCAAACGTAGGGTGTCGGGGTCGTACTCTACCCAGAAGCTCGAGAGGCTTCGGCCGGCTCTGACTTCCTCCCTCTGGGCATGGTTGACACTGGTGCCGAGGATGACGATAGCCGTGTCGCGGGTTGAGTCGAAAGCCAGCGATCGCGAAGCCTCCGGCGCGCCGGCGCAGCCCGCGAGCAGCGACAATAACAGCATCGCGGGGGCGACGATCCGATTCAGTGTCTCTGCGCTGCCGACTATCTTCATTCGGCGCCTTTCGACCTGCCACTCATGATATGCGCGCACGAGTTTAGCGGCCCTACCGCCGCAATGGCCAGCCCATGCACAATCATTTCGCTAGAATGGCGCCTGTATAGCGCGCTGGCCGCAGCGTCAGCTCGCCGTCTGGCGGCGGTCGGCGACGGCCTTGGGGAGGAAGAGGTAGTAGCGTCCCTGCTGCTTCATGCGACCGGCCTGCTCCAGGGCCGCCTCGCCGGAGCCCCAGAAGAAGTCGCCGCGCACGACACCCTTGATGGCGCTGCCGACATCCTGCGCGACCACGAGGCGGCGCAGCGGCTTGTCGGTGGCCGGCCAGGTGGTGTCGAGCCAGAGCGGCACGCCGAGCGGCAGCAGGGCGGAGTCGATGGCTAAGCTGCGGCCGGGGGTGAGCGGCACCCCCTGGGCTCCGATGGGACCCTCGCCGTCGATAGCCCGGAAGAAGATGTAGCGGGCGTTGCGCTGCATGACCTCCCGCCCCTTCTCGGGGTTGGCGCGCAGCCAGTCGCGGATCTTCTGCATCGAGGATTCCTGGCGCGAGACGATGCCCTCCTCGATGAGGGCGCGGCCGATGGCATAGAAGGGATGGCCGTTGGAGCCGGCAAAGCCCACCCGCTGCACGCGGCCGTCGGGGAAGACGACGCGGCCCGAGCCCTGGACATGGAGGAAGAAGGCATCCACCGGGTCAGCCGCCCAGGCAAGCTCGAGCCCGCGCCCGGCGAGGGCCCCCGCCTCGATCTCCTTGCGGGTCAGATAGGGCACCAGGCGCCCCTGCTCCACCCGGCCGATCAGCTTTTCCCCTCGCAGGTCGGCGCGGAAGAGGGCGAGATCGACGGTCACCAGGTCGTCCGGCACGCGGTAGAGCGGCGTGGCGCCGGGGGCGGTGGGCGCCGCGGCCGCTTTCAGTTCGGCTTCGTAATAACCGGTGAAGAGGCCGTCACGATCGCCGGCATCGGAGACTGCGAAGGGCTGGAAGTGCTGCTCCAAGAGCCCCCGCAGGGCGGCATCGTCGCCGGACGGCGCGGACTCCAGCGCCGCGCAGGGCGCCCGCCAGTCCGCCACCGTGCCGGCCAGGCCGTT
>DATCXZ010000165.1:0-8432 GCA_036570545.1 Kiloniellaceae bacterium
CTTGCAGGAGAGTGCGGCGATCGAGAGCTGTCATGGTCCGTTTAGATTGTGGAAGGGTAGGCCCGGCGCAAGAGGGCGGCCCCTCTGAAAGCGTCTCCCGGGCGAAAAGTTCCCCGCCTCGCCCAACCGCGGGAGGCGGAACGATCTACCACAGGCGCGCGCTGCGCGGACTAAGGCATTTTTTGGAAAGCGAACGGGAAGGGAACATCCGCCTCGGCCAGCGGCGAGCTTGCCCGGTGGCAGCCTAGGCGGCGGGGCGTGCGAGACGCGGCTCGCCCAAGAGGTAACCCTGGGCGCAGTCGATGCCGAACTCCATCACCTCGATGAGCGCATCCTCGTCTTCGACCTTCTCCACCACCATGCGCAGGCCGCGCTCCTTCAGCCGGTTCACCAGTGCCTCGCCCGCCCGCGGCTCGGCGAGCAGCAGGTCGGCACGCAGCTTCACGAAGCGGAAGTTGCGGTTGGCCAGCACCTCGGCATCGATATCCAGGTGGTGCACGCCGTCGAGCGAGAAGCTGCAGCCGAGCCCGGCCAGGCGTCTCAGGTAGAGCGCCGCGCCGCTGTCCCAGTTTTCGTAGTCGTTCTGCGAGAACTCGAAGATGAGGTGCTTCGATAGGTCGCGGTTGCTCTCCAGGAAGGCGACGAAGTCGCCGAAGAAGGCGTCGTCGCCGAGGGTATGGCTGGAGATATTGCAGAAGAAGTCCAGCTTCTCGCCGCGGTTCTGGATCTTGCGCACGAGCTGGATGCAGCGGATCAGCAGCATGTTGTCGATGGCGGAGACGATGCCCTCGCGCTCGGCCACGGCAATGTACTGCTCCGGCAGGATCATGTAGCCGTCCGCGGTGCGCAGCCGCGAGAAGCACTCGTAGTAGCGCCGCTTGCGCTGCGGCAGCAGCACGATGGGCTGCAGCACGAGGTCGATGCGATCGTCGCGCAGTGCCTGGCGCGCGATCTCCAGCACCGCGGACTCGTCGAGGCCTTCGGCCACCGGCGGCAGCACCCCCGCCTTGCGGCCGGCGCTGGCCGGCATCGCGGCGATGCGGCCGCTACTCTCGTCATGCCGGGCGTCATGCCGGGGCTTCGAGCCCGGTGGCGATCCGGCTTCCATTTCCGCCGCGGCCGTGCGGCGCTGCGGATCGGCCATGGCGGCCGCGCCGCCGGGCTCGGCCTGAAGCGGCGCCTTCGACGACTTGGCGAGGCGGGTGATGAGCGACTGCAGCACCTTCACCTCTGAAATCACCTCATCGACGCTCTTGCCGGAGCGGCTGACGCCGCCCGCGGACTCCAGCGCCTCGCGCAGCACGGCAAGCTCGCGGCGGGTCCAGCTCAACTCCTCCAGCGCCTCGCCCTGTGCCAGACGCAGGCCAAGCAGCTTTTCCGCCAGGAAGGCCTCGCGCCCGAGGCGCGCCCAGACCTCGTGCAGCAGGCCGCCGGCGAGCAGCACCGCCAGGCCGAGGCCCACCGCGGACTCGCGATCGGCCAATGGCAGCCCCTCGGGCAGCCATTGCGGGCCGTAGAAGGCCAGCGCGGCAGCGCCTCCGGCATAGCAGAGGAAGATCGCGAGATGTTTCAACATCGTCGCACTCTGCCCCCAAGAGGCTTGAAAGTTGGTTAATGGAAGCTTGCGGGGAGCCCTTGACGACCGGCTGCCGGCGGCGCCTTCTTGCGGCCAACAGCATGGCATCGAAGAGGAGGAAGGGCGATGGCCGTCACCATCTATCACAACCCGCGCTGCAGCAAGTCGCGGGAGACCCTGGCGCTGCTGCAGGATCGCGGCATCGCGCCAACGATCGTCGAGTACCTGAACGACACCCCCGACGCCAAGACGCTCGACGCCCTGCTGAAGAAACTGAAGATCGAGCCGCGCGAGCTGATGCGCCGCAAGGAGGCGCCCTACAGGGAACTGGGCCTCGACGACCCCGGCCTCAGCCGCGCCGCGCTGATTGCCGCCATGGTGGAGCACCCGATCCTCATCGAGCGGCCGATTGTCGTGAGCGGTGCCAAGGCCGCCCTCGGCCGGCCGCCGGAGACGGTGTTGGAGATTCTGTAGTGCAAGGCACCGGCTCTTCAGACCCTTTGATCGTCACCCTCGGCCTTGAGTCTAGGGTCCAGGGCGACAGTCCAGACGCTTGCCCTGGATGCTCGGGCCAAGCCCGAGCATGACGATGGAGAGGCGGCGCGGGCCGTCAGAGGTGACCGGCGTTACCCGCTGTAGCGGTGGTCGGCGCCGACCGCCGCAGCCACGCTGTCGAAGCCGTCCTGGCGCAGCAGGTGGACGAGTTCCGTCTTCACACGCGCAACCAGCGCCGGGCCGCCATAGATAAGGCCGGTATAGAGCTGCACCAGCGAGGCGCCGGCGCGGATCTTGCGATAGGCATCGACACCGGAAGCCACGCCGCCGACGCCGATCAGCGGAATCCGGCCTTCGGTCAGGCGATAGAGGTCGGCCAGCACCGCCGTCGAGGCAGCGAAGAGCGGATGACCCGAAAGCCCACCCGCCTCGCCCCGCGCCGCGCCGCGCAGCTCGGGCGGCCGGGCGATCGTAGTGTTGGTGGCGATGATGCCCGAGACCCGCAGTCCGAGGCAGACCGCGGCGATGTCGGCCTTGTCCTCGTCGGTCAGGTCCGGCGCGATCTTCACCAACAGCGGCGGCGCCGGCTGCGGCAGCGCAGCCATCACGCGGCCGAGCAGCTCCTCGAGCTCGGTGCGGCCCTGCAGAGCGCGCAGGCCCGGCGTGTTGGGCGAGGAGACGTTGACCACCAGGTAGTCGGCCACCGGCCCCAGCGCCGCCGCGCCCAGCACATAGTCGCCGACCGCGTCGACCGTATCGCGGTTCTTGCCGAGATTGACGCCGACCGGTCCCGCGGCCGGGCCCGTATCGCGGAAGGCTCGCAGCCGGCTGCAGGCCGCTTCCAGGCCGGCGTTGTTGAAGCCGAGGCGGTTGATCACCGCGCCGTCCTCGGGAAGACGGAAGATGCGGGGGCGGGGATTGCCGGGCTGTGGGCGCGGCGTCACCGAGCCCACCTCGACGAAGCCGAGGCCGAGGCCGAGCATGGCGGCCATCGCGCGCGCATCCTTGTCGAAGCCGGCGGCAAGGCCGAGCGGGTTGCGGAACGACAGGCCCCAGAGCGTCGCGGCGAGAAGGGGATCGTCGTCGACGGCGCTGTGCGGAGCGAGCCCGCGCTCCAGGGCCCAGAGGGTCAGGCAATGCGCGCGCTCCGGATCGAGCCGCCGCAGCAGAGGGCCGGCGAGAGAAAAGGTGTCCAAGTTCGTCTAACCGAGCGGGGGAAAGATGTGGCGGCCGTCGCGGCCCAGCGGCAGGTCGTCCACGCGGCGCACCGCCGCGAGCGGCATCGCCCCGTAGAGATGCGGAAAGAGGTCGCCGCCCCGCGAAGGCTCCCACCTAAGGGCCTCGCCCAGCGCCGCCGCCTCCACGGTCAGCAATACCAGGCCGTCCTGGCCGGCCCGGTGCTTGGCGGCGCTGGCCTCGACCTGGTCGGGGCCGGAAAAGTGGATGAAGCCGTCGGCGCGGTCTTGCGCCGAGCCTTGGTAGCGGCCGGCCGTCTCGGCCGCCGCCCACTCTTCGCTCCGGCAGATATGATAAATCATGCTGGTCATGATCCCAAAATAAGCGACCCGGCAGGGCTCTGAACAGCTTCTCCTCTGAAATCGCATAGGAAATGAGAACTATGGGCGAAGCCGCCTGTGAGACTATGTTCTTGCTGCATGCAAACCTAGATTATAAGACAATGTTCCCATGCTGGAGCACCAAAGCGTCTGGCGAGCCATAGACCGCCTCGCCGCCCGGTACAATCTCTCGCCTTCTGGGCTTGCCCGGCAGGCCGGGCTGGATCCGACCACCTTCAACAAGAGCAAGCGCATCACCAAGGAAGGCAAGCAGCGCTGGCCAAGCACCGAGTCGCTGGCCAAGGTGCTGAATGCCACCGGGGCCTCGCTCAGCGAGTTTGTCAGCCTCGTCGAGGACCAGGAGTCCGGGGCGCCGCAGCGCCGCCTGCCCAAGCTGCGCTTCGCCATGGCAGCGCAGCCCGGCTACTTCGACGCCGAGGGCCGCCCGCAGCGTGGGCAGTGGGGCGAGGTCGCCTTCCCAGAAGTATCGGATCCGCACGCCTACGCGCTCGAGATCTCCGGCGAAGGGCTTCTGCCGGTCTACCGCAACGGCGACCTGGTGGTGGTGACGCCGAGCGCAGAGGTGCGCGCCGGCGATCGCGTGCTGCTGCGCAGCCTGCAGGGCGAGATGCTGATCGCCGAGTTGCTGGAGAAGCCGGGCGACCGCCTGCGCATCAAGTCGCTGAGTCGCGAGCACGTGGTGCGCGAGCTGCCGGCATCACAGGTGCAGTGGTATGCCCGCATCGCCTGGTCGGGGCACTGACGCAGCGACACCGGCATCCGACGTTCCAAGAGATTTCCCACGCGGGCGCCATCCGCGCCGCAGAGCTTTTCCTGGTCGCTACCACCGGCTAGGCTTCCTCGGTCACCTGAGACAACCTCTTCGACAGGCTCCCACGCAGCCAAGGACAATATCGACATGACGACACCGAAGGCCGTGCACTTCCTGGAAGGCAAGTGGCTCGAGGGCAATCCGCCGATCATGGGCCCGATGACCCATGCCGCCTGGATGGCCTCGGTGGTATTCGACGGCGCGCGTGCCTTCGAGGGGGTGACGCCCGATCTCGACAGGCACTGCGCACGCCTGGTGCGCTCGGCGGAGAGCTTCGGCCTGAAGGCGGTGTATACGGCCGGCGAGATGATGGAGATCGCGCAGGACGGCCTCGGGCACTTCGCCAAGGATGCCGCGCTCTACCTGCGGCCCATGCTGTGGGCGGAGAGCGGCTTCGTCGCCGCGGATGCGGCGAGCACGCGCTTCTGCTTCACTCTCTACGAGGTGCCGCTGCCGAAGCCCGACAGCTTTTCAGTCTGCCTCTCCAGCTTCCGGCGCCCGGCCCCCAACATGGCGCCGACCGATGCGAAGGCGTCCTGCCTCTACCCGAACTCGGCGCGCGCGCTCAACGAGGCGAGCAAGCGCGGCTTCGACAATGCCGTCGTGCTCGACGCGCTCGGCAACGTCGCCGAGCTGGCGACCGCCAATCTCTGGATCGCCAAGGACGGCGTGGCGGTGACGCCGGCGCCGAACGGCACCTTCCTCAACGGCATCACCAAGCAGCGGGCGATGCAGTTACTGACGGCGGCGGGCATCGAGGTGCGCGAGACGCGCCTCACTTGGCAGGACGTGCTGGAGGCCGACGAGGTGTTCTCCACCGGCAACTACGGCAAGGTGCTGCCGGTTACCCAGGTCGAGGACCGCAATCTGCAGCCGGGCCCTATCTACGCCACCGCCCGCGAGGCCTACTGGACCTGGGCGCACGGCGGGTAAGGTTCCCTACTCGGCGGCTACCTGCAGCTTGCCGGTGACGCCGTGCCGGCCGATCAGCCCCGCGACCAGCCCGCCCGCCTTGGCCTCGGCGATGAACTGCTGCACGAAGGCCTTCAAGGCGCGGTTGGCCGGCTTGGTGCCGACCGCCTGACGGACGGTGGTGTAGCGCCCGGGCAGCAGACGCGAGCCCGGCAGGCTTGCGCTGTTCTCACGCAGCGCCGGGACCAGGCCCGCCAGGGCATCCAGCCCGTCCCGCTTGAACAGCTCGAAAGCGCCCGGCAGGCCCTTCGCGCGGCACAGTTCCGCATGCTTCAGCGTGCGGCTGAGGTAGAGATCGTAGGCGGCGCGATCGGAGACCGCGATGCGAATGCCCGGCCGGTCGACGTCTTCGATGGACTGCAGGGAAGAGCCCGCCGGCACCAGGTAGGTCGCCTCGATCGCTACATAGGCGTCGCAGAACGCGATGGTCTCGGCGCGCTGCGGCTCCTCGGCGATGAGGCAGAGGTCCCACAGGTCATCGGCGATGGCATCGGCCACCGCGCCGGGGGTGTCGAAGGTGACGTAAGAGACGGCGACGCCGAGGCGCTCGGCGATCGCCGCCGCCATGTCGGGGGCCACGCCCTGCGGCTCGCCGCTCGCGCTGCGGCCGGTCACCAGCAGGATGTTGCCGAGATTGATGCCGACGCGCAGCGTTCCGGGACGGCCGAGCTCGGCGCGGGCTGCGTCAGTCATTCTTCTCTCCTCGAAGCAGAGGTCCAGTAGTGGCCGTATAGATAACGCTGTCGTCCCGGCACTTGTTGCCGGGACCCATTACCGCTGGCGCGGGGCAATGCCCTGCACTGTTCACATCCTTGCCGGCCGCAAGCGCGAGACTCTTTGCACTGTTGTCCGAATTGGGCGGTTAGGGAATGGGTCCCGGCAACAAGTGCCGGGACGACAGCCCTGAGACGGGAAGGGTGAGCCTCTTCCCCATCAGATGTGTGAATGTCGTAGGTCAAGCCCGCGGGTGACAACAAAGTGTATGGCGACTCCTACGACGACGCCTTGGCGCTATCGCCTTGCAGCACGGAGTCGATGAGAGCGAGGCTCTCCTCGAGGCCGTAGAGCGCCATGAAGGAGCCCATGCGCGGGCCTTCCTCCTGCCCCAGCAGAATCTCGTAGAGCGCCTTGAACCAATCGCGCAGATTCTCGTAGCCGTGCTCCTTGCCGACCGCGTAGACCTCGTTCTGGATCGCCTCGCCGTCAGCGTCCGGCGGCAACTGGCGCAGCCGCGCCGCCAGGTCGGCCAGCGCCTTGCGCTCGGTCTCGCCGGGCGCGCGGTAGCGCTTCGCCGGCTTCACGAAGTCCTGGTAGTAGCGCAGTGCGAAGCCGACCAGGCGATTGAGGAAGGGATCGCCTTGCGGCGTCGCCTCCGGCGCATAGCGGGTGATGAAGCCCCACAGCACCGCCGGGTCCTCGGTGTTGCACACGGATGCCAGGTTCAGCAGCATGCCGAAGCTGAGTTTCGTGCCCGGCTTCGGCGGCTCGCCGTTGTGGATGTGCCAGACCGGGCTCTCCATGCGCCGCTCGGCCTGCGCGTCATAGGACTGCAGGTGCGAGAGATAGTCATCAACCGCGCGCGGGATGACATCGAAGTAGAGGCGCTTGGCCGCGCGCGGCTTCTGGAACATGAAGAGCGCGAGGCTTTCTGTCGGCCCGTAGGTCAGCCACTCCTCGGCGCTGAGGCCGTTGCCCTTCGACTTCGAGATCTTCTTGGCGTGCTCGTCGAGGAAGAGCTCGTAGTTGAAGCCCTCGGGCGGGCGGGCGCCGAGGATCCTGCAGATCTGCGAGCCGAGCTTCACCGAGTCGATGAGATCCTTGCCGGACATCTCGTAGTCGACGCCCAGCGCATACCAGCGCATCGCCCAGTCGGCCTTCCATTGCAGCTTGCACTGGCCGCCGATGACCGGCGTCTCGACCTTGCGGCCATCCTCGTCGGCGTAGACGATGGTGCCGGCATCGGCATTCACTTCGAGCACCGGCACCTGCAGCACGCGCCCGGTTTTTGGGCAGAGCGGCAGGAAAGGGCTGTAGGTCTCGCGGCGCTCTGGTCCGAGCGTCGGCAGCACAACGTTCTTTACCGCCTCGTAGTGGCGCAGCACCTGCAGCAGCGCGGCATCGAAGCGGCCGGAGGTGTACCAGTCGGTCGCCGACTGGAACTCGTACTCGAAACCGAAGGTGTCGAGGAAGCCGCGCAGGCGCGCATTGTTGTGGTGCCCGAAGCTCTCGTACTTGCCGAAGGGATCGGGAATGCGGGTCAGCGGCTTGCCGAGGTGCTCGGCCACCATCTCCTTGTTGGGGATGTTGTCGGGCACCTTGCGCAGGCCGTCCATATCATCGGAAAAGCAGAACAGCCGTGTCGGCACATCGGACAGACGCTGGAACGCCTGGCGCACCATGGTCGTGCGCGCCACCTCGCCGAAGGTGCCGATGTGCGGCAAGCCCGACGGCCCGTAGCCGGTCTCGAAGAGGACGTAGCCTTTCTCCGGCGCTTTCCCGTCGATGCGCTGAACGACTCGTCTTGCCTCTTCGAAGGGCCAGGCGCGGGCGCCCTCGGCCAGTGCTCTCTCGTTGCTCATGGCTCAGCTCGTGTGACGGGATGGTCGCGCGGGGCCAGCCTACTGCCGGACCGCTCAAGTGCCGCGGACACTATGCCGCTGGGGGGTCAGCGTCAACGCCGCGGGTTGCCGTCGGGACGCGGGCGCGGCGGGAACAGCAGGTGGCGCAGAAAGTCCCGCTCGCGCTCGGCGCGCTCCAGGAAAGCCGCCTTCTGGTCGGGTGTCAGGCCGGCGAGAAAGCCATGCAGATCCTCGGTCATGTCGAGGATCATGTCGCCGCCCTGCGCGCGCCGCTGCTCGAGGATCTGGGACAAGTCGCCACGATCGAAGTCAGGACGCCTGAGCGCGTCGATGATCAGCGCCTGGAAGCTGTCGCGCTCGCCGCGCCTCGACTCGCGCTGCTCGGCGAGCCGTCGGCGCAGGTCCTCCAGCGCCGCCACCTG
>DATCXZ010000166.1:0-4607 GCA_036570545.1 Kiloniellaceae bacterium
GAACCGCAAAGCCATCGTCAAGCACGAGGCGACCACCTCGCGCATCAGCGACGACCAGCTTTTCTACTGCCGCCAGCGCGGCCTGTCCCAGGAGGACGCCGTCGCCCTGGTGGTGAACGGCTTTTGCCGCGAGGTCATGCAGCAGCTTCCCATGGAGTTCGCCGTCGAGGCGCAGAAGCTGGTCGGCATCTCGCTGGAAGGCAGCGTCGGCTGACGAGGCACGGCATGGACAAGACCATCACGCTGTACCGGCCGACCGGCTCGAACGAGCTCGCAAAGATTCGCGCGGCGGACTTTGAGGCCTTCCCTCCGCGTCTGCCGGAGCAGCCCATCTTCTATCCGGTGACGAACGAGGCCTACGCCTGCCAGATCGCCCGCGACTGGAACACCAAGACCGGCGACGGCAAGGGCTTTGTAACGCGCTTTGCCGTGCGCAGGGCTTTCCTCGAAGGGTTCGAGCGCAAGGTCGTAGGCGGTGCCCAGCATGAAGAATATTGGATCCCGGCGGAGCAGCTCGACGAGTTCAACGCCAACATCGTCGGGAAGATCGAAGTGATCAAAGAGTTCACGCCGGCGGATCGCGAAGCAGCCGCGGTTGAGAAGACAGAGGATGCGTAGTACCCATGCTTGATATCAAGAACCTGCACGCCACCGTCGGCGGCAAGCCGATCCTGAAGGGCATCGACCTGACGGTGAAGGCCGGCGAGGTGCACGCCCTCATGGGGCCCAACGGCTCCGGCAAGTCCACCCTCTCCTATGTGCTGGCCGGCCGCGAGGGCTACGAGGCAACCGAGGGCGAGGTGCTCTACAAGGGCAAGAACCTGCTGGAGATGGCGCCGGAGGAGCGTGCCGGCGAGGGCGTCTTCCTGGCCTTCCAGTACCCGGTCGAAATCCCCGGCGTGCCGAACACCACCTTCCTCAAGGAGGCGCTGAACTCGGTCAGGCGCTACCGCGGCGAGGGCGAGCTCGACGCCATGCAGTTCGTGAAGCTGGTGCGCAGCAAGACCAAGCAGCTCCATATGAGCGACGACATGCTGAAGCGGGCGGTCAACGTCGGCTTCTCGGGCGGCGAGAAGAAGCGCAACGAGGCGCTGCAGATGGCGGTGCTCGAGCCCTGCCTCGCCATCCTCGACGAGACCGATTCCGGCCTCGACATCGACGCGCTGAAGACCGTGGCCGACGGCGTCAACCTGCTGCGCCGGCCGGACAACGCGCTGCTGGTCATCACCCACTACCAGCGCCTTCTCGAATACATCGTGCCGGACCATGTGCACGTGCTGGCCGGCGGCCGCATCCAGGCGAGCGGGGGCAAGGAGCTGGCGCTCGAGCTGGAGAAGAGCGGCTACGCCGCCTTCAGCGCGACCGCTGCGGCGTGAGGCAAGCGATGCCCGACACCATCCCCTTCGCCGACCACTACGGCACCTTGCGCGACGCCCTGCCCGGCCAGGACCTGCCCTGGCTCAGCAGCCTGCGCCAAAGCGCGCTCGCGCGCTTCACTGCCATGGGCCTGCCGACGCCGCGCCAGGAGTCCTGGAAGTACACCAGCCTGCGGCCGCTGGAGAAGCTCGGCTTCGGCGCCACCGGCGCGCCGCGCGCCTGCATCTCCATCGATCGCGCGCCGAGCCTGCTGCCGGCGGCCTCCGAGCATCACCGCCTGGTCTTCGTCGACGGCCACCACCGCGCCGACCTGTCGAGCGTGGGGCGGCTGCCGGAAGGCGCCGAGCTGACCACCCTGCGCGCGCTGCTGGCGCACGAGCCCGCGTGGGTGGAACGGCACCTGGGCGCCGTCTCCGGCGCTGCGGCGGATGACCGGGAACAGCCGCTGCTGGCGCTGAACACCGCGATGATGATGAACGGCTTCGTGCTGCGCCTGGCCGAGGGCACGGTGGTGCACGAGCCCATCGAGGTGGTGCACCTGGGCGGCGCCGGCGACCAGCCGCTCGCCTACCATCCGCGCAACCTCATCGTGCTCGCCCCGCGCAGCCAGGTCACCCTGATCGAGCATCACACCCATCTGGGCCCGATCGGTGAAGAGGGGCAGCCCTATTACGCCAACAGCGGCACCGAGGTGTCGCTGGCCGAGGGCGCGGTATTGCATCACTACAAGCTGCAGGCCGAGGCGCTCGAGGCGTTCCACACGGCGACGGTGCACGCCGAGGTCGGCCGGTCTGCGCTCTACGACGCCTTTAGCATGAGCACCGGCGCGCGCCTGTCGCGCAGCGAGATCGCGGTGCGGCTCGCCGGCGAAGGGGCCAACTGCCACCTGAACGGCGCCTACCTGATGCGCGGCAGCCAGCACTGCGACAACACCACCCGCATCGACCACCTGGTGCCCAACACCGGCTGCAGCGAGGTGTTCAAGGGCGTCGTCGACGACGCCGCGCGCGCGGTGTTCCAGGGCAAGATCGTCGTCCATCGCGATGCCCAGCACACCAACGGCCACCAACTCAGCAAGGTGCTGCTGCTGTCCGACAAGGCCGAGATCGACACCAAGCCGGAACTGGAGATCTATGCCGACGACGTCGTCTGCAGCCATGGCGCCACCGCCGGCGACCTCGACCACGGCGCGCTCTTCTACCTGCGCACCCGGGGCATCCCGGAGGCTGCCGCCCGCGCCATGCTGATCGAGGCCTTCCTGGCCGAGAGCGTGCACAACATCGCCGCCCAGGGCATCTGCCCGGCGCTGATGGCCTCCATCGGCCATTGGCTGGCCGGCCGGCCCGGCGAGGAGGCCTGAGCATGGCGACACTCGGCAGCACAGCGGTCGCGCCGCGCTCCGGTGACAACGCCACCCTCGCCTTCGACGTCGAGCGCGTACGCCACGATTTCCCGGTGCTCCAGCAACACGTACATGGCAAGCCCCTGGTGTACCTCGACAGCGGCGCCTCGGCGCAGAAGCCCGCGGCGGTGCTGGAGACGATGGACGAGGTGTACCGGTCGGGCTATGCGAACGTACACCGAGGTGCGTACTACTTCAGCCAGCACCTCACCGACCGCTACGAAGGCGTGCGCGCGACGGTGGCGCGCTTCCTCAACGCCGGCTCCGACCAGGAGATCGTGTTCACCCGCAACGTCACCGAGGCCATCAACCTCGTAGCCCACAGCTATGGCAGCAAGCTGCAGCCGGGCGACGAGGTGGTGATCTCCGAGATGGAGCACCACGCCAACATCGTGCCCTGGCAGCTCCTGCGCGATCGAGCCGGGATTAACTTGAAGGTGGTTCCGATTGCCGACGACGGCAGCTTCCGCCTCGACGCCTACGAGGCCCTGCTTGGGCCGCGCACGAAGCTGGTCGCCGTCACCCACACGTCCAACGTGCTGGGCACGGTGACGCCGATGGCCGAGATCATCCGCCTCGCCCACAAGGCGGGCGCGCGGGTGCTGGTGGACGGCGCCCAGGCGGTGGTCCACGGCAAGGTCGACCTGCGCGCGCTCGACGCCGACTTCTATGCCTTCACCGGGCACAAGCTCTACGGCCCGACGGCCATCGGCGCGCTCTACGGCAAGGCCGAGCTGCTGAAGGCCATGCCGCCCTTCCTCGGCGGCGGCGACATGATCCGCTCGGTGAGCTTCGCCGAGACCACCTATGCCGACCCGCCGCACCGCTTCGAGGCCGGCACGCCGCCCATCGTCGAGGCCATCGGGCTTGGCGCCGCGATCGACTACGTGACCGCCGTCGGCCAGGACGCCATCGCCGCCCACGAAGCCGGGCTGCTGGCCTACGCCACCGAGCGCCTGAGCCAAGTCGAGGGGCTCACCATCTTCGGCACCGCCAGGGAGAAGGCCAGCATCGTCTCCTTCGCGCTCGACGGCATCCATCCGCACGACATCGGCACCATCATCGACCGCGAGGGCGTCGCCATCCGCGTCGGCCACCACTGCGCGCAGCCGCTGATGGAGCGGCTCGGCGTGCCGGCCACGGCGCGGGCGTCGATGGGCCTCTACAACACCCGTGGGGAGATCGACGTGCTCGCCGAAGCGCTCGAAAAAGTGAAGGACATCTTCGGGTAAGCCCATGCAGGACGCGCTGCGCGACCTATACCAGGAAGTGATCCTCGATCACGGCAGGCACCCGCGGAACCACCGCCACCCGCCTGATGCCAACCGCGAGGGTCGCGGCTACAACCCCCTGTGCGGCGATCAGGTCACCATCTACCTGGAGACCGACGCCGAGGGCCGCATCGCCGACGTCGCTTTCGAGGGCCGCGGCTGCGCCATCTCAATCGCCTCGGCCTCGCTGATGACCGAGGTGCTGCGCGGCAAGACCGAGGCCGAGGCGCGCCGGCTGTTTCGGGACTTCCACCGCCTCTGCACCGAAGACGGCTTCGCCGTCGAGCAGGCCGAGGCGGGCGACCCCGATGCGCTGGAGCGCCTTCAGGTGCTCGCCGGCGTGCGCGAGTTCCCGGTGCGCGTGAAGTGCGCCACCCTGGCCTGGCACGCCATGTCCTCCGCGCTCGACGGCGGCGGCCAGACCACCACGGAATAAGACAGGAGCAGGACCAAAGCGATGAGCGGACACCCCCCTGGATCACATCCCTTGGGAATGGACAGCTTCGGGATCGGCGCGGCGCCGGAAGGCCTGACCGCGCGCGCGGGCGCGCCGCTGC
>DATCXZ010000167.1:0-4822 GCA_036570545.1 Kiloniellaceae bacterium
AGAAAATCGGTTGCAGAAGTGGGCCTGCTGGACTCGTCAGAGTGTTCGCGATTGGGTTTCTCGAAGCCGCTTCGGCCCTTTGGCCCGGCGAAAGAGAAGGGATCGCTGCGATTTACGCCTCGGCCGGCCCCACCGCGACTCTTTTTGCGAGCATGATCGCCCGCGTTGACTCGCCGGCATTGTAGAAAAATCTAAGCCGGACAGCAGTGGGTCAAGCCCGGCAATGACGGTTGGGGCTGTGGGGCGACAGCTTTGGTGTGGCAAGCGCGAACCTGCCCTGCAAGAGCCGTAGAGCCGTGCGGCCGCCGCCCGCCTTCCGGGCGGGCGGCGGCGCGCAGCGGTCAGTGCGCGGCCAGCGCTGCCAGCAGCAGCAGGGCCACGATGTTGGTGATCTTGATCATCGGGTTCACGGCCGGGCCGGCGGTGTCCTTGTAGGGATCGCCCACCGTGTCGCCGGTCACCGCGGCCTTGTGGGCCTCGGAGCCCTTGCCGCCGTGGTTGCCGTCCTCGATGTACTTCTTGGCGTTGTCCCAGGCGCCGCCGCCGGCGGTCATGGAGATCGCGACGAAGATGCCGGTGACGATGACGCCGAGCAGCATGGCGCCGACGGCGCTGAAGGCCGCCGCCTGGCCGCCGATCGCCAGGATCACGAAGTAGAGCACGATCGGCGAGAGCACCGGCAGCAGCGAGGGGATGATCATCTCCTTGATCGCCGCCTTGGTCAGCAGGTCGACGCAGGTGCCGTACTCCGGCTTGCCCGTGCCTTCCATGATGCCGGGGATCTCCTTGAACTGGCGCCGCACCTCGATGACGACCGCGCCGGCCGCGCGCCCGACCGCCGTCATGCCCATCGCCCCGAACAGATAAGGCAGCAGGCCGCCGATGATCAGGCCGACCACCACGTAGGGGCTGGACAGCGAGAAGTTCACCGCCTCGCCGGCCGGCAGCATAATGGCGCCCTCGGCGATGAAGAGGTCGAGATCTGAGGTGTAGGCCGCGAAGAGCACCAGGGCGCCGAGACCGGCCGACGCGATGGCGTAGCCCTTGGTCACCGCCTTGGTGGTATTGCCGACGGCGTCCAGCGCGTCGGTGGTCTTGCGCACCTCGGCGTCCATGTCCGCCATCTCGGCGATGCCGCCGGCGTTGTCGGTCACCGGGCCGTAGGCGTCGAGCGCCACCACCATGCCCGCCAGCGCCAGCATGGTGCTGACCGCGATGGCGATGCCGAGCAGACCGGCGAGCAGGAAGGTGGTGAGGATGCCGGCACAGATGATCAGCGCCGGGACCGCGGTCGCCTCCATGGAGATGGCGAGGCCCTGGATGACGTTGGTGCCGTGGCCGGTGACCGAGGACTGCGCCACCGAGCGCACCGGACGGTAATCGGTGCCGGTGTAGTACTCGGTGATCCAGATGATGCCGCCGGTCACCACGAGGCCGACGATGCCGCAGATGTAGAGGTCGAGTCCGGTGAAGGCGATGCCGCGGGTGTTCATCTGCGTGTCCATGCCGATCACGTAGTCGGTGACCGGCCAGAGGACGATGGCCGACAGCACGGCCGAGGCGATGAAGCCCTTGTAGAGCGCGCCCATGATGTTCTGCGAGGCGCCGAGCTTCACGAAGAAGGTGCCGATGATGGTGGCGAGGATGCAGGCGCCGCCGAGGGCCAGCGGATACATCACCACCGCGCCGATGTTGGGATCGTCGACCGCGAAGATGGTGGCCAGCACCATGGTGGCGACCACGGTGACCACGTAGGTCTCAAAGAGGTCGGCCGCCATGCCGGCGCAGTCGCCGACGTTGTCGCCGACGTTGTCGGCGATGACCGCCGGGTTGCGGGGATCGTCCTCGGGGATGCCGGCCTCGACCTTGCCGACCAGGTCGGCGCCGACGTCGGCGCCCTTGGTGAAGATGCCGCCGCCGAGGCGCGCGAAGATGGAGATCAGCGAGGCGCCGAAGCCGAGCGCCACCAGCGCCACGGAGATCTCGCGCTCGGGCACGCCCATGCCTACCAGCACGGCGTAGTAGCCGGCGACGGAGAGCAGCGCCAGGCCCGCCACCAGCATGCCGGTGATGGCGCCGGCGCGGAAGGCGATGGCGAGGCCCTGGGCGAGGCCCTTGCGCGCAGCCTCCGCCGTGCGCACATTGGCCCGCACGGAGACGTGCATGCCGACATAGCCGGCAGCGCCCGACAGCACCGCGCCGATCAGGAAGCCGATGCCTTCCTTCACGCCGAGGAAGACAGCGAGCACGACGAAGATCGCGATACCGACCATGCCGATCGTCCGGTACTGGCGGTTCAGGTAGGCCTTCGCGCCCTCCTGGATCGCACCGGCGATCTGCTGCATGCGCTCATTGCCCGCCGGCGCCGACAGCACCGACTGCGACGCCCAGACGCCATAGACCAGCGCCAGTCCGCCGCAGACAAGCACCAAGATCAACACGATATCCATGTGGGATTCCCTCAAGAAAGACAGGTGGGCCGGCCAGGACAGCCGGGCGCAACGATTCGACTGCGGACTCGCAGCCCCCCAAAATCGCGCGGAAAATGCCAGAATCGCCGGGGGATAGCAACCGTTAGCAGAGCGCCCGGGAAGGCCCCATGGGCCCGCTCCGGCGACCCGCTCAGGCCGCCGCGGCCGTCCCGCGCCGGCGCAGCAACCAGAGGGCGGCAGCGGTGGCGAGCACCACCGGGACCACGGTGCCGAGGTTCACCCAGCCCCAGCCCTGGCTGCTGAAGACGACCCCAGAGGCCAAAGAAGTCACAGCCGTGGTGCCGAAGACCATGAACTCGTTGAAGGCCTGGACGCGGGCCTGCTCTTCCGGCCGGTAGGTCTCGGTGAGCAGCGTGGTGGCGCCGACGAACATGAGGTTCCAGCCGATGCCGAGCAGCACCAGGGCGCCCCAGAACTGCAGCACCTCGACACCGGTCAGGTTGACCGCGACGCAGAGCAGGATGAGCAGGCCGCCGACCGAGATCACCGGCAGGGCGCCAACGCGCTGGACGATGTTGCCGGTCACGAAGGACGGGGCGTACATGCCCACCACATGCCACTGGATCACGAAGGCGGCAGCCTCGAAGGGGTGCGCGCAGGCGACCATGGCGAGCGGGGTGGACACCATGATGAGGTTCATCGCCCCGTAGGCGACCATGGCGCAGAGCACCGCGACCACCAGGGCGGGCTGGCGGATGAGCTCGCCCAGCGGCCGGCCCCGGCTGCGCTCCTGCCGCGACAGCGGCTTCGGCAGCGCGGCGAACTGGACCAGGGCCAGCGACAGGAACGCCAGCACCGCGATCGCCGCATAGCCGCCGGCGAACTCGATGGGCATGAAGAGGTCCTTGGTCCACTTGGCGAGTTCCGGGCCGAGCACCGCGGAGGCCACGCCGCCGATCATCACGTAGGAGATGGCGCGGGCGCGCTGCGCCGGCCCGGCCACCTCGGCGGCGGCGAAGCGGTAGAGCGCGACGTGGGTGCCGAAGCCGCCGAGGAAGGCGCCGCCCAGGCAGAACAGCCAGAAGTCGCCTAGGAAAACGGCAACGCAGGAGATCGCGCCGCCGGCCATGCCGAGCAGGCCGCCGAAGGTGAAGCCGGCGCGCCGGCCGAAGCGGCCCATCAGCAGCGAGGCCGGAATGGTCATCGCCGCGGTGGCGATGAACTGCAGCGACAGCGGCAGGGTCGCCAGCGCCGGCGTCGGCGCCAGGCCCGCGCCGACCAGGGCGGTGATGGTGATCGATAGCGCAAGGCAGCTCATGCCCAGCGCCTGGCATACCGCCAGGAGCGCCACCTGGCCCATGGCGGACCGCTGTCCGGAGGTTTCGGGAATCGCGCTTTGCATGCCCCGCAATCTACGCAATCCCGACAGGAGGGAAAGCGGTGTTTGCGTCAAGCGGCGTGAGCGAGCGCGGTCGGCGGCCTATCGGAGAGGCCCTTGCGAACGGCACAATGGGCCCTCGGGACGAGCCCGAGGGTGACGAGTGGAGAAGGCGCAAAGGCGTCGCGCCCTCCTCCCACCTGTCATTGCCGGGCTTGTCCCGGCAAGCCATTTCACCGCCCGCACGAGCCCTACCATGAACGCTCAGGACAAGCAGCAGAGTGGCCGGCGCCTCAGCGCTGTGGCGGCTGATGCCGTGCGACCTCGCGCAGCAGGATCTCCGAGACGATGCCCGCGCCCAGCTCGCGCGCGCAGATGTCGAGCAGGCGCTGCTTTACCAGCGCGGACTCGAAGCCCGCATCGCGGACCAGGCGCAGTGCGAAGAGGCTGTGAAGCTCCGTCAGCATGGCGTCGCGCAGCAGCGGCATGCGGCGGTTGGTGGCGTCGAGATTCCGCTCGTCCGCCAGCAGCAGATTGAGCTGCATCGTGACGTGATGCGTCACCTCGCCTTGCTGGATGAGGGAGATGACCAGCGGCGGGTCCACCGAGACGAAGACCGGATCGGGCTTGTTGATCGCGGCGAAGATGTCAGTGGTCCGGTCGGCACCGGGGCCGAGGAGGAACCACCAGGCCGCTCCGCCGCCGCCCAGCAGCAGGAACACGGCCACGAAGACAAGAATGGCGATACGCATGGGCGCGTGGCCCCCGAGGCGGCTTGAAGGAGGGTGGTCCAGCCTCTGTCTTACTGCCTGGCGGTAAACAGGGCGTTAAGCATTAACGCCTTGGCAAAGCGCTCAAAAATGGGTCCAGCCGGACTTGTCGAGCGAGACCTCGCCGCCGTCGGCACCGCGCACGACGAGGCCTTTTCCCGAGAACGCCCGGCCGATCCGCGCGATCGGCAGGCCGAGGCGGGCGGCGAGCGCCGCGACGGCGTCGCGCTGCGCCGGGTCGG
>DATCXZ010000168.1:0-10231 GCA_036570545.1 Kiloniellaceae bacterium
TAGGCGGTCAGCGCCCGGCGCCGGTCGCCGGCGGCGCTCAGCAGTTGCGCCAGCTCGCCGAGCCCGGCGCGCAGGTTCTCGCCGAGCTGGTTCACCTCCTCGAGCAGGCCGACGAGTCGCGGGCGCAGCCGGGAGGCCTCCTCCGGCGCCAGCGCCTGGACCGAGCGGCACAGCCACTTCACGTCCTGCTCGATCGGCGTCAGGTCGACGATGGTGCCGCGCGACAGGCCCTGGCGCGCCTTGCGCAGGCGGGCGGAGAGGGAGTTCATGTCGGATTCGAGGCTGGCGGTCTGGCTCATGGTCTCTGGTCTCCTCACTCTGCGTCCTGCCGGTCGGCAGCCGCGCTCTGTTGTGTCTCGTGCTGCGTCGCGTCGGTCCGGTAGAGGTAGCGCAGGATCTCCGCCACGCCCGCCAGGGCGGCCAGCGGGATCTCGCTCTCGACCTCGACGGCGGCCAGGATCTCGGCGAGATCGCTGTCGCTGCGCACCTTCACGCCACGCTCGAAGGCGATCTGCAGGATCTGTTCGGCGACGGCGCCGCGCCCGCTGGCGACCACCCGCGGCCCAGGCTGACCGGGAACCGCCGGGTCGGCGCCCTTGGCCGCGACCGCTTCTGGAGTCACGTTCTCCAAGGCGATGGCGAGCTTGCGGTCCGGCCCCGGCTTCTCAGTCACCTTGCTTCCACCATGGCACAGCCGATCGACGCCCAAAGCCCCGGCGTCCATTCGACGACGGCAGCATCGGGGCAGCACCGGGATGGTGACCGATCATGCTTAACGATTGGTTAGAGCAGGCCCCGGAAGCGGGGTCGGACAGCAGAAATTCTGCGAGGGATCGGAAACGCTTGCGGCGCGGGGTGACGTCCCCCGGGAGGAGGGGCGGCTGGGGAGCGGCCGCTAGATCGGATCGTTGTCAGGTGGAACCGCGCCGCGGTTCCACCTGACAACGTGAATCCGATCTACTTCAAAAGGTAGAGCAGATTCACAGGGTGATCTGCTCTAGGTGCCGGTGTCCTTGCTGGGGTCGCGCACGGTGCCCCCGAGGGCTTCGTTCAAGGCCTCGTCGTCGGTCGCCGCGGCGGCGCGGTTCTCTTCCTGGATGCGCTCGAAGATCTCGCGGCGCAGGACGGTGGCATCGCTCGGGAAGGTGAAGCCGAGCTTGATCGACTTGCCGCGGATGTCGACCACGGTCACCTCGATGTTGTCATTTATGATGACGGACTCGCCGATTTTGCGCGTCAGATAAAGCATAGCCCTCTTGGCTCCCCCCGCCTCCGGCTCTCTCTCCAGCCTCCCGGCTGTGGGGGCTTGGTTAACCTGCGCAATTTAGCGCGTTTTACTGATTCTTAACAAGGCAGCCGTGATCATGGTGCCTGGAGGCCTGCGAAAGCCGGGAGAACCGGGGCCTTACCCGCTGACGCCTTACCCGCTGACAGTGCAGCAATCAGGAACGCTATGGACGGCAAGCCCGGACTCTTCAACCTGCTCGGCAAGCGCATGGAGTGGCTGGGCCAGCGCCAGAAGGTGCTGGCGCAGAACATCGCCAATGCCGATACGCCGGACTACGTTCCCCACGACCTGAAGCCGCAGGAGTTTCGCCGCATGGTCGAGCGCCAGGCCGCTGCGACGCTGCAGCCGGCGGCGACCCGGCCGGGGCACATCCAGACCTCCAGCCTCCGCGCCGACGCCCGCAGCGTCGAGCAGAAGGAGCGCTACGAGACCGCGCCCTCGGGCAATGCCGTGGTGATGGAGGAGCAACTCATCAAGGTGGCCCAGACGCAGAGCGACTACAACGCCATCACCAACCTCTACAAGAAGCAGGTGGCGATGATGAAGTTGGCGCTGCGCGGGCGCATGTAAGGAAGGCGATAGGAAGCCCCAGTCATGGATCTCGAGAAGTCGCTGAACATTTCCGCTGCCGGCCTGCGTGCCCAGGGCACGCGCCTGCGCGTGATCTCCGAGAATATCGCCAACGCCAACTCGACGGCGCAGACGCCGGGCGGCGAGCCGTACCGGCGCAAGCTGGTGACCTTCGACAACGAGCTGGACCGCTCCCTGGGCGTCGAGACCGTGCGCGTGGACTCCATCGTCGCCGACCGCAGCGCCTTCCAGCGCCGCTACGAGCCTGGCCATCCGGCCGCCGACGAGGAAGGCTATGTGCTCACGCCGAATGTGAATTCCCTGATGGAGATGGCGGATCTCCGCGAGGCGCAGCGCAGCTACGAGGCGAACCTCAAGGTGATCGAATCTTCGCGCACCATGCTGCAGCGGACGATTGATATCCTGCGCTAACGCGCGGGCGACATCCTGCGCCGACCGGCGCAACACCCTCACGCGGCGCCAGGACGGCGCCGCCGACCCGCCAGGATGGCCCCCTTAGGCGCTCTTGAGAGCGCCCGACGGAGAGAGCCATGAGCACGAACATCACCGGGGCGGTCCAGGCCTACGATCGCATGCTGCGTCAGGGCGGCTCGGCCGGCCTGGAGGCGCGCGACAATGCCGGCGGCGACTTTTCCGCCATGCTGCGGCGGGCCGCCGAGCGCGCCGCAGACACCATGCTGCAGGGCGAAAACCAGACGGTGCAGGCAGCCGCCGGCACCGCCGATCTCACCCAGGTGGTTATGGCGGTGTCGAAGGCCGAGATGACCCTGGAGACCGTGGTCACCCTGCGCGACAAGGTGGTTCAGGCCTACCAGGAAATCCTGCGCATGCCGATCTGACGGCTGGCGCAACCAATGAACGGTACTGAAGCCATCGAGATCGGCCGCGAGACGATCGTCGTCATGCTGAAGATCGGAGCGCCGGTCATGCTGCTGGCGCTGATCGTCGGCCTCGCCATTGCGCTGTTCCAGGCGCTGACCTCGATCCAGGAGATGACGCTCACCTTCGTGCCCAAGATCATCGTCATCTTCGTCGGCATCATGCTGATGCTGCCCTTCATGCTGAGCAGCCTGACAACCTTCTCCCAGGGCCTCTTCGACCGCATGATCGCGCTGGGATAGCGCCGCTTACCATGCTTGCCGAGCTGCTTCCCCAACAGGCCTTCGCGCTGCTGCTGGTCTTCGTCCGGCTCGGCAGCGCGCTGATGCTGATGCCGGGTTTCGGCGAGAGCTACATCTCGCCGCGCATCCGCCTGCTGCTGGCGCTGGCCATGACCGTGGTGGTGCAGCCGGTGCTGCCGAACGTGCTGCCGGCGCTGCCGGAGAGCCCCTTCGCGCTCTTCCTGCTCATCTTCGGCGAGGCCTTCATCGGCCTCTTCCTCGGCTCGGTCGCCCGCCTGCTGATGGCCGCGCTCTCCATCGGCGGCATGATGATCGCCACCGTGACCGGCCTCGCCAACGCGCTGACCAACGACCCGACGGCCGCCCAGCAGGGCTCGATCACCGGCTCCTTCCTCACCATGCTGGCGCTGCTCATCATCCTGGTGCTCGACCTCCACCACGTGCTGCTGCGCGGCATCATCGAGAGCTACCAGATCTTCGTTCCCGGCCAGCCGCTGCTGGTGGGCGACATTTCGGAGATGATCACCCGCGTGGTGTCGAAGGCCTTCCTGCTCGGCTTCCAGCTCGCCTCGCCCTTCATCGCGGTGACTCTCATCTTCAACCTCGGCCTCGGCCTGCTGTCGCGCCTGATGCCGCAGATGCAGGTCTTTTTCATCGCCATTCCGCTGCAGATCGTGATCGGCCTCGGCATCATGCTGATTGCGCTGCCGGCGATGCTCGGCTGGTTCATCACCGGCTTCGAGGAAGTCACGCTGCCCTTCGCCGGGCTGCGCTGAGGCCCAGGGCGCAGAGGAGGGGCAGCATTGGCCGGCGAAGAAGACGACTCACAGAAAACAGAAGAGCCGACAGGCAAACGGCTCTCCGATGCCCGCGAGAAGGGCCAGGTCGCGCGCTCCCAGGAGGTGTCGCACTGGTTCATGATCCTCGCGCTGGCGCTGGTGGTCGGCATCTTCGCGCCCTCGCTCAGCGCCGATCTCGGCGGCGTGCTGCGACCCTTCCTCGAGCGGCCGCACCTCATGGCCCTGGAGGACGGCGGCCTGGGCGACATCCTGTCCGGCACCGCCTTCGCGCTTCTGAAGGTCTCGCTGGTCCCGCTGGCCATTATCCTGGCGGCCGGGCTCGCCGCCGGCACCATCCAGACCGGCATCATCGTCACCACCGAGCAGATCCGCCCCAAGCTCTCCAACATCGGGCTGAAGCGCGGCTTCAAGAAGATGTTCTCGACCCGCGCGCTGGCCGACTTCGGCAAGGGCATGGTCAAGCTCGCCGTCGTCGGGGTCGTCGTAGGCCTCATCGTCTGGCCCGATCGCAATGACGTGCTGGTGATCCCCACCATGCCAGTGGGCGACATGCTGGCGCTGGTGCAGGTCGAGGCAACCAAGGTCATCATCGGCGTGCTCTCGGTGATGACCCTGATCACCCTCGCTGACGTCGTCTACCAGCGCTTCATGCACCACAAAGAGCTGCGCATGACCAAGCAGCAAGTGAAAGACGAGCACAAGCAGTCGGAAGGCGACCCGCTGATCAAGAGCCGCCTGCGCCAGATCCGCGTCGAGCGCGCGCGCAAGCGCATGATGGCGGCGGTGCCCGAGGCCGACGTGGTGATCACCAACCCGACCCACTATGCCGTCGCCCTGAAGTACGACCAGACGGCCATGGAGGCGCCGCGGGTGGTCGCCAAGGGCGTCGACAACATCGCCCTGCGCATCCGCGCGGTCGCCGAGGAGCATGACGTCGCAATCGTCGAGAACCCGCCGGTCGCCCGCGCGCTGCACGCCAGCGTCGAGATCGACCAGGAGATCCCGCCCGAGCATTACAAGGCGGTGGCCGAGATCATCGGCTACGTCATGCGCCTGAAGAAGGGCCTGCCGGCGCGCCGCCCGCGTTAGGGCCGCCCGCATCAGGATTGCCTGCGGCAGACCCGATATCGCTTGGCCGCATGGTTAATCTTGGTTAAGCATTTGCCGCTAGCTTCCCGCTGAACCGATCCAACCAGGGACAGGGAAAGGCCTTCCGTTGCTGAGCCTGCTCTTCTTCATCGCCGGTGGCGCGCTGGGCCTCGCCGTGGGCGCGGCGGCGGCGTGGTACTGGGCGCGGCGCCGCAGCTTCTGCGCGGCGGTCTTCGCCGCCGTGCCAAAGCCCTGGCAGGTGGTGGCGCCGGGCGGCCGCACCGTGCTCTCCAATCCCGCGCTGGAGGCCTTCTTCGGCGGCGACGATCGCCCGATTCCCGAGCTGCTGCTGGAGCAGGTCCACGACGACCCCGAGGCCCGCCGCCAGGTCGAGCAGCTGGCCGAGCAGGCCAAGCGCGGCCTGTTCTGCCAGGCCGAGGTGCGGGTGCCGGCCGGCGCCGACCCCGAGGGCGCTGCTGCGGGCGGGCGGTCCATGGACAGGAGGGGCGGCTACGACTGGCGCTTCGTCGCCGCCTATCCGCTGCCGGAGCATCCCGGCTACGTTTATTGGGTGGTCGACGACATCACGCCGCGCCGGCAGATGGAGCAGATCATGCGCGCGGAGCAAGAGCGCTTCGTCGACCTGCTGGAGAATGCGCCGGTCGGCTTCTACTCCGCCGACGTCGAGGGGCGCTTCCTCTTCGCCAATCACACGCTCTGCGAATGGCTGGGGCTGAAGCAGAACGACCTCGAGCTCGGCCGCGTGCGTTTGCACGACGTGCTGGCCGGGGTGCCGGAAGGCACCGCTGCCTACGATCCCTTCGGCCTGCCCGGCGCCTCGCAGGGCGAGGTGCTGCTGAAGGACGCGGAGGGCGAGACCTTTCGCGCCTCGATCCGCCAGGACGTGGTGGCCGACGAGGGCGGCCACGTGCTGCGCACCCGCTCGGTGGTGCGCGACCTCTCGCGCGAGATGGCGATGGCCGCCGCGCTGGAGGAGTCGGAGCACCGCTTCGAGCAGCTCTTCGCCAAGGCGCCGGCCGGCATCGCGCTGATCGATCCCAAGGGAAAGATCCAGGAGTGCAACGTCGCCCTCGGCCGTCTCATCGGCCGCGAGCCCCAGGCGCTGCGCCAGGTGTCCTTGTTCGACCTCGTCGCCGGGAGCGACGTGGCGCCGCTGGAGGCGGCGCTGGCGCCGCACGGGGACACGACAGAGGCCGGCAAGCCCAACGGTGCCAAGGCGCCCTCGCTGGAGGTCCACCTGGCGAGCGACGAGGGGCCGGTCTGCACGCTCTTCGTGAACCGCACCGAGGGCAGCGACGGCACCCTGGCCGGCTTCGTCGTCCATTTCATCGATTCGACCGAGCAGAAGAACCTCGAGCGCCAGTTCGTCCAGTCGCAGAAGATGCAGGCGGTCGGCCAGCTCGCCGGCGGCATCGCCCACGACTTCAACAACCTGCTGACGGCGATGATCGGCTTTTCCGACCTGCTGCTGCTGCGCCACCGGCCGGGCGACCAGTCGTTCGCCGACATCATGCAGATCAAGCAGAACGCCAACCGCGCCGCCAACCTGGTGCGCCAGCTTCTTGCCTTTTCGCGCCAGCAGACCCTGCAGCCGCGCCTGCTGAACCTGACCGACATCCTGGCCGAGCTGTCGCACCTGCTGCGCCGCCTCATCGGCGAGAACATCGAGCTGAAGATGAGCCATGGCCGCGACCTCGGCATGATCAAGGCCGACCAGGGCCAGCTCGAGCAGGTCATCATCAACCTCGCGGTCAACGCGCGCGACGCCATGGACGGCGGCGGCGTGCTGTCCATCCGCACCGGCAGCGAGAAGGTGGAGCGGCCGCGCAAGCTGAAGGACGAGACCATGCCGCCGGGCAACTACACCGTCATTGAGGTGCAGGACACCGGCTCCGGCATCCCGCCGGATATCGTCGACCGCATCTTCGATCCCTTCTTCTCGACCAAGGAGGTCGGCGCCGGCACCGGCCTCGGCCTCTCCACCGTCTATGGCATCGTGAAGCAGACCGGCGGCTACGTCTTCGTCGACAGCACCGTGGGGCAGGGCACCACCTTCTCGATCTACCTGCCGGCGGTCGCCGAGCAGGAGGCGGTGGCGACGCTGCAGGATGCTGAGGCGCAGGAACGCCGCGACCTCACCGGCGCCGGCACGTTGCTGCTGGTGGAGGACGAAGACGCGGTGCGCGCCTTCTCCGCGCGGGCGCTGCGCAACAAGGGCTACAACGTGCTGGAGGCCAACTCCGGCGAGACCGCGCTGGAGATACTGGCGAGCCAGGAGGCGCCGATCGACCTGCTGGTCACCGACGTGGTGATGCCGCGCCTCGACGGGCCGAGCCTGGTGCGCGAGGTGCGCCAGACCCGCCCGGATCTGAAGGTGATCTTCATCTCCGGCTATGCCGAGGACAGCTTCCGCAAGCGCCTCGACGAGGACACCGGCATTCACTTCCTGCCCAAGCCCTTCAGCCTGAAGCAGCTCGCCGGCAAGGTGAAAGAAGTGCTGGGAGACTGAGGCCTTGCATGCGGGTGCAGGAGGCACACCACGCGCGCAACACCGCCGACTGTCATTACCGGGTTTGACCGGTAATCCAGGGCGACCGCTCCATCGCTTGCCCGGGACCCCAGGGGACCCTCGGTTAGAGCAGATCAGGGTCGGATGGAATCGCCGGAGGCGATCCACCGACCCTGATCTGCTCTACCCTTTTGAAGTAGATCGGATTCACGTTGTCAGGTGGAACCGCGGCGCGGTTCCACCTGACAACGATCCGATCTAGGGGGCCGCGGGTGACGACCGAGAGTGGCAGCCCCCTGCATCCTGTCGGTGAATTCCAGCCCAATTAGGGCAATTTGTCTCCAATTTTACCGAATGTTCTCTCTTTGATCCGTTTTCCGCTTGCTGGAATAAGAACAAAGCTGGTACATAGGGGCCTCGTTGCAGTCCCACGACCCCTATGACATAAGGGAGCTTAACCCATGGCTCAGAACGCTTTGCGGCTGGTGGAGAAAGACACGGTGGATAAGAAGAAGGCGTTGGAAGCGGCCCTGGGGCAGATCGAACGCGCCTTTGGCAAGGGCTCGATCATGAAGCTCGGTGCCGATCAGGTGGTCGAGACGGAAGTGATCTCCACCGGCTCCCTCGGCCTCGACATTGGCCTCGGCATCGGTGGACTGCCGCGCGGGCGCGTCGTCGAGATCTACGGCCCCGAGAGCTCGGGCAAGACCACGCTCGCGCTGCACGTGGTGGCCGAGGCCCAGAAGATCGGCGGCACCTGCGCTTTCATCGACGCCGAGCATGCACTCGACCCGGTCTACGCCGGCAAGCTGGGGTGCAATGTCGAGGAGCTGCTGATCTCCCAGCCGGACGCCGGCGAGCAGGCGCTGGAGATCGCCGACACCCTGGTGCGCTCCGGTGCCATCGACGTGCTGGTGGTCGACTCGGTGGCCGCCCTGGTGCCGCGCGCCGAGCTGGAAGGGGAGATGGGCGACTCGCTGCCCGGCCTGCAGGCGCGCCTGATGAGCCAGGCGCTGCGCAAGCTGACCGCCTCGATCTCCAAGTCCCATACCCTGGTGATCTTCATCAACCAGATCCGCATGAAGATCGGCGTCATGTTCGGCAATCCGGAAACCACCACCGGCGGCCACGCGCTGAAGTTCTATTCCTCGGTGCGCCTCGACATCCGCCGCATCGGCGCCATCAAGGACCGCGACACCGTGGTCGGCAACCAGACCCGCGTGAAGGTGGTGAAGAACAAGATGGCGCCGCCGTTCCGCGTCGTCGAGTTCGACATCACCTACGGCCAGGGCATCTCCAAGACCGGCGAGCTGCTGGACCTCGGCGTGCAGGCCAACATCGTCGACAAGGCCGGCGCCTGGTTCTCCTACGACGGCCAGCGCATCGGCCAGGGCCGCGAGAACGCCAAGACCTTCCTCAAGGAGAACCCGGAGATCGCCGCGCAGATCGAAAAGAAGATCCGCGAGAATGCTGGCCTGGTGTCGGCGGCGATGCTCGAGGGCAGCGACGACGGCGAGCCCGGAAGCGACGAGGCCGAGGCGTCCTGAAGACGATCCTGCCGCGTCCTTCATCCAATAGCGAACGGGCCCCTGCGGGGGCCCGTTCTGTTTGCGAAGCTGCATCGATGCCCGTGCGATCCAGCCACCGTCCGATTCCCGGTCAGCCGCGTTTCCCCGCCTTCCGGCGCAGGCGCGCGTCGAAGCGCGCCACGTCGACCACGATCCGGCTGTGGGTGCCTTCGCTCACCACATCGACCTCGTCCTCGGCGCGTACCCGGAATGTGAGCTGGCGGCCCTCCACGGCGATCAGCTCCGCGGTCGCCGCCAGCCGCATGCCGACCGGCGTCGCCGCGACGTGGGTGACGTCGAGGTGGGTGCCAAGGCTCTGCTTGCCGTCTTCCAGCAGGTGCTCCACCGCGTCGAGCGCGGCGGCCTCGATGACGCCGATCATCACCGGCGTTGCCAGCACCGCGACGCGGCCGCTGCCGACGCGCGACGCGGTGTCGTTGGTGCCGACGACAAGCTCGGCCCGGCCGGTGAGGCCGGGTCGAACCTTGGGGGGCAGGACCGTCATCGCTGCGTGTCGCTCCGCGTCGTGTTTAAAAGCCCGGCATCTGCGCAGACCGCCGGAGCGCCTGTCAAGGCGGCAGGTCCGGCGAGGTTTGCCCCGGCGAAGTTTGTCCCGGTGAGGTTTGCCGCGTGGGGCCTACTGGATGGCGGTGTAGCCGGCGGTGAAGCCCCTCAGCGAGATCGGCAGGTTGATGCCTTCGCCCTGGCTCGACGCGACGCGTGCCTGCGCCTTACTGCCGGCCTTGAAGGCATTCACCGCGCTATCGTTCAGCAGCAGGTCGGCGAGGCAGCCGTCGCGCCGGCAGATATCGAACGGCACGGTCCCGATCGCCTGGCCGTCGACGCTGATCTGGATGCCGGTAGCCAGCGGCACGCCGAGCGGCATGGCGATGATCGCGCGGAGCTGGCGCTCGGCGCCGAAGAAGCCGACGGTGATCTTCAGCAGCGGGCGGCGCGAGTCCTCCTCCATCACTTCCTGGATGAGGAAGCACACCTCCTGCTTGCCGGCTGCCGGCGGCGAGGAGCCGGGCGGCGGGTTGGGGGTGCAGCGCTGAATCCAGTCGCCGTGCGGTTGGCCGCTGGCTGTCGGACTGGCCGGCGCGCTGGGTTGCGCCTGCGGGGCCTGCTGCGGGCTGGTCTGAGGGCTGGATTGGGGCTGGCCCGGCTGCACCGGCAGTGGCTGCTGCAGGGCCGGTGGGATCTCCTGGTTGGTCGTCTGCGCCCGGGCACAGTCGGCGGCAAGG
>DATCXZ010000169.1:0-6915 GCA_036570545.1 Kiloniellaceae bacterium
CGCTGGCGCTCGGCGGCCACTCCGGGGTCCCGGGCGACGCGCCGCTGGAGGCGCGCTTCAAGGTGCTGCGCCTCGGCGACGGCCGCTGCACCGGCACCGGTCCGTTCTACAAGGGCGCCAACATGCAGCTCGGCCGCACTGCGCTGCTGGAGACCGGCGGCGTGCGTGTCGCCGTCGCCTCCGCCAAGGTGCAGCTCGCCGACCAGGCCATGCTGCGCCACCTCGGCGTCGAGCCGGCCGCGCAGAAGATACTGGCCCTGAAATCCTCGGTCCACTTCCGCGCCGACTTCCAGCCGATCGCCGCGGCGGTGCTGGTGGTGGTGGCGCCGGGCCCGGTGGTGCTCGACAACCGCGCCCTGCCGTTCCGCCGCCTCCGCCCCGGCCTGCGCATCATGCCCGGCGGCCCGGTGTTCGGGCCGGTGGCAGCGGAGTAGCGGCGGGCGCTGCATCGGCATCCTGCGTCCTTCGAGACGCACGGCCGGGTGATCGCCCGGCCGTGCTCCTCAGGATGAGGTAAATCTTTGATGGCATTAAGAAAGAGCCTCATGGTGAGGAGCCCGCGAAGCGGGCGTCTCGAACCACGCACGGCGCCGCCCCCAGCGCTTCTGATCATCGCCCCGATCACAGGTTGTCCGGCTTTTTAGTCTATTTCCGCCTTTCGCGACTTGTTAACGCGGCAGCGCCATACTCCCGTCCCTTCGAATAGGCGGGCAGGGGCCCGCAAGGATGGGTTGCGATGGCCGAGGCGAGCCTGGTCGAACAGCAGATCGCCGTGCACAAGCCGGGCCAGTTGAAGGCTGGCGACGGCACAGTCGACTGCGAGGTCCTGAGCCTGACGCGGCGCGGCGCGCAGTTGCGCCTGCTCGGCCCCCTCGGTGGCCCCCTAGGCGGCCAGCGCGACGTCTTCCTGTCGTTGCACGGCTTCGGGCAACTCTCCTGCAGCGTCCTCGACGTGAAAGGCGACCTCGCGGAACTGCGCTTCCAGGGCGACGCCGAGACTCAGGACGCCATGTTCCAGGACCTCCTCGCGCGGCTCGGCGATGACGAAGGCCGCCGGCGCTACCTGCGCCGCTCGGTGCTGTGGCCGGGCACGCTGAGCTGCCGTGGCGGGCAATTCGTCTGCACCATCCTCAACATGTCGCTCGGCGGCGCCAAGGTCGCCCTCAGCGACGCGCGCGACTGCGCCGGCGGCGTCACGCTGCTGGGCGACCGCTTCGAGGGGCTGCCCGCCGTCGTGGTGTGGCAGCGCGGCCGCCTCGTCGGCCTGCAGTTCAAGGGCGAGCCGGCCACAGTCGCGCGCGCCCTCGGCGACCTGCTGCCGGCGATCAGGGCCGCGACGTGAGGCATTATGTGATGTGGGCCGCGGCACTGTGCCGCTGGATCAACACATCGTCTGCCGTGAACGCACCGGCGCTTCCACCCCCCGCTGTCACCCTCGGGCTTGACCCGGCCCATGGCTGGGCCTGGCGCCCGGCCCCCGCCATAGGCCCGGCTCGCGCTCGCTGACGCTCGCTTGGCCGGGGTGACGACCAGAGTGGGCGGGAGAGATGCGTGAATCCGATAGGTCCCGACAATGAATGCCGGGACGACAGCGGAGGGTGGTCCGGGTCTTCAGCTTTGCCCCCTGGCCAAGGGACGGCGAACCGGATTATCTCTCTGGGACAACGCGGGCGCGTAGCGGGGGCGCGCCGCTTTTGCGAGTCGGGGTTCTTCCTTGGAAATCCGGTTTCCGATGTGGTTGCGCGTGGTCGAGCGGCCGGGCGCGCGCGAGTTTGCGATACTGTCCGCCGTCGAGGCCTTTTCCCGCGCCGTCATCGCCGGTGTGATCCCGCTCGAGGCGCACGCGCTGCTGGTCGAGGCGCAGGTCATCAGCCTTGCCTATGCCGGGGTCGGCATCGTCGCCTTCGCCACCAGCTTCATGGTGCCGCTGGTGCTGTTGAAGGTGCGCCGCAAGTGGATCTTCTCCGCCGGCACCCTCTGCATGGTGGCGGCGCCGCTGCTGATGCTGCTGTCGCAGGCGCTGCCCTTCGTGACCGCGCTGCAGGTGCGCAGCCTTGCCGTGGTCTGCGTGAACATCGCGCTGAACCTCTACATCCTCGACTACATCAGGCGGAAGGACTTCGTCGCCAGCGAGCCGCTGCGCCTCGCCTTCCTCGGCATCTCCTGGTTCATCGGACCGGCGCTCGGCATCTTCCTCTACAGCCGCTTCGGCCTGCTGCCGGTCTGCCTGCTGAGCGCCGGCTTCGCGCTCGCCGCCCTCGGCTACTTCTGGTACCTGCGCATCGTCGACAACCCGACGGTGGCGCCGGCGCGGCAGACCCCGCCGATGCCGTGGAACAACATCCGCCGCTACCTCAGCCAGCCGCGCCTGCGCCTGGCGTGGATCATTCCCTTCGGGCGCAGCACCTTCTGGACCACCTTCTTCGTCTACCCGCCGCTCTACATCGTGGAGCAGGGCGGCAGCGACGCGGTGGTGGCGGTCATGCTGTCGCTGGGGCAGGGGCTGCTGTTCTGCGCGCCGTTCTTCGGGCGGCTCGGCCGGCGCCACGGCATCCGCGGCATCATCATCGGCGCCGGCGTTCTGAGCGGCGCGATCTCCATCGCCGCCGGCTTCCTGCAGCCGAGCCCGCTCGCCACGGCGGCGCTCTTCGTCTGCGCGGCGCTCGGCGCCACGGCGCTCGACGCCCTCGGCAACATCCCCTTCCTGCGCGCGGTGCGCCACTACGAGCGCTCCGAGATGACCTCGGTGTTCCGCACCTATATCGAGGCCTCGCAGCTCCTGCCGGCGGCGGCCTATGCGGTGGTGCTGACGGTGGCGCCGCTGCCGGCGGTCTTCGTCGTGCTGGGCCTGATCCTGCTGATCAGCGCCTGGTACGCGCGCTATTTGCCCAAGAGCCTGTAGCTCAGCCCCAGGGACCGCGCTGGCCGGACGGGCGCTTGCCCTTCGGCTGCCACGTCACGCCGCGCCGGATGGTGACGCCGCCGGGCGGATCGTGGCGGCCGAACAGCGGCACGGCGCGGCGGCGGAAGGCGAAGATCAGCACCACGCCGGCGACGAAGCCGCCGATGTGCGCCCACCAGCCGACGTTCTCGGCTCCTCCGCTCCCGAAGGCGGCGAAGAACTGGAAGCCGAACCAGAAGATCAGCAGCAGCCAAGCCGGCAGATAGAGCGGAATGAAGCCGATCGGCACCAGCACGCGCGCGTGCGGATGGAGGATGAGGTAGGCGCCGAGCACGCCGGAGATCGATCCGCTGGCGCCGATCAGCGGCGTCGCGTTCACCGGGTCGAAGGCGACCTGGGCGAGCGCCGCCAGCACGCCGCAGACCAGGTAGAACAGCAGGAAGCGCCCGTGGCCCATGGCGTCTTCCACGTTGTCGCCGAACACCCAGAGATAGAGCATGTTGCCGGCCAGATGCATGAAGCCGCCGTGCAGGAACTGGTAAGACAGCAGGGTGACCAGCGGGTCGGCGATGGCGAGCTGCGGGACCAGCGCGGCGCTGCCGGTGAGCACCGCGGGAATCACGCCGAGGCCGTAGACCAGACGCAAAAAGAACTCGTCGCCGCCGGCGGTCTGGCCGAGGTAGGCGACGGCGCTGCCGACGATGAGCAGCCAGGTGGTCCAGGGCCGCGCGATGAAGATGCGCGGCGTGGTGTCGTGCAGCGGGATGAAGGGCATTAGCCGCCTTCAGGCGGCGACGCGGGCGGCAGCGGGATCGCGCAGGCGGCAGACCACCGGGGTGTGGTCGGAGGCCTTGGGCTCGCCGCGCGGGCCGCGGTCGATCTCGCAGCTCTCCAGCAGGTCGGCGGCCTGCGGCGACAGCAGGAAGTGATCGATGCGCAGGCCCTTGTCGTGCTGCCAGCCGCCGCCCTGGTAGTCCCAGAAGGTATAGAGGTGCGGCGTGCGGTGCAGGGCCCGGAGGGCATCGGTGTAGCCGAGGTTCATGAGCGCGCGGAAGCGGCTGCGGCTTTCCGGCTGGGCGAGGGCGTCGGTCGCGAAGGCGCGCGGGTCGTAGACGTCCTCGTCCTGCGGGATCACGTTGTAGTCGCCGCCGAGCACCACCGGCAGTTCGCTCGTCAGCAGCCCCCGCGCGTGGTGGTGGAGGCGGTCCATCCAGGCCAGCTTGTAGTCGAACTTCTCGGTGCCGATCGGATTGCCGTTCGGCAGGTAGATGCTGGCCACGCGGAAGCCGCTAACGGTCGCTTCGACGTAGCGCGCGTGGTCGTCGCCGTCGTTGCCGGGCAGGCCGCAGAGCACGTTCTCCAGCGGGGACTTCGAGAGGATGGCGACGCCGTTATAGGACTTCTGGCCATGGACGGCGAGATGGTAGCCGAGCGCCTCGATCTCCAGCCGCGGGAAGTTGTCGTCGATGCACTTCAGCTCCTGCAGCAGCGCCACGTCGGGCTGCGCCGACTGCAGCCAAGCCAGCACGTTGGGCAGCCGCGCCTTGATGGAGTTGACGTTCCAGGTGGCGATGCTCAGCATCGCGACGACTCCCTGGGCCATGTCGCGATGCTCAGCAATTCACGCATCTCATGGAGGAGAGGCACGTCCTTGCCACAGCCAAGGCTGTCGTCCCGGGGCTTGTCCCCGGGACCCAATGCCCTAGCCGTTCAAGCGGTCGTAGAGACCCTCCCACTCGGGATTGCTGCGCTCGATCAGTCGGATTTTCCAGGCGCGGGGCCACTCCTTCATCGTCTTCTCGCGCTGTATCGCACGGGCGATCTCCTCGTGCGCCTCGACATGGACCAGGCGCGTGACGCGGTATTTCATGACGAAGCGAGAGCCGACACTCTCCCGGTGTTCCCAAACGCGGCGGGCGATGTCGTTGGTGACGCCGATGTAGAGCGTCCCGTGCTTGCGGCTGGCAAGGATGTAAACGTAATAGGGCATCGCCCTGCGCCAACGCCAATGGGTCCCGGGGACAAGCCCCGGGACGACAGCGGTATGTATAGCGTTTGCGAGACAGGCGCGCGAGCTGTGTAAATCCAATAGGCTCAAGGCCGAGGGTGACGACCAAAGAGGTGGTGCCGAAGGATGGGTAGGGGGTGAATTCCTCGGTGCTGGTGGTCACTGCCCGGCGCCCCGGTCAGACCGCAAAGGAGGTGCCGCAGCCGCAGGACGAGGTGGCGTTGGGGTTCCTGATCTGGAAGGCCGAGCCGCCGAGATCCTCGACGAAATCGACCTCCGCGCCGTTCAGCAGTTCCAGCGAGGTCTCGTCGACCACCGCGGTGACGCCGTCGCGCACGAAGGTGCGGTCGTCGGCATTCACGGTGTCGTCGAAGGAGAAGCCGTACTGGAAGCCGGAGCAGCCGCCGCCGGAGACCGAGACGCGCAGCATCAGGCCGGCGTGGCCGTCCTGCTCGATCAGCCAGGCGACCCGCTTGGCCGCCCGCGCCGAGAGGGAAATTTCCAGGGTATCCGCTGCGCTCATGCCGTCCTCGTTACGCCCGGGCCGAGCGGCCCAGAGTCACCCAAGATGTAGGGAGTCCCGCCGGCTTGTCAAATCAACCGGGACGGGTCCGGCGGAGGGGCTGCGATCCCGGCTGATTTGCGCCGGAAACACGCAGAAAACCGCCATTGCGCGAACTCCGGCCAGGCCGTAGGGTCGCGGCCATGTTCCAGCCGAATCCGCCTGCCGCCTTCGCCTGCCGGCCCGACGAGAGCCGGGGGCGCGACCTCGCCGAGCCGGAGAGCCCGACGCGCTCCTGCTTTCAGCGCGACCGCGACCGCATCGTCCATGCCGGCGCCTTCCGGCGGCTGAAGTACAAGACCCAGGTCTTCGTCTACCACGAGGGCGATTACTACCGCACGCGGCTGACCCACTCGATCGAGGTGGCGCAGATCGCGCGCTCGATCAGCCGCGCCCTCGGCCTCAACGAGGATCTCGCCGAGGCGGTGGCGCTGGCCCACGACCTCGGCCACACCTGCTTCGGCCATGCCGGCGAGGACGCGCTGAAGCAGGCCATGGCGCCCTACGGCGGCTTCGACCACAACGAGCAGACCTTCCGCATCCTGACCCTGCTGGAGCGCCGCTACGCCGAGTTCGATGGCCTCAACCTGACCTGGGAGACGCTGGAGGGCATCGTGAAGCACAACGGGCCGCTCACCGGCCCGGCGGCGGAGAAGGACGACCCGGTGCCGCCGACGGTGGTCGCCTACTGCCGCGACAGGCGCGACCTCGAGCTCGCCACCTTCGCCTCGGCGGAGGCCCAGGTGGCGGCGCTGTCCGACGACATCGCCTACAACAACCACGACATCGACGACGGCCTGCGCGCCGGGCTGTTCTCGCTCGACGACCTGCGGGACCTGCCGCTGGTCGGCCCGGTGCTGGCCGAGGTGGAGGCGCGCTATCCCAAGCTGGAGGAGGGGCGCCTCATCCACGAGACCGTGCGCCGCCTCATCGACCGCATGGTCACCGACCTGCTGGCCGAGACGCGCCGGCGCGCCGCGGCCGGGCGGCCGGACTCGGCGGCGGCGGTGCGCCATCTCGCGGCGCCGCTGGTTGCCTTTTCCGACGAGATGCGCCAGAACGACCGCGCGCTGCGGTCCTTCCTCTTCGCCCGCATGTACCGCCACTACAAGGTGAACCGCATGACCAGCAAGGCCCGGCGGGTGGTGCGGGAACTCTTCGATCACTACCTGGCGCGGCCCGACTGCCTGCCCGACGAGTGGCAGAGCGAGGCGCTGGACCTGCCGCAGGCCGAGCGCGCGCGGCTGGTGGCCGACTACATCGCCGGCATGACGGACCGCTTCGCGCAGGACGAATACGCCAAGAATTTCGATATCCGAGTCAAGAACGCATGAACCTTTTCAAGCATTTCCGAGGCGTCGTTATCGGCGAGCTGGAGCAGATGACGGCGGCCGGCGCGCTGCCCGCCGCGCTCGACTTCGCGCGCGTCGGGGTGGAGCCGCC
>DATCXZ010000170.1:0-21581 GCA_036570545.1 Kiloniellaceae bacterium
AGGTCGAGCATGGATCTATCTCTCGCCTTTACGGAACGGCACCAGCAGCGCCTGCGGATAGGCCGCGCGGCGCGACATGATGATCATCGCCAGGATGCTCAGCACGTAAGGCATCATGAGGAAGAACTGGTAGGGGATGACGGCCGACGACGCCTGCTGCACGCGGATCTGCAGCGCCTCGAAGGCGGCGAACAGCAGGGCGCCGGCCAGCGCCTTGCCCGGGCGCCAGGAGGCGAAGATGACCAGGGCGATGCAGATCCAGCCGCGCCCGTTGATCATGCCGATGTAGAAGGCGTCGAACACCGAGATGGTAAGAAAGGCGCCGCCGACTGCCATGAAGGCGCTGCCCAGCATGACCGCGCCAGTGCGCAGGCGGTGCACGTCGATGCCCTGCGCCTCGACCGCCAGCGGGTTCTCGCCAACCATGCGCAGGGCAAGGCCGAGCGGCGTGCGGTAGAGGCCGTAGCCGACCGCTGGAACCAGGGCGAAGGCGAGGTAGGTGAGGGGGCTCTGGGTGAACAGCACCTCGCCGACGTAGGGGATCTCCGACAGGCCGGGGATCGGGTAGGGCCGGAAGGGCTCGATCTTCGGCGGCGTCGTCACGTTCGGCAGCAGCATGCGGAAGGCGAAGTAGCTGAGCGAGGCGGCGAGCAGCGTGATGCCGATGCCGGTCACGTGCTGGGAGACGCCGAGGGTGACGCTGAAGGCGGCGTGCAGCAGCCCGAAGAGCGCGCCGGCGGCGGCCGCCACCAGCACCGCGGTCCAGAGATCGCCGCCCTGGTAGACCCACATCCAGGCGACCATGGCGCCCATCGTCATGATGCCCTCGATGCCGAGGTTCAACACGCCGGCGCGCTCGCAGATTAGCTCGCCGAGGGTGCCGAAGATCAGCGGCGTCGCCATGCGCACCAGCGCGGCCCAGAAGCCCAGCGTGACGAAGATCTCGACCAGCTCCATCCCCGGCCTTTCTATCGCAAACGGGGCCGGAAGCGCACGAAGAGCACGCTCGCCAGCACCAGCAGCAGCGCCGTCGCGGTCAGCACGTCGGCCAGGTAGTTGGAGATCGACATGGCGCGGCTCATGGCATCGGCGCCGTTGTAGATCGCGGCGACGAAGATCGCCGCGGCGACCACGCCGAGCGGGTGAAGGCCGGCCAGCATGGCGACGGCGATGCCGGTGTAGCCGAAGCCCGGTGAGATATCGAGCGTCAGGTAACCCTTGGCGCCGGCGACCTCGCAGACGCCGGCCATGCCGGCCAGCCCGCCGGAAAGCAGGGCGGTGCGCAGCACCGTGGCGCCGACCGGAAGGCCGGCGAAGGCGGCAGCTTCGGGGTTGTGCCCCACCGCGCGGATCTGGAAGCCCCAGCGGCTGAAGCGGATGAAGGCCCAGGTAAAGACCGCCAATCCGACCGCCCAGAGGAAGCCCGCGTGGAGGCGCATGCGCGGCACCAGCGGGTCGAGAATGCCTTCTTCGATGATCGGCGCCGCCTGCGGCCAGCCCATCGAGAGCGGGTCCTTCCACGGCCCGAACACCAGGTAGTTGACGAAGAGGATGACGATGAAATTCAGCAGCAGGGTGGTCACCACCTCGTCGACGCGCAGCTTCAGCTTCAGGATCGCCGGCACCAGCAGCAGCAACCCTCCGGCCAGCGCGCCGGCGAGGAAGAGCAAGGGGACCATGAGCAGCGGCGGCAGCGTGACCATGCCGGTGCCGATCCAGGTGGCGGCGAGGGCGCCGGCATAGAGCTGGCCCTCGGCGCCGATGTTCCACAGCTTGGCGCGGAAGGCGACGGCGGCGGCAAGGCCGGTGAAGATGAGCGGTGCCGCGCGGGTCAGCGTCTCGGTCACCGCGAAGACCGAGCCGAAGGCGCCGCGCAGCAGCGCCTCGTAGGCGGCGACGACCGGGGCCCCGGCCCACACGATCAGCAGCGCGCAGCAGGCGAAGGCGAGCGCGACGGCGGCGACCGGCGCGGCGAGGCTGAGCCACAGGGGAATGTGGGCGCGCGGCTCAAGCCGCATGGCCGGGCCTCCGGCGGTCGTCCTCGAACGCGCCCTGGCCGGACATCAGCAGCCCGAGGGTGGCGAGATCGGCCTCCTCGGCCGGCACCGGCGGGGAGAGGCGTCCGCGGTACAGCACCGCGATGCGGTCGCAGACCTGCAACAGCTCCTCGAGATCCTCGGAGAGGAGGACGATGCCGGCGCCCGCGGCGCGCGCCGCATAGAGAAATTCCTGCACCTTGGCGGCGGCGCCGACGTCGAGCCCGCGCGTCGGCTGGTTGGCGAGGATGACGCGCGGCCCGGCGCTCAGCACCCGGGCCAGGATCACCTTCTGCATGTTGCCGCCGGACAGCGCCCGCGTTCGCGTCGTCGGGTCGGCGCCGCGAATGTCGAAGCGCTCGATGAGCGCGCGGGCGTGACGGCGGATGGCGCCGCCCCTCAGCAGGCCGAAGCGGCAGAACCGTGGGTCGCCCGAGGCTTCGAGAATCAGGTTTTCCTCGACCGGCAGGTCGCCGATGACGCCGAGGGCGTGGCGGTCCTCCGGCACGCGGCCGACGCCGCGGCGCTGCATCGCGGCCGGCGAGGTCTTCGCGACCGTCTCGCCGAGCAGCTCGAAGTAGCCGTCGTCCGGCAGGCGCTGGCCCGACAGCAGGGCGGCGAGAGCCCCCTGTCCGTTGCCGGAGACGCCGGCGATGCCGAGGATCTCGCGGCCGTAGAGCAGCAGGTGCAGTTCGTCCAGCAGCGGCCGGCCCTCGGCTCCGTGGACGCTGACGCCGGCCATCTGCATGACCACCTCGCCGGGCGCCAGCGCATCGCGCGCCGGCGGTGTCACCGGCCGCCCGACCATGGCCTGGGCGAGGCTGTGGCGGTCGGCCTCGGCGATCGGCAGCTCGGCGACGAGCTTGCCCTGGCGCAGCACGGCGACGCGGTCGGCCACCGCCATGACCTCGTTCAGCTTGTGCGAGATGAAGATGACGGAGAGGCCCTCCGCCACCATGGCCTTCAGGGTGGCGAAGAGCGCCTCGACCTCCTTCGGCGCAAGCACGGCGGTCGGCTCGTCGAGGACGAGGATGCGGGCGCCGCGGTAGAGCGCCTTCAGGATCTCGATGCGCTGGCGCTCGCCCACCGAGAGGTCGCGGACGAGGCGCCGGGGGTCGACGGCGAGCCCGAAGTGCTCGGCAAGCTCCGCCACCTTCTTACGCGCCTTCGCGCGGTTCTGGACCGGCGCCCACAGCGGCTCGGTTCCCAGCACGATGTTGTCGAGCACCGAGAGGTTCTCGCCGAGGGTGAAGTGCTGATGCACCATGCCGATGCCGGCGGCGATGGCGGCGCGCGGCGAGCCGGCGGGCAGGCGCCGCCCGAAGGCCTCGATGCTGCCCGCGTCGGCGACATAGTGGCCGAAAAGGATCGACATCAGGGTGGTCTTGCCGGCGCCGTTCTCGCCCAGCAGGGCGAGGATCTCGCCGCCGCGCAGCTCAAGCGAGACGGCGTCGTTGGCGGTCAGCCCGCCGAAGCGCTTGGTGATGCCGGCCAGGCGCAGCACCGTCCGAGGAGCGGTGCCTGCCGGCGCAGGTTCAATGGCTTCTGGCATCGCGCCGGCTTTCTCCGCAGGCAATGGTCCGCCGGATCATAGCGCAAGTGAGACGGCCTTGCCTCGCCGTTCGCACATTGTGCCTTCTACTCTGGTCGTCACCCCGGCCAAGCGAGCGTGAGCGAGCGCGAGCCGGGGCCCATTCCGCTGCTTGGCGCCCGGCCCATCCATAGATCCCGGCTCGCGCTCCCTGCGGTCGCCTGGCCGGGATGACAGTTGAATGTGGCCAGCCGCCTCGACGAGCCGCCGGGTTGACCCTACATGGTGGCAGGCCCCGCCAGCGGGCATCACGAACCAAGGGTCAATCCTCGCTCGGGCGCAAAAGACACGCTCAGAACGTCGACTTCGGCTCCGCGTCGTTGACCGGCACGACCAGCTCGCCGGCCTTGATCTGCGCGGTCAGGGCCTCGATCCTGGCCTTGGTCTCGGCGGGAATCTTGTCGTCGAACTCGTAGAAGGGCGACAGCGAGGCGCCGCCGGCCTTCATCATCGTCCATTCCCGGTAGTCCTCGGCCTTGAACGTCCCCGCGTTCACCTGAGCGATGGCGTGGTCGATCGCCGGCTCCATGTGCCACAGCGCGGAGGCGACGACGACGTCCTCGCCGTTCTCGGCCTTGTTCATGTCGTTCACGTTGCCGAAGGCGATGATGCCTTTCTCGCGCGCGGCGTCGACCACGCCGGCGCGTTCGGCATAGAGCACGTCGGCCCCGGATTCGGCCTGCGCCAGGGCGAACTCCTTGGCCTTGGGCGGATCGAACCACGAGCCGATGAAGGCGACCTTGAACTGGGCGTCCGGATTGACCGAGCGGGCGCCTTCCATGAAGGCGTGGAACAGGCGGTTCACCTCGCCGATGGCATGGCCGCCGACCATGCCGATCTTGCCGGTTTTGGACAGGGTGCCGGCGAGCACGCCCATCAGATAGCAGGGCTCGTGGATCCAGTTGTCGAAGACCGCGTAGTTGCTGCCGTGCGGCTTTCCGGAATCGCCCATCAGGAAGGCGACCTCGGGGTAGTCGTCGGCCACCCGGCGCGCCTCGCGGCTGACGCCGAACGCTTCCCCGACGATCAGCTTGGCGCCGCCCTCGGCGTATTCACGCATGACGCGGACGTAATCGCTGTTGGAGACCTTCTCCGAGAAGCTGTAGTCGATCTCGCCGCGCTCCTCCGCTGCGGTCAAAGCGCGATGCAGCGTGCCGACCCACTTCTGCTGGATCGGCACTGTGTAGATGCCGGCCACCTTCAGCTTCTCCTGCGCCAGCGCCGGCTCGCCGAGAAGGCCGGCCACGGCAAAGGCCGCGAGCGCGAAGCCACCCAGTGTCAAAGCCGTGCGCCGGCCCAGGCCGGCCCGCGTTCCTCTGTTGCGAGAAATCATGCCCGTTTACTCCCTGTCTTGCCGTCTTGTCCGGTTGTCGGGATTACATGCGATCGACCGCCACCGGGGCCTTGGCCTCGTGCTGGCGGTTCAGGGCCTGGTAGTAGGGCGGGAAGGTCGGGCGGTCGACGTAGCGCCCGGCGCCTTTCTCGGTGCGAATGTCGCCATCCTGGTAGACGACCTTGCCCTGGCTGATGGTGACGGTGTTGACGCCCCTGACGGTCATGCCCTCGAAGATGTTGAAGTCGACGTTCTGGTGGTGCGTGTCCTTGGAGATCGTGCGCTCCTTCTCCGGGTCCCAGATCGCGATGTCGGCATCGGCGCCGATCGAGATCGAGCCCTTGCGCGGATAGATGTTGAAGATCTTCGCCGCGTTGGTGGAGGTAATGGCGACGAACTCGTTCATCGTCAGGCGCCCGGAGTTCACGCCGTGGTGCCAGAGGACGTGCATGCGGTCCTCGACGCCGCCGGTGCCGTTGGGGATCTGCGTGAAATTGTTGTGGCCCATGCGCTTCTGCGGCGCGCAGAAGCAGCAGTGGTCGGTGGCGGTGGTCTGCAGCATGCCCGCCTGCAGGCCGCGCCACAGCTCCTCCTGGTGCTCCCTGGGACGGAACGGCGGGCTCATCACATGGGCGGCAGCGTGGTCCCAGTCGGGATGCCGGTAGACCTCGTCGTTCACCAGCAGATGGCCGGCCAGCACCTCGCCGAACACGCGCTGACCCTCGTTGCGCGCACGGGTGATCGCCTGCAGCGATTCACGGCAGGAGTTGTGCACGATGTAGAGCGGTACGTCGAGCACCTGCGCCACGCGGATGGCGCGGTTGGCGGCCTCGCCCTCGACTTCCGGCGGGCGGGAGAGGGGGTGGCCCTCAGGCCCGGTGATGCCGTGCTTCAGGATCTCCTGCTGCAGGTGGAACACCAGCTCGCCGTTCTCGGCGTGCACCGTGCAGATGGCGCCCAGCTCGCGCGCGCGGGTGAAGGAATTCACCAGCACCTCGTCGTCGGCCATGATGGCGCCCTTGTAGGCCATGAAGTGCTTGAAGGAATTCACGCCGAACTCGCGGGTCAGCGTGCCCATGGCCTCCTTCACCGTCTCGTCCCACCAGGTGATGGCGACGTGGAAGGAATAGTCGCCGGCCGCCTTTTCGGCCCAGCCGCGCCAGGTGCGGTAGGCCTCCATGACGTCCTGCTTCGGACTGGGGATCACGAAGTCGATGATCATGGTGGTGCCGCCGACCATGCCGGCGGTGGTGCCGGAGTAGAAGTCCTCCGAGGCCACCGTGCCCATGAAGGGCAGCTCCATGTGGGTGTGCGGGTCGATGCCGCCCGGCAGCACGTAGGCGCCGCCGGCGTCGATCGTCTCGGCGCCGGCGGGCGCCTCCAGGGATTCCCCGATGGCGACAATCTTGTCGTCCTGAGTCAGCACGTCGGCGCGAAAGGAGTGGTCCGCGGTGACGACGGTCCCGCCTCTGATGAGGATCGCCATGATGGTTGTCCCTCCTGTTCCCTGTGCCTCGCTTGTCGGATCAGAAACCTGTCCGTTTGGTCAATTTTGCCCGATGTTGCGGGGTGAAGCGAGTCCGCTTTTCGGGATCCAGTTTTCGGTACCCAGTTTTTAGTACATGGGCCCTTGCCAGCGATCCTGACCGTCTGGTCAAATCCTGCTCGAGCGCCGGAACGGTGGAGAACACGGAGGGAGGCGACGACATGGCGACGGTGAGGGCAGGGCTGATCCAGATGGCCTTGAAGGCGGACACCGGCGACAGCCCACAGGCGATCCGCGACCGCATGAACGAGGCGCACCTGCCGCTGATCGACGAAGCCGGCAAGAAGGGCGTGCAGGTGCTCTGCCTGCAGGAGGTGTTCAACCAGCCGTACTTCTGTCCGAGCCAGGACGCCAAGTGGTATGCCGCTGCCGAGAAGGTCCCCGACGGCCCCACCGTCAGCCTCATGAAGGACTACGCGAAGAAGCACGCGATGGTCATCGTGGTGCCGATCTACGAGGAGGACATCACCGGCGTCTACTACAACACCTGCGCGGTCATCGACGCCGACGGCAGCTACCTCGGCAAGTACCGCAAGACCCACATCCCGCAGGTCGCCGGCTTCTACGAGAAGTTCTTCTTCAAGCCCGGCAACTCCGGCTGGCCGGTGTTCGACACCGCCTACTGCAGGCTCGGCGTCTACATCTGCTACGACCGCCACTTCCCGGAGGGCTGGCGCGCGCTGGCGCTGGCCGGTGCCGAGTACATCGTGAACCCCTCTGCCACGGTCGCGGGCTTGAGCCAGTATCTCTGGAAGCTGGAGCAGCCGGCCTCGGCCGTCGCCAACGGCTGCTTCATCGGCGCGGTGAACCGGGTCGGCAGCGAGGCGCCCTGGAACATCGGCAAGTTCTACGGCTCGTCCTATGTGGTCGACCCGCGCGGCAACTTCCTGGTCGAGGCCAGCGAGGACAGCGACGAGCTGGTCACCGCCGACATGGACATGGCCAAGGTGCGCGAGGTGCGCAATCTCTGGCAGTTCTTCCGCGACCGCCGCCCCGAAGCCTACGGCCCGCTGACGCAGGTGTAGGGGGCGCCGCCGCGATCGCCCCATCACGCGAGCAGGACGCGCGTTACGTCCTTGCACCGGCGCTGTGCGTCCTTCGAGACGCCCGACCGGGCCGGCGCCCGGTCGGGCTCCTCAGGATGAGGTAGAATTTTGATGGCAGAAAAACAGCACCTCATGCTGAGGAGGCGGCGAAAGCCGCCGTCTCGAAGCACGCAAGGCAGCGATCCAGCAATCCCTCGCCGGCACGTCGCGTCACCCCGGCACCGCGATCACCGCCAGGGTGTCGCCGCTCTGCACCAGGCCGGGGTAGTGGCGGCCGGCCACCACGCCGTCGCGGTAGGCGGTGTATTCGACCGGCCGCCAGCCGCTTCGCTCGGGGTCGTAGACGCGGGCGAGGAGGTCGCCCTCGGAGACCGTCTGCCCCAGCTCCACCATGAACTCCAGGATGCCGCCGTGCTCGGAGGTGACGAAGCAGCGCGCGTCCGGCATGTCTAGCTGCACGCTGGGGCGCATCTCCACCGCGCCCTGCAGGATGCCGGCGTGGTGCAGCACGTTGCGCAGCCCGCGCTTGGCGACGGCGACCGTGCGCGGCGTGGCGCTGCCGCCGCCGCCCAGCTCGGTGGTGACGAAGACCTTGCCGCGGTTCTCCACCTCGGTGTCGAGCATGCCGACGGCGTCGAGCTCCAGCATGATCATCGAGTAGGGTGCGTTGAAGGCCTGCATGGCCGCCGCGCAGCGTGCCTCAAGGCCGACGTCCTGCGGCAGCCGGTGGCAGGCGGCGTAGGGCACGAACTCCAGCGTCTTGCCGCCGGAATGCAGGTCGACGACGACGTCGGCCAGCGGCAGCAGGGCAGTGGTCACATAGTCGGCGATCTTCTGGGTGATGGTGCCGTCGGGCTTGCCCGGGAACAGGCGGTTCAGGTTGCCGCTGTCGATCGGCGAGGTGCGCCGGCCGCTGCGCACCGCCGGGAAGTTCATCATCGGCAGCAGGATGACGCGGCCGCCGATCTCCGCCGGCTCCAGGCTGCGGGCGAGATCGAGGATCGCGATCGGCCCCTCGTACTCGTCGCCGTGATTGCCGCCGGTGAAGAGGGCAGTGGGGCCGTCGCCGTTCCTGATCACGGTGATGGGAATGAGGATCGCGCCCCAGGCCGAGTCGTCGCGCGACCACGGCAGCTTCAGGTGGCCGTGCTGCACGCCGTCCTGGTCGAAGTCGAGGCTGGAGGAGATGGGATTGACAGCCATGGCCGGGGCTAATCCTTCACAAGCAATTTGCGCGGCACCGAGGCGAGGCAGCGCGGCCCGCTGTCGGTGATGACGATGCTCTCGGTGGTCTCGAAGCCCCAGTCGTCGAGCCACAGGCCGGTCATGAAGTGCAGCGTCATGCCCGGCTGCAGCTCGGTGGTGTCGCCGCCGCGCAGGCTCATGGTGCGCTCGCCCCAGTCGGGCGGGTAGCTGAGGCCGATGGAATAGCCGGTGCGGTTGTCCTTCACGATGCCGTAGCGCGCCAGCACGGCAAAGAAGGCCTTGGCGATGTCCTCGCAGCGCCGCCCCGGCCGCGCCTCGCCGAGCCCCGCTTCCATGCCCTCCAGCACCGCTTTCTCCGCCTCGACGAAGTGGTGCGGCGGCTTGCCGAGGAAGACAGTGCGCGACAGCGGGCAGTGATAGCGGCGGTAGCAGCCGGCGATCTCGAAGAAGGTGCCTTCGCCGGCCCTGAACGGCCGGTCGTCCCAGGTGAGGTGCGGCGCCGCGGCGTCCGGTCCCGACGGCAGCAGCGGCACGATGGCGGCATAGTCGCCGCCGGCGTCTTCGGTGCCGAGGGTGCCGGCGTGCAGGATATCGGCCACCAACTCGTTCTTGCGCAGGCCGGGCTCAACGGTCTCGAAGATGCGGGCATGCATGCGCTCGACGATGCGCGCCGCCGTTTCCATGTAGGCGAGCTCCTGCGGCGACTTCACCGCGCGCTGCCAGTTCACCAGGTAGGTGGCATCGTGGAAGGCGGCGTTGGGCAGGCGCTCCTGCAGCACGGCGAAGGCCTTGGCGCTGAAGTAGTAGTTGTCCATCTCGACGCCGATGCGCCGCTTGCCCCAGCCGCGCTTCTCGACGATGCCCGCCAGCACCTCCATGGGGTGGCGCTCGGTCGACTGGACGTAGTGGTCGGCATAGCTCTCGATGCGCTCGCGGGCCATCCAGGTCGTGCGGTGGGCGCCGTTGGCGTCCTGGGAGCGGCCGAACCACACCGGGTCGTCGTCGATCGGCAGCACCACCGCCTGATGGACGTAGAACGACCAGCCGTCGTAGCCGGTCAGCCAGGCCATGTTGGAAGGATCGCTGACGATGAGGGCGTCGATGCCCCGCTTCTCCATGGCCCGCCGGGTCCGGTCGACGCGCGCCGCAAACTCCGCGCGGCTGAAATGCAACGTGGGTGTCATGTTAGGGGGTACTGGCTCCTGTAGGGGCACCACCGGCCGCGAAGCCGGCCGTGGCGCCATTTGCGGCGGAAGTTTAGGGGAGCCCGGGGCCGCGTTGGAAGGCACTTCGCGGCGCGCGCGGGGGGAATCCGCCGCCGCCACCTTTGTTTTCTTTCCGCAACCTGGCCGCTTCGTCCGCGGCATCCTCTGGCTTCGCCGCGACCTTCCTCGCGACCAATCCTTGCCTTTGCCGGCCGATCCTGGCGATACTCTGGGAAGACGGTACTAAACAAACCGTCATTCAGGGGAGGGGTCCCCCGTGAATAGAGATTCGCCCTGTAGTGCGGGCGCAGGGAGTTCCGTGCCGGTCTTCGAGCACAGCACGAAGACGACACACGGCAGTATGCACGTCAGGCGTTTCCGCCGTGACGCGCCGCCCGCCTGCTTCGGTGGGCTGGCGCCGATGGTGGCGGTGTGGCAGGGCAAATGCCGGAATGACGCCTTGCCGCGGTGGAAGGACTTCGCCATCGAGGACTTTGTCGGCTGGCACCGCTATGTGGCGCTGTCCGACCTGGAGCCCGACGGCGACCCCCGCTTTCGCATCTTCGGCTCCGGCGTGGCCGAGATCCTGGGCGGCGACCTCACCGGAAAGCGGCTGTCGGAGGGCTTCCCGGCCGCCGCGCAGGACGGCGTGCTGGCGCACATCTCAGCGGTCCGCGACGAGCGGCTGATCGGCCTGCTGACCAGCAACGTCGCCAAGCCCGGGCACGAGCATCGGTGCATCACGGTCGTGGAACTGCCGCTGCAGAACGTCAGCGGGGCGGTCTGCCAGATCCTGCACGTCTGCTTCAGCGCGCCCGCCGGCGACGGGTGAGCGGCGGATGACCGATTCTCCCGGCAGCAGGGGCAACGGCCCGCCACGCCGCACCGACCGGCGCTTGTGGCAGGAGGAGGAAGCACCGCTGTCGCCTTTGGGGCGCGCCTTCCTCGCCTACTGGCACGCCAAGTGCCCGCCGGGCGGCGGCTTTCCCGCCCGCGCCGACATCGCGCCGGACGAGATGGTGCGCCTGCTGCCGTCCATCTTCCTGGTCGACGTTCTGCCGGAGGCCGCGGGTGGCTGTGACTTCCACTTCCGCCTTATCGGCACCGGGATCGTGGAGGTCGAGGGCGAGCACACAGGCGAGCGGCTGAGCGCCCTGTACACCAAGCGCGATGCCGACGCCGTGGTGTGGCGGCAGTACGAAGACGCGGCGGCCGGCAAGGTCCGGATACGCTGGGAAACTCTGCGGTGGCCGGGCCGCGGTCCGATGCAGTACGAGGTGATTCTGGCGCCGCTGCAGGACGCGACGGGGCGCGTGACCATGCTGATCGGCCTTGCCCACGCGCTGGCGGGCTGAGCGCCGGCGCTCAGGCGGCCTCGCCCTCCATCAGGCTGTACCAGGCCCACCACTTCACCGCCGGCAGCGCCAGGAGGCCGCGGTCGACGGCGCGGGTCACGGCGAACAGGGGCGCCTTCGCCATGGTGCCGCGAAACGGCACCGCAGCCAGGGTGGCGAGCCCGTAGAACCGGCAGGAGGTCGACCCGAAGGCGGCGTCGAAGCGGCGGAAGTCCCGGCGCAGCAGGGGGTGCTCGTCGGGCGTGCGGGCGCTGGGCGTGAACCGGCGGTAAAGCTCGATGGCCGGATTGAGGCCCAGCGGCTCGATGAAGACGGCGCGCCCGCCGGGGCGCAGCACGCGGGCGATCTCGCCGAAGGCGCGGTCGATGTCGAGGTGGTGGATGATACCGCTGCCGAAGACGAGGTCGAAGCTGTCGTCGGGGAAGGTCATCGCCTCGGCGTTCATCGCCTCGAGGCGGACGTTGGTGAAACCCTTCTGGCGGGCACGCTCGCGGCCCTTCTCGATGGCCACGTCGGAGATGTCGATGCCGGTCGCCGTGCGCGCCGTGGTGGCGAGGCGCAGGGCGTTGTCACCGTAAGCGCAGCCGTATTCCAGGATGTCGGCGCCGACCGCAAGCTGGTCGACCCGCGCCCAGTAGTCGCGAAAGCAGTCGGCGATGGCGTCGTAGTACTTGAGCTGGGCTTCGCGATCGTCGTGCTCGAAGCGCGCGTTGTGGAAGTCGCGCTCGCGCTCCAGCCGCGCTTCTGCCGGTTGGGATTGCAGAGCCTCTCTCATGCCTTACTCGGTCTCCGGAGCCATGTGCTGCGCTGCGAAAAAGATCGCAAAGGCCCTCGCCGGGCCCCAGTGTCAATCGTGCGTCAGGGTTGCAGAAGAACCGAGCCCGCTGCCTTTTTTGGGTGGCGCCCGCCGGAAAAAGGCGGAATAAAGGATCGGGGGAGTGGGCCGCCGGCCAGTCAGGCCGCGGTCTTCGGCGGGATGGCAGGGCCAGTCCGCGCCGGGGAGCGATAGAAAGGAATTCGGGGGTGGTCGGCTTTCGGGTCGCCGCTCTGCGGGGCTGTATCCTCGCAGCGGCAGTGGTGCTGGGCGCGGCGTCAGGGGCGCACGCCGACGAGACAAATGACAAGAATGCTGGCGACAAGAAAGCTGGCATGGCTGCAGACGCCATGCGCTTGCTTGAGCAGGCGGATCGGCGCAAGGCCGGGGTCCCGGCCTCGTCCGCCGCCGGCTTCCTGGCGCCAACCCCCGGGCCGGCACTGACCGATGCGGACCTCGGGCGGGCGCTGCGGGCGGGTATTCCGCCCGCCCAGGGTATCGATGTCCGCAACGACGCTGTCGCCCCGCCGGCTCTCGATCCCTATTTCGAGGGCACCTTCAAGTTCACCCACCATCTCTATGTCGGTCGCGACCTCGTCACCTATGACAAGGGCGTCTATGCGGTGCCGCGCAAGGAAGCCTATGTCGGCACCTTCACCTACTTCGCGCAGCCGACCATGACCGACGTCGCCTTCGTCTATCCCAAGGGCAGCTTCGTGGTGGTCGGCAAGAAGCTGACCCCTGACGGCACGGCGGAGACCGGCATCTTCATCGCCGAGGACGTGACCGCCGGCATTGCCCTGTACTTCGTGAAGGCCACGCCGGAATACCTGGCGGATTTCGAGCGCCGCCATGCACGAGCAACCGAGGCCTATCGCCGGCAGCAGGCCGCCGAGGCGGCAGACTCGGGGTTCGACTTCGGTCAGGTTCTGGCACTCGGCCTGGGCGCCGCCGTGATCAGCAGCGCCGACTTGCCGGGCGTCGACAAGATGCAGCTCGGCCAGGCCTTCGTCAGCGACGTGCTGGGCGAGGGCGAGGGCGGCGCGCTGATGAACACCCTGATATCGGCGAGCCAGGGGGGCGGGGGCGGCGACTCGCTGTTCTCCGGCGGCATGTCGTTCGAGGCGCCGGGCCTCGACGGCCTGCTGGGCGGCCTGGCACAGCAGGCGCTCGGGGCCCCACAGCCGTCCGGCGCCCCGCCGTCCAACTCTCCACCTTCTCACTCTGGGCCTCCTGCCGGCGCGCTTGCGGCCGCGCCCGCAGCGGCGGCGGCCTCCGGCGGTTCCGCCCTGAGCGAGGCTTACAGCTTTTCGTGCCCGAGCGGCGCCTCCTACTCGATCCCCGTCAGCTACCGCAATGCGTCCTGCGGCGCGGCGATGAAGAACTTCGCGCGCGTCTATTCCTGCAACCTGATCGGCGACTTCGCCTCCGCCGGCCAGCAGTGCAAGCAGGCCTGCGGCAGTGCGCAGTGCGCCGAGCAGTGAGTTCCACACACCAATGCTTTCCTACGGAGTAAGAGCATGAATACCCGTTGCCGAGCCCTGCTCGCCGGTGCCGCCTTGTTGACCGTTGCGCTGGCTCCGGCCGCCTGCACCTCGATGGGTCAGGGCATGGCCGAGAGCGCGGCGCGGGCCAACGCGGCGCGCTACGCCGCGCAGGGTAATCCGCAGTTCTCCGATCCGGCGCTGCAGGCCATCGTGAAGGACTTCGAGGCGCGCTATGCCGAGATAGGACTCGATGCCGAGAAGCTGGGGATGGCGCAGGGCAAACCTTGCCCGGTGACGAAGGAAACCGCGTTCCAGGTCCTCAAGGGGATGAGCTACGAGCAGTATCTCGACAGCCAGGCGGAGGTCGCGCGGAAGGTTCCCGGCTACACCGGCACGACCGACATCAACGCCGTGCAGCTGGTCTCGCTGGCCGGCGCGTGCGGCGACAACGGCCCGGAAGGCCGGGCCGTTGTCGTTGGCACGACCCGTGATATCATCCGCCACAGCGGGGAAGGCTACAGCAACGTCATCATTATCGACAACGTGCAGCGCATCGAGGGAACCTGGGCAGGCGGCCAACGCAGCGGCTCTTTTACCTGGATCGTCATCACCCAGACCGCGCAGTTCAAGCCCGGCGAGAACGGCGCGCTGGAAGTCGATATCAACGACTGGGACTACATCAACGAGATGCGCGAGGCGCCGACGGCGAGCTACTTCTACTTCGTAGCGGACGACAGCGGCAAGCCGAAGTACACCGTCGGCTTCGCGCGCAATCCGATCGCCGGTACCTACAGCACCTCGGTTGAGGAGCACATAGACGGCACCTACGGCTATTCGCGCACCTGGCAGGGCACCGAGTTGCGGTACGAAGCCCGCACGAAGAACGGTGCCATGCACGGCTGGCAGATCATCCATCCGACGGAGTACGACGGCACGCCGATCCCCGGACAGCGCAACTGCTACCAAAACGGCGAGCAGATCAAGGCGCTGGAGTGTCCCTCCACCTGAGTCCACACCCGACGGCGCTCCGGCGGCGTTGCCGCGGCGGCTCTTTCCTAGAGATTTCAGTCCTGGCAGGATAGGTGGCTGAACTAAAGGGCGGCCGTCCATGTTGCGCAAGCTGTCGGCCTTCGCGCTGGCTTTGCTGCTCGTCGGCTGCGCCTCGTTGCCCGAGGAGCTGCCGCTGGGCCCGCCCGGCCACGCTCTGGCGCCGCAGCCCGGCGGGCCACTCGCCGAGGCCGAGGCGGCCTTGCAGGCGCGGGTAGGGACCGACCTATCGGGCTTTCACCTGCTCGATGCCAACGCCGACAGCCTGCGCTGGCGCCTGGCGCTCATCGATTCCGCCCGGCATTCCCTCGATCTGCAGTACTACGTCTGGTGGGGCGACGAGAGCGGCTCGCTGCTGCTCAGCCGTGTCGTCGCCGCCGCCGACCGCGGCGTGAAGGTGCGCATCCTGGTCGACGACCTGACCACCAACGTCCTCGTCGAGACCGCGCAGGAGCGGCTGGGCGACACCGCCACTGCCACGATCGGCGCCCATCCGAACATCGACGTGCGTGTCTTCAATCCCTGGCGGCAGCGGACGCTGGTGGGGCAGTTCTTCGAGTCCATCGCGGAGCTCGACCGCGTCAACCAGCGCATGCACAACAAGCTGCTGATCGCCGACAACCGTGCCGTCATCCTCGGCGGCCGCAACATCGGCAACGAATATTTCGGCCTGTCGCCGGAGTTCGGCTTTCGCGACTTCGATGCCCTCGGCTTCGGGCCGGTCGCCCGCCAGGCGTCGCAGACCTTCGACCGTTTCTGGAACAGCGAGCGCGTGCTGCCGGCCAGCCGCCTCGACGAGGCGCGGACTGCCGCGGACCTTGCGCAGGCCATGATCGTCATCGGCAACTGGCTGGAGGAGGCCAGGACGCTGTCGCACTTCGAGATCGCGCCGCAGGACTGGCGGGATGCGCTGGGCGACCTGGTGCCGGCATTGCATCCGGGCAGCAGCCGCGTGCTCGCCGACTCTCCCGGCGCGGATCAGGTTCACCACGTGATGCCGGAGGTGATCCAGGGCCTGCTGGAGAGCGCCGTGCGCGATGTCGTGATCTCCAATGCCTACATCGTGCCGGACGGCGAGGCCCTCGACTGGCTGCGCGGGCAGGTCGAGCGCGGCGTGCGCTACCGCATTCTCACCAACTCGCTGGCCTCGCACGACGTGCCCGCGGTGAACGCCCACTACAAGCAATGGCGGCGGGATTTCATCGAGGCCGGCGTCGAGCTCTATGAGACCCGTCCCGACGCCGCCGTAAAGGCGCTGGTCGTCGACACGCCGCCGGTGCAGGCCGCCTTCATGGGCCTGCACGCCAAGGCGATCGCGATCGACGGCAGGCGCGTCTTCATCGGCTCGATGAACCTCGATCCGCGTTCCTGGCGCCTCAACAGCGAGATGGGGGTGGTCGTCGAGAGCGAGGGTCTCGCCGCGGATGTGCTGGCGGCGGTCGAGCGCGACCTGCGCCCGGAGAACGCCTGGCGCGTCACCCTGGACGATAACGGCGAGATGATCTGGACCGCCGGCGACGAGGTGCTGCACCGCCAGCCCGCCCGCAACTTCTGGCAGCGCGTCGAAGACGTCTTCTTCATGCTGCTGCCGAAGGAGGTTTATTGAGAAGCTTGGCCGGTGCTGCCGCGTGGGAACCTGCGCTTCGATCGGTCATCCGCAGGTTCGGTTGGTTTCTCCGCTTGCGCACCGCTGGTTGGGTCGGCGCAGAGGTGCCGATGGAGTACCCCGGAATTCTGCTGGCGAAACCAAAGAAATCTGTAGCATATTGACATAATCAAATTGAGTAGTTGTGGCTGGTTGCAGCCATGGCAGGCGGGTTTTCTCTTGCCGCAGCCATGTAGGGCGCGTGTAAGCCGCCGCCGGCGGGCCAAGCCGCCTTCGCCTGCACGGTGGGTATGTTTGGGAGAAGCAATAAAGGCAAAAGAATCTAACAGGCGCGGCAACCAGGCCGCGGGAGGCTGTCGATGCAAATCGCGATCGGTTCCCTGATCCTCAATGCCGACTTCCTGGTCGCCTACGGCTGCGGGCTGGTCATCCTGATCCTCTTTTGCATGGAGCGCTTCAACCAGCCGACGGCCGCCGATGGCTCCTTTATCGAAACGCTTGTCCCGCGCGCTGTCTCCAACGGCTATCGCTACATCCAGTCCTTCGTCATCTATGTCGCGATCATGGTCGTCGTGTACACCGGCCTCTCGATCGTCGGCCCTCACGTCTTTGCGGCCTTCGGCCTGGACGGATCGACTGCCGGCATCGCGGACAGCGATGCGCTGGTCGGGTCCGCTCAGGAAGCCCTCGAGTCGCAGGAACTGCCGGTTCCAGCCTGGGTGCCGCTGGCCATCCTGATGATCCTCACCGGCGGCGCCACGCATTTTCGCTCGCTCAACCAGGTGGAGTTCTTCGCCCGCCGGCTGACACACCGTCTCATCGGGATTCCGCAGAACGTGGAGAGCCTCGCGGCCAACATCCGCGACCGGCGCATCGACCTGAAGCACCTCTCGGCCTCGGAAAGGGACGCGCTGCTCGCCCTGTATGGCAATGTCACCGGGTCCAGATGCGAGTCGCTGCGCGAGGTGGACGAGGCGACCTCCGCCAACGAGGTGCTGCGCCGCTGGCTGCGGCTGTGCTTCCTCCATGACGTCCTGGAGTCCAGGGAGTTGCCGAGAAATTTCGGCAGCACCATAAAGCGCGAGTACGGCCATGTCTGGGAAGAGATCGACCGTGCCATCGTCGAGATCAAGAGTCGGCCGCTGCGGCTGCTGACAGCGAACCACCATACCCTGGAGAAGGCCGATGTCGAGTTGCGTTCGCGCATGATCGACATCATCGACGACGCCCTGCACAACCTGCATGCCTTGATTGCGGTCGGGCTCTGCCCGCTCCTGCAAGACGCGGCGAAACTCCGGCAGATTTCCGACGCCCTCCGGCTGACGGACGGCCATGTGCAGGATGACACCTTGATCAATCGGGTCCTGCTCTCGGTGATCGGGCTCTTCTTCGGGGTCCTGACGCTGACGTATTTCTCCCAGGGGGATGCCCTGACGGCGCTGAGCTGGGCGACGGGCGCCTTCATGCTGCACAGCGCCGCGGCGGTTTCGGCGGCGCGGCTCTATCGGCGCCGGCTGCACGACGGCACCTGGGTTCCGCTCGAGGTCGGTCATCTGCAGATCCCCGTGAAGCAGTACCTGCGCGTCGTGCTGCGTGGCTACATCGCCGGCACTCTCGCGCTTGTGCTCTGGCACGTGGTTTACGTCATGATGGCGCAAGGCGGCCTGCCGGCGATTTCGGCAAAATTGATCTGGATCCCTGCCTACGGCACGGTGGCCGCCGCGACGGCCTTCTGGATAGCCTACGACCTCGATCTGGTGGCGAACGAGAACGCGTCGCTGCCCCGGCGCATTCTCCAGGTGCTGCTGCAGGCGACCACCACCGCCTTGGCGGCGGCCTTCGTTACCTTGTCGCTGCAGAGCGGCAGGCCAGGCGATCTGGTGATCGACCCCGGCATCGTCATCGACGTGGCGCAGACGACGGCCGTGGCGGCCGCCATTCTCGGCTGCATCGCGGTCTTCCTGGCGCGGCCGCGCCCGCGCGCCGATCTTGCCTCCGTGGCCGCGCCGGAACCGGCCGGGATGCCAAGAGGATGAGCCCCATGACAGACGCATCCGGTCGACGGGACGGCATCCGCGCCGCAGTGCTTTCCGTTCTCATCCTGACTTTGCTGCTGCCGCCGGCCGCAGAGGCGGCCGAGGCGGGAGCGATTCGTTTCGGCGCCCGCGCCGACGCGCCGCCGATCTCCTACCGCACCGCCGACGGGCGTTTCCGGGGCTATGCGATCGACATCTGCGAGGAGGTCAAGAAGGCCTACCGGGCGCGCCACCCCGAGCGGGAGATCGCCGAGGATTACGTGCTGGTGACCACCGCCGACCGCCAGGAAAAGCTGCTCAGCGGCGAGATCGACACCGTCTGCGGGCCCTTCTCGATCACCGAAAGCCGCATGGCGGACTTCGATTTCTCCTTCTTGATCTTCGTCAGCGGCGGCAGCGTGGCGGCTCGTCGGCCGAGCAGCGTGATCCCGGCGGCGCCGCAGGCGATGCAGGGAGCGCTGCAGCGCGTCGCGGTGGTGTCGGAGACGACGACGCTGGAGTTCATCGAGTCGCTGCTCGGCACCTCCGTCGAGGTCGACCGCAAGGCGACGCATGACGAGGCTTTCGCGGCGCTGGCCGCCGGCGCGGTGACCTACTACTTCGCCGACCGCGCGATCCTCAACGCCGTCGTCGGGCGTGCCGACAACGCCGGCGACTTTCTTGTGGGCGGCAAGTTCCTGACCTACGAGCCCTATGCGTTGCCCTTTGCCAAGGGACGCTCGCCCGAGCTGCGGGACGCCGCCAACGCCACGATCGCGGAGCTGTTCCGCAGCCGCCGGATCCACGCCATCTACGAGAACCATTTTCCGGGGCAGCGCCCGAGCGACCTGCTGCAGAGCCTGTTCCAGTTGTACGCCTTGCCGAAGTGACGGCGGCCGCTGCTCAGATGTTGGTCTGGTCCGCGGGCATGTCTCGGGGAATGCACGCGCCGTCGCCGCCTTCCACGCAGGGCACGTCGTCCATGTCGAGGCCGTAGCAGCTCATCGACAGCGAGCCCATCGCATAGCCGCGCACCAGCGCCTTGGCGCCGCCCCCCGCCGCGGCCGCGAGGCCGGCGGTGTAGAGCAGGGGAATGAAATGGTCGGGCGTCGGCACGGCGCGCGCGAAGTCGGGATGCTCGGCTGCTTCCAACAGGTCGCCCGGCCGCGCCGCCATCAGGTCCGCCACTGAATCGTCGAAGCGGCGGGCCCAGTCCTCACCGCCATCGGGATTGTCCCACTGAATGCGGCGCAGATTGTGAACGACGTTGCCGCTGCCGACGATCATCACCCCGCGCTCGCGCAGCGGTGCCAGCCTGGCGCCCAGATCGATATGATAGGCCAGCGGCTTCAGCGCATTGATCGAGAGCTGGACCACCGGCACGTCGGCCTCGGGATAGAGGTGGGCGAGCACGCTCCAGGTGCCGTGGTCGAGGCCCCACTGGTCGCGATCCGCGCCGACCCAGAGCGGCTTGGCGACCTCCGCCACCTCCTCGGCAAGCTCGGGCAGGCCGGGCGCCGGATAGTCGAAATCGAAGAGTTCCTGCGGAAAGCCGTAGAAGTCGTGAATCGTGCGCGGCTTTGGCATAGCGGTGACCGCCGTCGCGCCGAAGAACCAGTGGGCCGAGACCACCAGCAGCGCCCGCGGCCGCGGCAGCGCCGCGCCCAGCCGCCGCCACGCGCGGGTATAGCCGTTCACTTCCAGGGTGTTCATCGGACTGCCGTGGCCGATGAAGAGGGCGGGCATTCTTGTCATGGGAAGAAGGTCGCATCGGCCGTCGATCGGGACAAGGCAAATGGCGGAAAGGATCGCGAGGGGCACGAATGCTCTGTAGCGAAACGGTGGCGCGACCTTAGACTGACAGGCGTCTTCGGGGAACTTTGCGCTGTCATCCAAGCATGACAGCGAGGAGGCACGCCGATGGCCTTACGAGCTGCGGTCCTTGCCCTGTCGCTGCTGAGCCTTGCGGCCTGCAGCACCGCGCCCGCCCCCTACACCGGCCCCTATTGGGGCGCCGACGCCACGGCGACGCCCGGGTGGGGCCGGCTGGGCGAGGCGGCCCTCACGGCGGCAGCGGACCCCTTCACCTGGCTGCCCGCCGCCACAGCCGCCGGAATCCAGATCGGCGGCGCCGACGACGACATCGCCGAATGGGCCAAGGAGGAAACGCCGCTGTTCGGCGCGCGCGACACGGCGGACGATGCGAGCGACTGGCTGCGGGTGTCGAGCTATGCGATCTACGGCGCCGCCGGCCTCGCGGCGCCCGCGCCGGAGGACGCCTGGCTCGCCACCAAGGCCAAGGGCTTCGCCGTCGGCGGCGGCGCCCTCCTTGCCACCTGGGGCGCGACGGAGGGCCTCAAGACAGCAACTGGCAGGGAACGGCCTATCGGCCGTGCCGACGACAGCTTTCCCTCGAACCACGCCAGCATCACCGCCGCCGGCGCGCGGCTCGCCCGCGAGACTCTCCGCTACCACGACCTGCCGCCGGCGGCCCGGCTCGGCAGCGACATCGGGCTCGCCGGCCTGGTCCTGGCGACGGGCTGGGCGCGGGTGGAGGCCGGCAAGCACCATCCCACCGACGTGCTGGCCGGCATGGCGCTCGGCAACTTCCTCGCCGTCTTCGCCAGCGAAGCCTTCCTCGCGCCGGCGACGGGCGACCGCCTGCAACTGGGCGTCACTGCCCACGAGGATGGCATGCTGCTGCGGCTCGGCCTGAAATTCTAGGCGACGCCTTGCAGCATCTTGTCGGAAGGGTTGCCAATGTCTGCCGCAATGGCGATTGATCTTCCAATGGGATGGCCGCCGCGGCGAGGCCTCAGGCGTCTATCTCGACGACCATAGCTACAGGTGAGGCGTTCATGCTGACGACCAAGCGCAAGCCGGCGACGGTTGGCGAGATCCTGGTGGAGGAGTTCATGCGGCCCCTGGGCTTGACGCAGGGGGCGCTGGCGGAGGCGATGGGGGTGCAGCGCAAGCATGTGAACGAGCTGTGCAACGCCCGCCGCAAGATCACGGCTCCGACAGCCCTCATTCTCGCGCGGGTGTTCGGCAACAGCGCCGACTTCTGGCTCAACGTGCAGCGGCGCACTGACCTGTGGGAGGCAATGCGCTCGCCCCGCGAGCGGATCAGGCGCGCCAAGCCCCTGCGGAGCGCCGCTGAGCGACCCGAGACATAGGTGACGTTTTGTACCGGACACATGGGTAACACTTTCGGGCATTTGGCCGGAGGTGTTGATGCCGTGGAAGGAGAGTTCGGTGGAAGAAGAACGTCTGCGGTTTGTGGCTCGGCTTTTG